>NZ_JABFCI010000013.1:0-88327 GCF_017566105.1 Akkermansia sp. GGCC_0220
AGAAGAGGTAAGAAGAGGTAAGAAGAGGTAAGAAGAGGTAAGAAGAGGTAAGAAGAGGTAAGAAGGTCTAGTAAGTTCTACTTGAAAAGCCTTAGAAGTATACTTACTATAACGGGCTATATTATGGATGAAATAAAAAATCCCTTTTCACCAGGTGCTGGCTCTCCTCCTCCCGAGTTGGTAGGGAGGTCCAGCATTCTTAGACAAACAGAGATTTTATTAGGGCGTACTTTGAATAGGAGACCAGAAAAAAGCATGCTTCTAACTGGTTTGAGAGGAGTAGGGAAAACGGTTCTACTCAATGAAATGGAACGATTGGCGCAACAACATGGATATCATACGATCTCGATTGAAGCACATGAAAATAAATCTTTAGGTGCCAGTCTTGCTCCATATTTGAGGAGGTTGTTTTTTGAATTGAACAGATTGGCCGGAACAGGTGATAAAGTTAAAAGGGGGCTGATTGCTCTTAGAAATTTTATTGGAACTATCAGAATTAACTATGGAGATTTGGGATTGGACTTGGATCCGTTACCGGGTGTAGCGGACAGCGGAGACCTTGAAAATGATTTGCCTGAGCTTTTTCAGGCATTGTCGGAGGCAGCCATGGAAAAACAATCCGCTGTTGCCATTCTTATTGATGAAATCCAATATTTTAAAGAGAAGGAATTAAGTGCATTGATTATGGCAATGCATAGAATTCAACAGAAACAGAGTCCTATTGTCTTATTAGGTGCCGGGCTTCCTATTTTGCCGGGTTTGGCCGGAGATTCTAAATCCTATGCTGAACGCTTATTCAGTTTTCCTGATGTTGGAGCTTTATCCCAGGAAGATGTTGCTCGCGCATTGCAGGAACCGGCCAGAAGGGAGGGAGCTGTATTTGCAAATGATGCTCTTGATAAAATATATGAACTTACTCATGGATATCCGTATTTTTTACAAGAATGGGGATATCAGGCTTGGAAACAGGCGCAAACTGAAAATATTACATTGGATGTAATTAATCGGGCAACGGAGAAGGTTATAGAGAGATTGGATCAAAATTTTTTCCGTGTAAGATTTGATCGGCTTACTCCGGGAGAAAAAAGATTCCTGAGAACCATGGCAGAATTAAGATCTGAAAGGATGCGAGCCGGAGAAATTGCACATGCTCTGGGAGTTACTGTGAACAAGATAGGTCCAACCCGGGCCCATTTAATGAAAAAGGGAATGATATATAGTCCTTCTTATGGAGAATTGGCATTCACGGTACCTTTATTTGGAGATTTCATGCTGAGAACAGTTCCTAAAGAACATTAGTGAATGATTTATAAGCCGTTCTTTATGGAATAAAAGGTAAAATATCATATGTGTGAAAATGATGGCATGCCCCTGAAACGGGCGGATTTGCGGAAACGCGCGGAAGAGAAGGCGGCGGAACTGGCCGCGGAGGGGATGGAGCTGCATCCCGTGACGGCTTCCGGGCGAAATCTGGCGAAAAAGTTCTGGGGAAAGGAATGGATGAAGAGCCTGGCCGCGTGCGAGGTGTACGGCATGCGGCTGGCCCCCGGGCGTACTTATTTGCGCTATGGCTGCGTTCTGGACGTGAAAGCGGCTCCCGGCCGCATTGACGCGCTGGTGATGGGGGAGCATTTGTATGAGGTCCGCGTGCATGCCGCCCCTCCGGATGAAGAGGCGCTTGCCCGGCTGCGTGCGCGGTGCGCCGGGCATATCGGTTCCTGGATTGACTTGCTGAAGGGGAACCTCTCCCCGGAGCTGCTGGAAATCCTGTGCGATCCGGAGGGCGGCCTGTTCCCCGCGCCGGAAGAGTGGCGTTTTTCCTGTTCCTGCCCGGACTGGGCGGATTTGTGCAAGCATGCGTCCGCGGTCCTGTATGCCTTCGGTGTGATGCTGGACGAACAGCCGAAACTGCTGTTTACCCTGCGCGGGATGGACGCCTCCGTCCTGATTCCGAAGGCTCCGGAAGCCGTTCCCGGCGGAGAAGACGCGCTGGACAAGGATGCCGGGTCCCTGTCGGACATGTTCGGCATCAGGCTGGATTGATTCCCGCCGCCGTGACGTCATGGCCTTGTTCCGGTCTTGAACAGCCACGCGGGGAGAGGATGGCCGTCCTTTTTGACGAATTGGCGGCAGACGGGGTCTTTCCGGCGGTCAAGCATGCCGCCGTGCGCCGTCAGCTGGTGCTCCTGCATAGTGCTTGCCCGGGTGGAGAACGTACCCGCTTTTTCCATCATGCATTGCAGGGACGGAAGGGCCGTGCAGGCCAGGTAAAGAATCAGGAGTGTCCGGTATTTCGTGCCCCCCTGGCGGAAGGCATGGAGAAAGAGCAGGGAGAGGAAGGGATAGAGGACCGCCGGGGCTTTAAAGAGAAGTTCATTATTCATGATGCCCGTGCGGAAAAAGAGGCTGCCTGCCATCATCCCCAGCGTGATGTAATACAGCGGATTCCTCCGGCATGCTTGGAAGAGCAGCGCACCCGGCAGCAGAACGCCCAGGGCCAGAGCCAGCAGGAAGCTGGCGTATTTGACGGAGCCGGGATAGAGCAGCAGCCGCTGCTGGCCGTAGTGGTAGATTTCCGCATACTTCCCGGCAAAAAGGCAGGAAAACTGCCCCCCACCGTCCAGATGGGCATAAAAGACGGCCATGACCGCCGCGCACAGGACGGCAATCCAGAAAACCGGCTGGAGCAGGAGGAACCGGAGCCGGGAAGGAGGAGCCTGCTCCGTTGGACGGCGGAACAGGGTTTCATACATTATGTACGGAAGGAGCAGAAGAGCGCCCAGCGGGGAGGACGGCAGCAGCAATGCCCCCATGAAATAATATCCCGCGGCAGGCAGGGAGCGGGTCAGAATAAGCACGGCGCACAACAGCGCCGGAACGGCATGGTTGAACGTGTTGAAGAGTTGGGCGGGCATGCCGATGAACAGCACCATCTGGGCATTGTATTCCGCGAACAGGGAGGGGAGGGGCATTCCCAGGCAGTCCAGCGCCGCTGCCGGAGATCCCAGGCAGAAGAGAACCAGCGCCCACCAGGCCGTTTGCCGGACGCCCCAGCGGGAGGCAGCCGCCAGCAGCGCCAGTTCCAGCCCCAGGAAGGTCCACAGGGCCAGCAGCCAGGGAGCCCATGCATCCGGACAGCAGGAGGCGGCCAGCGCGGGAGGCAGCCAATGGCCCAGATAGTAGATGAAGTGGCGCCCGTCCGCCATGACGAGGGGCCAGGAGCCTGTCGCAAGCTGTTCGTAAACGGCGTTGCGGACCGCAAAGTCCGCGTGCTGCTGGCAGTGGCCCGTGAAGCCGCACAGCAGCACCAGCAGCAGGCAGAAGGCGGACAGAAAGCCCAGCACGGCCAGTCCGCGGGCTTTCAGAGGAAGCCGCTGTTCCGGAAGATTCCGGGTGCAGGCGTACAATCCATACGCCAGTGCGGCGCAAAGCGGAACGGAGAAGGCGGGATGCAGCCATCCCCACAGGAAGAGGCCCAGAGGAAGCGCCAGGTACGCCAGTGCCGCGCACAGCAGGGGGCGTGTGGGCAGGGAAAGGCTGGGAGACATGGCGCGGAACGGAGATGGGGCTTTTTGGCAATGCGGAATCCGAAAGCCCAGCATTGCATATTTTGTCCCAAAGAAAAGGATGCAATTACCCCGGAGAATGAAAAATCCCCGCGCCGCCTCACGACGACCGGGGATTTGGGTTGCTTTATACCAGTTCCGGCAAAAGAGGTCAGAACAGGCCGAATCCGTTGCCGTAGCGGGCGGATTCCCCCAGTTCCTCCTCAATCCGGAGAAGGCGGTTGTATTTGGCCATGCGGTCGGAACGGCTCAGGGAGCCGGTCTTGATCTGGCCGGCGTTGGTCCCCACGGCGATGTCCGCGATGGTGGCGTCTTCCGTTTCCCCGGAGCGGTGGGAAATAACGGCGGTGTAGCGGTTGCCCATGGCCAGCTCCACGGCATCCAGCGTCTCCGTCAGGGAGCCGATCTGGTTTACCTTCACCAGAATGGAGTTGCCCACGCCCAGATGAATGCCTTTTCTGAGGAATTCAACGTTGGTGACGAAGAGGTCGTCCCCGACGAGCTGGGTGCTTTTGCCCAGTTTTTCCGTCAGGATTTTCCAGCCGTCCCAGTCGTTTTCCGCACAGCCGTCCTCAATGGAGACGATGGGGTATTTCTTCTTCAGTTCCACGTAGTAATCCGTCAGTTCCGCGGCGGTTCTGCGGCTGCCGTCGGACTTCTTGAAAACGTACAGTCCGGATTCCGGATCGTAGAATTCGGAGGAAGCCACGTCCAGGGCAATGGAAATGTCTTCCCCGAATCGGTAGCCGGCGTTGTCCACGGCCTGGGCGATGCAGTCCAGCGCGTCTTCCGCGGAGTTCAGCTTGGGAGCGAAGCCGCCTTCATCACCCACGGCGGTGGAAAGGCCGCGGCTGTGCAGGACGGATTTCAGGGCATGGAAGACTTCCGCGCCATAGCGCAGGGCTTCCCGGAAAGTAGGCGCGCCGGACGGAACGATCATGAATTCCTGAAAGTCGATGGGCGCGTCGGAGTGGGCGCCCCCATTGATGATGTTCATCATGGGGACGGGCAGAACCTTGGCGTTCGGACCGCCCAGGTAGCGGTACAGGGGCTGTTGCAGCTGGGCCGCCGCCGCCTTGGCAAGCGCCAGGGAAACGCCCAGAATGGCGTTGGCTCCCAGTTTGGCCTTGTTGAAGGTGCCGTCCAGGGAGCTCATGAGGGCGTCCGCCGTGGTTTGTTCCGTCGCTTCCAGGCCGATCAGGGCCGGGGCGATGACGTTGCGGATATTGTCCACAGCTTTGGTGACGCCTTTGCCCTGGTAGCGGGCCGTGTCGCCGTCCCTGAGTTCCCAGGCTTCATGTTCCCCGGTGGAAGCTCCGCTGGGGACGCCCGCCGTGCCTGTGGCTCCGCCTTCCAGATAAACGTCCGCCTCAATGGTGGGGTTGCCGCGTGAATCCAGAATTTCACGCCCTGTTATTTTTGCGATGCGCATTTCTTTCATAAAAGCCGGATGGGTTCTGCCTCGAAAAGCAGATATTGGAATTAGTTTAAACTAATTTACAGGCCTTATGTATCCCGTATCTGGCGCGCATGCAAGCTTTTTCTCCATCACAGGCAACCCGGTTGATCCGGGAATCACGCTCAGCCGCGGTAATGTTCTTTCAGCCAGGCTATTTCCTCGCCGTGCCCGGCGTCGTCCCGGGGCGTTTCCAGGAAAAAGGGCACTTCCCGGAGGGAAGGATGGTTGATGATGTTGATGAAGGCCTGTTTTCCCAGGCTCCCCTTGCCGATGGTTTCATGGCGGTCCTTGAAGGAGGAGAAAGGCGTCATGCTGTCGTTCAGGTGGATGGCGTGCAGGCGTTCCAGGCCCAGCACGGAGTCGAACTGTTCCAGCACGGCGTCCAGGTTGTTGACGATGTCGTACCCGGCGGAATAAACGTGGCAGGTGTCCAGGCAGACGCCCAGCTTTTCTTTCAGGTCCACGCGCTCAATGATGGCGGCCAGTTCTTCAAAGGTCTTGCCGAGCTCGCTTCCCTTGCCGGACATGGTTTCCAGCAGAACGGTCGTTTTTTGGTCCGGAGCAAGCACGCCGTTCAGTTGGTCCGCCACCAGTTCAATGCCTTTTTCCACTCCCTGTCCCACGTGGCTGCCGGGATGGAAGTTGTAAAGGTTGCCCGGCAGATGCTCCATGAGCTCCAGGTCTTCCCTCAGCACCTGGGCCGCAAAGCGGGTGACTTTGGGGTCAGCGGAGCAGGGGTTCAGCGTATAAGGGGCGTGCGCCAGCAGCGTGCCGAAGCCGTTGTCTTCCGCCAGCTTCAGAAAACGGGCAATGTCCGGTTCGTCAATGGCCTTGGCCTTGCTTCCGCGCGGGTTGCGGGAAAAGAACTGGAAGGTGTTGGCGCCGATGGAAAGGGCAACCCTGCCCATGGCTTCGTAACCTTTTGCGGAGGAGAGGTGGCATCCGATGTACAGCATGGCGGTAAAGGTGTGTAAGCGAGCATATCGGAAGGGAATTGCCGTGTCCAGCATGGGGGGGTGATTTCAAGCGGCTGCCTCTGTGCGCTGTGCCTGCGTGGTGTGCCATGGCCGTGGCGGGAAAACAGATTGACATTTTTACGATTTTAAAAATAATAAATCCATTGCTTATGTCCGATTGTTCCTGCACCTCTTCATTCCGTCCGGTTCACTCCGTCAAGGAGCTGGAACCTCTTGCCGGTGTTTTCAAGGCGCTGGGGCATCCCGTGCGCCTCATGATTGTGGAGATGCTTCTGGATGGAGAACGCTGCGTCTGCGAACTGCAGAAGGATTCCGGACGTGACATGTCTACCGTTTCCAGCCATTTGAACGTGTTGAAGAACAGCCGGATCGTGTCCTGTGAACAGCGGGGGAAAAATGTGTATTATTCCCTGTGCTGCCCCTGCCTCAGCAGCGTGCTGTCGTGTTTGCAGGAAAGCCCGGCGTTAAAGGGGTAATGGTATTGGTATTCAGTTTGTTCAGTATTTTTTATTCATACATTTTGATATTCTTAAAAATATAAATCAATAATTACATGAAGAAGATAGTAATTTACGGACCGGGGTGCGCCAAATGTACGGCATTGGCGCAGGTGACGGAGCAGGTCATGCGGGAACTCTGTCTGGAACCGCTTCCGGAAAAGGTGACGGATGCCGCGCAACTTGCCGCCGCCGGAGTGCTGGAAACCCCGGCTCTTGGGGTGGACGGCAGGATTCTTGTTTCCGGCACGGTACCCTCCCGGGATGAAATCAGTAGGATGCTCCAAAAAGCGCTTCAAGCGGATTCTCCGGAGGAGGGTTGCTGTAGCGGAAGGCCGGAGGATTCAAGGGCAGTAAAGGGGAATCTTCCCCATCCGGAGGCAGGTTCCTGCGGGTGCGGAGGAGGGGGCTGCTGCGGCAGCGCTTCCTTCAAGCGAAAGGGCGGATGGAAAAGGGCTGCCGTCTGGGCTGCGGCGCTGCTCATTCTGCTGGCGGTGGTTAAGATGATGAATCACCAGGAACGTTCCGGGGGCGGGGAACCTCCCCGCCCGGCTGTTTCCGCAGAGCGGTAGGAGAATTCTTCCCGGTTATGATTCAGGATTTTGCCGACTGGCTGGTTTACGGGGTGTTGGAGTTCACACCCCATACCCGTCTGGGGGAGGCGGTCAACTTCTTCGTGTACGACACGGTGAAGATCCTCTTCCTGCTGTACGCGATCAGTCTTTTCATGGGCGTGGTGAACGCCTATTTCCCGGTGGAACGCATCCGCGTGTTTTTGACGACAAAGAAGCTCTACGGATTTCAGTATTTTTTCGCCGCCCTGTTCGGGGCGGTCACGCCGTTCTGTTCATGTTCCTCCATTCCCCTGTTTATCGGCTTTGTGAAAGGAGGGATTCCGCTGGGCGTGACGTTTGCCTTCCTGATCACATCGCCTCTGGTGAATGAGGTTGCCATCGCCCTGTTCCTGGGGGCGTTCGGGGTCAAGATCACGGTGATTTATGCGGTCTCCGGCATTTTGCTGGGGATGATGGGAGGGGCTGTGCTGGAGAGGTTCAGGCTGGAACGCTATCTGTCCCCCTGGATACGGGGGCTGCTTGTCCAGTCCGGGGAGGAAAGCGGCGCGTGGGAGCGGAAGGGGACGCCGTTCCGGAAGAGATGGGCCGTCATCATGCATGATGCGTGGGAAATCGTAAAGGGAGTGGCGCTGTATGTGGTGATCGGCATCGCTATGGGAGCGGCGGTGCACGGCTATGTGCCGGAGGGATTTTTTGAAGCGTCCATGAGCCGGGAGCATTGGTGGGCGGTGCCGGTTGCGGTAATTTGCGCGGTTCCGATGTATGCGAATGCGGCGGCGATAGTTCCGGTGATCCAGGTGTTTGTGGCGAAAGGCGTTCCGATCGGCACGGCGATAGCGTTCATGATGGCGACGGTAGGGCTTTCCGTGCCGGAGGCGGCCCTTCTGAAGAAGGTGATGACCTGGAAGCTGATCTGGATTTTCTTCGGAACAGTGACGGCGTTTATCATTCTGTCCGGATACGTGTTCAATATATTGATTGCTCCATAATCCCTGATGGGCGGAAAAGGAAAAAAGCGCAGGCGCCCCGTTTCTCCCGCGATTGCGGGAAACAGGCCATCTTCAGCGGGCGGTACGGCTTTAACTCGTAGAGTTGTCTGAAAGAACGGGATGCCCGGAGCGTACATAGTTCCGAACGTTAGTTATGCATTTGATGAGAAGATTGAATCAATTGGCCCCGGCCCTTCTGGGAACCTGCATGCTGGCCGCCGGGTTGGCGGAAGCGGGAGTGAAGAATGGGGTTCCCCCGTTGAAGCCTGTTCCTTCTCCGGCTCAACTGGCATGGCACGATATGGAGATGTATGCCTTCATCCATTTCACCATCAATACCTTTACCGGGAAGGAATGGGGTTATGGCGACGAGAAGCCGGAGCTGTTCAATCCTTCCGATTTCAATGCGGACGAAATTGTAAAGACGCTGGCGGACGCCGGGTTCAAGGGGGTGGTGCTGACCTGCAAGCACCATGACGGCTTCTGCCTGTGGCCCACGAAGACCACCCGGCACAGCGTGGCGGCCTCCTCGTGGAAGCAGGGGAAGGGCGATGTGGTGAAGGAGGTTTCCCGCGCGTGCAAAAAGTACGGCGTCAGGTTCGGCATTTACCTGTCTCCGTGGGACCGCAACGCTTCCTCCTACGGAACGCCGGAATATATCAAAATGTACCGTGAGCAGTTGAAGGAATTGTCCACGGGATACGGCCCAGTTTTCCTGGCGTGGTTTGACGGAGCGAACGGAGGGGACGGCTATTACGGTGGAGCGCGGGAGAAGCGCTCCATTGACCGGAGCACGTATTACGACTGGAAGAAGACGTGGGGGGAACTGAAGAAACGGCAGCCCGGAGCGGTGATTTTTTCCGACGTGGGGCCGGGCGCCCGCTGGGTGGGGAACGAAAGCGGTTATGCGGGCTATCCCTGCTGGGCCACGTACACCCCCGTTCCGCTGCAAGCCGGGACGGAACCCGCCCCCGGCACCGTGCGCTACCAGTTGGGCACGGAAGGCACCGTGGACGGCAAGTACTGGATTCCCGCGGAAGTGGATGTTTCCATCCGCCCCGGCTGGTTCTGGCATGAGCATGAGAATTCCCGCGTCCGGACGCCGGAGAATCTGCTGAAGCTGTACTTTGACAGCGTAGGCAGAGGGGCCAACCTGAATCTGAACGTGCCGCCGGACCGCCGCGGCCGCATTCATGAAGAGGATAAAAAGTCCCTGGCGGGTTTCCGTGCGCTGCTGAATGAACTGTATTCCCGCAACTTCGCTTCCGGGGCACGGGCGGATTCCTCCTCCTCATGGAAGGGGCACGGCCCGGAACAGGTTCTGGACCGGAAGCGGGCGACGTACTGGGCGGCCGCTCCGGAAGATAAAAATCCCTGCCTGGCGTTGAAATTGCCGGAACCTGCGGCGTTTGACGTCATCCGGCTGGCGGAACCCGTCCAGCTGGGGCAGAGGGTGAGCAAGTTCCGCGTGGAGGTGAGTGAAAACGGCCGTTGGAGCAAATGGACGGAAGGTTCCAGCATAGGAGCCAGGGTTCTTTTGAAGGGCAGGCCCGTGACGGCGGATGAAGTGCGCGTGGTGCTGGAAGAGTCCCGGGCCGTTCCGGCCTTGTGCGAGGTTTCCCTGTGGAAGTACCCTGTTATCCTGAATGCTCCGGCAGTGAATTACGACCGCGATGGCCGGGTGACCCTGGCATCCGCGGAGGGCGTGGTGACCAGGTACACCACGGACGGAACGGACCCCGGCCCGCAGTCCGCCGTGTACAGGGAGCCTTTCCTTCTCCCTGCCGGGGGGACGGTGAAGGCGGTAAGCGAATACCGCGGCAGAAGGTCTTCCGTAACCGCGCAGATCATCCCCGTCCCTACGCGGGACTGGAAGGTAGCGGCCGGGGAAAGAAGCGCCGCCGCTCCGGAGCTGGCCATTGACGGCAACCCCTCCACCCTCTGGCATACGCATGCCGCCCAGGGGGAAATAGCTCCTCCGCAGGCGCTGGAAATCGACATGGGGCGTCCGGTCAACGTTGCCGCCGTCATCTACACGCCCCGCAAGGATTCCGCAAAGGGGACGGTTGACCGCTACGCCGTCTACCTGAGTGCGGACGGAAACGATTGGGGAGCTCCCGCCGCGGAGGGGGAGTTTTCCAATATCCGCGCCAATCCCGTTCCGCAGCGGATTGACCTGGAGACGCCCGTGAAAGCCCGTTACCTGCGTTTTGTAGGCAAGCGGGTAGTGGAAGGTAGCCATGTTGCCGTTGCCGAGTTGGGAGTATTGGAAAAATAAGCAGTTTCCTTTTTTTATCATCGTAGTCCTCCGGCGTTTTCTTGACGGATGGAGGGAAGCGGGGCAAGATGGCCCGCATGGAACAAGTCAGTCTCATGGAGTTGGGCAAGCTGGCCGCGGAGGGCCAGGTGGAAGCGGAAGTTTTTGCCCAGATCGCCCAGTGCGCGCAGAAGATGACCAAGAGCAACAAGCCGTATCTGGACGTATCTTTTGCCGATGCGGAAGGGACGATGGGACTGAAGGTGTGGGAGGACAAGCCCTGGTTCCGCACGCTGGCCTCCCTGCCTCTCCGCAGTTTCGTGAGCCTGCGCGGCCAGTGGACCAAGGGGGGCTTCGGCATGGAAGCGGCCGATCTGGAAGTGCGCCCCCTGGACGAACAGGAGAAGGAAAGCTTCCTGGCCGGGTCCGGAACCTTGAAGAAGAAGCAGGAGGCGGACCTGAAGGAGATTTGCGTGCTCATCAAGGGCATGAATGATCCGCGCATTCGCGCCCTGTGCATTGAATTCATCGAACAGTTCGGGGAACGCCTCCAGCGCGCCGCCGCCGCCCGCACTTACCATCACGCCCGCCGCGGCGGACTGGTGGAGCATGTGGCGGGAATGATGCGCACGGCCTCTGCCGTCTGCCAGGCGAATCCGGAGCTGAACCGCGATCTCCTGCTGGCCGGATGCCTGTTTCACGACTGCGGGAAGCTGTGGGAAAACTGCTACCCGAAGGAGGATTTCACGATGCCCTATTCGGAAGCCGGGGAACTGCTGGGCCACATTCCGCTGGGCATTGAACTGGTCAACAATCTGTGGAAGCGCATCATGGCCCTTCCGGAAGCGGAATCCTGGAAGACGCTGGACCCCGCCTCCCCGGACGTGCGCATGCACCTGCTGCACCTGATCGCCTCCCACCACGGGGAACTGGCCTTCGGCTCCCCCGTGTTCCCCAAGACCCCGGAGGCGGTGGCCCTGCATTACATTGACAATCTGGACGCCAAGCTGGAGATGTTCCGCGGCGCCTATGAGACGAGCGAGGCGCTGGCCCCCAAGGTGCTCCAGCGCAAGGCCCCCCTGCCTGCCAACGTCGTTCTTCCGCTGCCTTCCGTTCTTCCCCTGGAACGGGACGGCGCGGACGCCATGCAGTAAGCTTTTCCCCGGATGGAACAGGAGCGCCACCTGCGGCGGCCGTGGCTGGAACGGACCATGGCCGCGGCTCCCCTGCTGGCTCCCGCTCTCGCCATGCTGTGCGCATGCGCGGCGGTGGACGTTTCCCCCTGGTTCTGGGGCCTCTGCCTCTGCTGGGCGCTATTGCCCTGCCTGTTCCGGGCTCCTTCCATGAGCCTGCTGGCCATTGCCCTGGCGGTGTGGGCGGCCATGCATCTGCTGGCGTATGACCGGGAATACGTGAATGTTCCCGTGGAGGCGGGAAGGACTGTCGCCATGGAGGGCTCCGTTAACGCCGTTTCCGGAAAGTCCGTGCTGTTCCGCCCGGACGGTTCCCGGTGGCTGTACGCAGTTTCCTCCCGTGGCGGGGAATGCCCCCTGGCAGTAGGGGAACGGTACCGGATTGACGGAGAGACATATCCGCTCCAGGCCCCGTGCGGCCCCGGCATCTTTGACCGGGAGCGGTGGGGATACCTGCACGGCATTATTGCCGGGATTCGGCTGGATGGCGCCTGCCGGGTGGGGCCGGGCGACTGGCGCAGCCGCCTCCGGGCGTTTTCCCTGCGGCTCCGGGAGGGGGCCGCAGGCCTGCTGAGGGAAGGCGCGCCGGCGGATGACGAGGCCCGGCAGGTGATGGTCTCCGCCGTGCTGGGGGACAAGACGGACGCGAGGCCGGAAACGATGGCGAAGTTTCTGGAAAGCGGCTGCATGCACGTGTTCGCCGTCAGCGGCATGCATGTGGGGGTGGCGGCCATGCTGGTTCTGGGAATGCTGAGGCTGTTGTACGTGCGCCCCCGTGCGGCGCGGCTGGCCTGCATTCCGTTGCTGGCGGTGTACGTGTTTGTGACCGGGATGTCCGCCTCCGCCCTGCGGGCCTTCATCATGGCGGCGGTCTGGCTGCTGGCGTCCGTGCTGCGCCGGAAGGGGCATCCGGCCAATATTCTGGCGCTGGCTTTCATCCTCCTTTGCCTGATGGACCCGCTCCAGGTTTTCCAGCCGGGGTTCCAGCTCTCCTTCTGCGTCTTCGCCGTGATTGTCTGCCTGGCAGGATGGAGCATCCGGGAAAGGCCCCTGTGGGCTCCGGACCCGTTCATTCCTTCCCGGATTTACAATGCGCGGGAAAAAGGCTTTGTGCGCCTGGAAAAAGCGTTCCGCGGCGCGCTGCTCATCTCCGTGGGGGCGTGGCTGATGTCCATTCCCCTGACGGCATGGCACTTCGGCACCTGGAACCTGTACGCTCCCCTGACCAATTTGTGCTTGAGCGTGCTCGTTTTTCCGCTCATGGGCGTCTCCCTGTTCGGGCTGGTGTTCGCGTGGTGCCCGTGGATTTTATGCGTCTGCAATACGGCGGCTTCCTGGATGGCCTCCGTCATGCTGGCGGTAGCCGGGGGAGTGGCTTCCCTGCCGTGCAGCTATCTTTCTTCCGCACCTCCTGCCGGGGAAAATGAAGCGGTCATCGTTCCGTTGCAGAAGGACGCCTGGTCCGCGGTCATCTCCAATCCCGCGCTGGTCGTGGCCGCAGGAACGGAAAATGCGGTCCGGTACACCCTTCTTCCCGTATTGAAGGCGCGTGGTATCCGGCCTTCCGGGGTGCTGGCTTCCAGGAACGGCAGGGCGGAGCGCGCCGGAGTGGAAGCGCTGGCGAAGGAATATCCCGGAATCCGGAACTGGGGCGCAGCGGATGCGGAATGTTCCGTTCGGAAATGGCGGTTTCGCCCTGGAAATGAACTTGTTCTGGAAGATTTTCCCGTACCGTTGTCCACGGGAATCCATCAGGACCGGAGCCGGGTGCTGTCGTGGAAATGCCGCGGGCAGTGCGTCCTGATGATAGGGAATGCCGGGTTTTCCTCCCTGGCGCGGGCGGCAATGACGCCGCGGGCTGATGTGCTGGTCATCGGGCACCATCCGCGCGATCCGGTGGCCAGCGCCGCGTGGATCAGGGCCACGGGCGCCCGCGCGGTCATTTTCACCACGGAGCATGAATGCCCCGTGCCGGAGGGAACGGCCGTGTACCGTCTCTCGGAAACCGGAGCCATCTATTTGCGGGTGGAAGAGGAAGGCGTTCAAATCATCCCCTGGAAGGGCATGGGACGCCGTACAGGGTAAACCCCGTGCTTTCTTCAATGCGGATGGGCAGAAGCTCTCCCGCCAGGTCCGGGGCGGCATCCACCATCACGGGCTTGTTCTGGGAGGTGCGTCCGGAGAGGCGCGCTTCATTCGTTTTGGACGGCCCTTCCAGAAGGACTTCCTGAACGGTGCCGACCAGTTCCCGGTTTTTCCGGATGGCTATTTCATTGACCACGGCCAGCAGGTCCTGGTTGCGCGCTTCCTTCACTTCCTCCGGAATTTGTTCCTCCATGGCGGCGGCGGGAGTGCCGCGGCGCGGGGAGTAGCGGAAGATGAAGGCGTTGTCAAACTGGACCCGTTCCACGGCCTGCCGGGTCAGCAGGTAGTCTTCCTCCGTTTCTCCGGGGAAGCCTACGATGATGTCCGTGGTGATGGACAAATCCGGGCGCGCCTGCTTCATCCGGGCGCAAAGGTCCAGGTAGGTTTCATTCCTGTACGGCCTGCGCATCATTTTCAGGATGCGGTCACTGCCGCTCTGCATCGGGAAATGGATGTGGCTGCACAGCTTGGGCAGGTAGGTGAATGCCTGCACCAGATCCTGCCGGAAGCCGATGGGATGGGGGGAAACGAAGCGGATGCGCCGGAGGCCTTCCACCTCATGCACGGCTTCCAGCAATTGGACAAAGCCGCCCTTGCCGTCCGCCGTTTCCATCTGCCTGCCGTACCGGTTGACGATCTGGCCCAGCAGGGTGACTTCCTTCACGCCGGCGTCCACCAGCATCTTCACCTCGTCCACCACGTCCCGGACGGGGCGGCTGCGTTCCTTGCCGCGGGTGTAGGGGACGATGCAGTAGGCGCACTTCATTTCACACCCCTGCATGATGGAGACATACGCCGTGGAGCGCGCGCCGGGATTCAGGTGGTCCCGGATGCGGTTCTGGGAATCCTCCTCATCCGCCACGTCGCACACGTGAGTGCCTGAAAAAGCGGTCTGCAATTCATCCATGCGGCGTTCCTGGCGCGCGCGCAGAATGCCGTCCACATGCTCAAACACGCGGTGGTACTTCTGGGTGCCGATCACCAGGTCCAGGCGCGGCAGTTCCTTGAACAACTCATCCTTCCTGCTCTGGGCCATGCAGCCCATCATGCCGTAAACCACGTGCGGGCGGTGCCGCTGCTGCTTGGCCAGCAGGCCCATCTTCCCCAGTGCCTTCTGTTCCGCCTGCTCCCGGATGGAACAGGAATTGAACAGGATGACGTCCGCCTCATCCTCGCGGTCCGTCATGGTATAGCCCTTCTGCACGAACATGCGGGCCACCTGCTCGGAGTCCCGCTCGTTCATCTGGCAGCCGTAGGTTTTGATGTAAAGCTTGGGCATGGGGAAAATCAGATGTTCTTTTTCAGGGTGACCACGCATTCCAGGTGCTTGGTCTGGGGGAACAGGTCAAAGGGCTGGACGGCGGTAACGGCGTACCCGGCCTTGTCAAATTCCGCCAGGTCCCGTATCTGGGTGGCGGGATTGCAGGAAACGTAAACGACCTTTCCGGGGCCAAAGGCGAACAACTGGGTCAGGAACTCCATGCTGCATCCCTTGCGGGGCGGGTCGATCACCACGGCGGTTTTTTCCGCGGGGAAATCCACCTGGGCGAAAATGGCCCCGGCGTCCGCCGCCAGGAATTCCGCGTGTTCAATCCCGTTGCTCCGGGCATTGCTGCGCGCCCAGTCCGCGGAAGTCTCGCTGACTTCCACGCCCAGCACTTTTTTAAATTTCTTCGCCAGGCTCAGGGCGAACAGGCCGGAACCGCAATAGGCGTCCACCAGGAACTCCTCCCCGTCCATGCTCGCCTGTTGGGCCACGTAGTCCGTAAAAAGCGGAAGAATGAAAGGATTGTTCTGGAAAAAATCTCCCGCCAAAAAATGAAATTCCAGACCGCCCACGCGCTCGCAGGCCACGGCGTTGTTATTGGTAATGACGGTCCCTTCCGAGGCGCGGAGCAGAATGGTAGCTCCCCGCTTGAACCGGGCCGCGGCCTGGTAAACGCTCTTGCGGGCCAGGGGCAGGGCCTCGTTGATGCACTCCATGGCAATCGGGCATTGCGGCACATCCACCACTTCCCTTCTGGAACCCGCCTTCAGGAAGCCGATGGCCGGCCGGCTGGCTTCCCTGGGCTTGTCAAAATGGGGCGTAATCTTGGAGCGGTAATGGTATTGGCGGGGGGAGGCAATGGCCGGATTGACGGGCAGTTCCAGCCCTGCCTGCAAGCGGAGCAGGTCCGCCACCTGCCGGGTTTTCCAGAGAAGCTGGCGGTCGTAGGAAAAATGCTGGTACTGGCATCCGCCGCAGGTGCCGAACAGGCGGCAGCCGGGCTCCACGCGGTCCGGGCTGGGGTGAAGCACTTCCACCAGGTCCGCGGAGGAATAATTCTTGTCGTTGCGCCAGACGCGGGCCTTCACGCGGTCTCCCGGCAGGGCGAAGGGGACGAAAACCACCCAGCCGTCCACGCGGCCGATGCCGTCGCCCGCATTGGAAAGGGCGTCAATGTCCAGTTCAAGCTCCTGATGGTAGGAAAAAGGTTCCGGGTGGAAGCCCTTGGGAATGGTCGCAGTCATGGTGAAGGAAAAGAAAAGGGTTACGGGGCGGAGGGGGTGATCAGCTTGCCGTCCAGATCATACAGCAGGGTTTCCGGCAGCCGGGGGGTGCGCAGCCCGGGGCGGAAGTCGCCAGGCAATACGGCTGGTCCCGGCACGGACTCTGCGTTCTCCTCCTGCGGAAGAATGGCCGGTTTCACCGGGGCCGGAGCCCAGGGGGCGGGGCGGTCCGCCGCGGTGGTTTGTTCCGGTTGAACGGCTGGGGCGGGAGCGGGTTCCTGAGGTGCCGTTTCCTTGTTGGAGGAACAGGAAGCGGTCCAGGCCAGCCCAGCAATCAGACAGGAGCGGATCAGGAGCTTTTTCATGGCGCGGATTCTTACAGCTTCATCCGCGCTTGGCAATCGAATTTCCGCTTTATTCCCCTTCTTCCCGTGTACGGGGAACGGAATAAGGGAAAAAGGCTTCCGTACCATGCGGCTCAAATGCGCTCGCTCGTTTTTGTCCGCGGATGGCGGAAGTGGGGGATGCGGTGCGCCTGCCTCCGCTTCCTGCGCATGTGGCGGAGCATGCGGAAGAAGATGAACCCTCCGGCGGAAAGAAGCAGCGTGACGCTCCACCAGTCCCAGCCCACAGGAGCGTCCGGCAGCCCTATGCGCCCGATCATCGGAAGTTTAAGGGCGGGGCGCAACAGGTCAAAGCCTGCGTTCAGGCCCAGCAGGCTGACTTCCGCTCCTTCCGCCAGCCCCAGGCTGAACCCGGCGAGACCCCATAAATTGATGCGGATGCCCGTGCCGCTTTCCGTCCGTCCGGCAATGCCGCCGGGCAGATAATCCTTCCCCACCGCATGAGGCGGAAGCTCCACCGTCAGATCCGGCACTTCCCTCATCAGCGCGGCGGTGAACGTGTTGCTGTTGGGGCCGGGAATGATCCAGTAGGTATCGGCATAGGGGTAATCCTGCGCCGTGCGGCTGATGACGGGAATGGCCTTTTCCGCCGCTGCTCCGCGCAATTCCTGAATCAATTCCGGTTCCGCGCCGAACCATTTGCGGTCCGGAATGTCCCGCGCGATGGAAACGCTGGTTCCCCGGGAGGGAAGCTGGTAGCCCATGACTTGGTACACGGTGTAAAAGCCGGCATTCTTCTCCTTCACGGCTATCCAGGTGTGCACGGCGAAATACCTGCGCCAGCCGAAGGCGCGTGCCGAATAAACCTGGACGACGGCTTCCGGTTCTTCAGCGGGTAGAGGGGCCAGGCTGCTGCTGCTGCGGTCCGCAGTTTTCCAGTCTTCCGCAGGGTGGAAATAAACCAGGGCTGCGCCCAGGAGCAGGAACGCCATGAACAGCCAGAAAACAAAGCGCCATTTATTCCGTGAGGGGTGCCTGCGGTTATAGGGGTTGGAATGGCGCATGGCGAATGTATATACCTTGAACGGCAAATGATGGCAATGGCGGAATCTTGAAGTTTGACTTCTGCGCAGGGAGACTTATGGTTACTGTAATATGATCAAGTTTGCCGTTTCCGTGCTTTGCGCCGCCGCCGTGGCAGGCATGCTGGCTCCCGCTTCCGCCCTGGCGCAGCAGGCTCCCGTTCCAGCCGTGAATGAATCGGGCAGTCCCGCCTTTGACAAGCTGCGCAATGAGGCCATCGCCAAGAAGGTTCCCCTGGTCATCTACCTGACGGGGTCTTCCTGGTGCGTGTATTGCAACATTTTTACGGACAAGCATATCAAGGAGCGTGCTTTTAAGAGGGCCTCCGGCAAAAAATTCATCTTCTGGATGGTGGATACCAGGCAGGCCCCGGGAAGGACACCGGGTTCCTTTACCTTCCAGTTCGTTCCGGAGGAAGCGGGCAAAGTAGTAGGATGCATAGGCTCCAAGGCCCCCTATGTCGTTTTCGGGCCTCCCGCCGTCATCATCCTGGACCCCGTTTCCGGAAAAATGATTAAGAAAATGGTAAGCCAGGGGGATATGGACAAGGAAGGCAAGTCCCTGCCCGCGGTTATCGAGGAATGCTGGAAAAACTTCCAGAAGGAAGGTCAAAAGACCGCCTGAGCATTCGGACCCCTCCCATGAAGAAAGGAGTGAATCCGGAATGTTCATTTCCCGGGCGTTTTTCCCGCAACTGTTTTCTTTACGTCAAAAACGGTAAATGAAGCGTAGCCATGGGCGCGGCGTGCCGGAATAATAGGGATGCCACCGGTGTCCGGGATGGTGCATGGTGCGGCCCCATTCATCCTGGTGGCGTGCCTGCGGCGCATAGGTGAGTTGCCGCCATTCCCGGCAGGGAAAGGAGGAAGGCTCCGTGCATGAGGCGCAAGGCGTCAGAAATGCCTGGAGGGCGCTGGAAGAACAGCAGTAATAGGGAACATTGAACCGGGGCGCCAATCCGAGCGCCAGCAGAAGCCATATCCATATCCGGAGACGGGGATGCCGCGCCCAGGTGGAGGCCAGAAAGGCGAGCAGGCAGGCCATCGCCGGAACGCTCCCCTTGCAGAGCAGGTCGTTGACGTCTCCGTTGACGTAAAAGAAGGGCAGCAGCAGTCCGGTTGCCAGCGTACAGATAAAGAGGGAATTCCGCCGGAAATCCCGCCAGCAGAACAGGGCGTACAGCAGGAAGGAGGTCCCTGCCAGCAGAAAATCCCCCGGCCGCGTATAAAAAGGCCGCCAGCCCATATGGGAGGACGGCGCGTTTACCGCCGCATAATAAAGAAGGAAGCACGCCCCCAGCATGACGGCTGCCGGAAAGGAGGGATGAAGCAGGCTGCGCCGGGGGGAGCGGCTGCCTTTCCATTGCCGGAGCCACTGGCAGACCGCCAGGGGCAGCCCCCCCAGGGCCGCGAGGGGAGAATAAAAGGCCGTGGCCGCGAACAAAAGGGGCATCCAGTGCGGGGGCATGCGTCCCGAAGCCAGGAAGATGAAAAAAAGCATGACAGGGATGGAGGCGTTTGCGCTGCACATGATCTGTTCCGCCGTGCCGAAGTAATGCAGGCGGAACAGATCTAGCCCCAGCCAGCATTGGAAATTCAGAAGGGAGCCGAACATTACCATCAGCAGGGCGAGCAGCAGGGAACGGCGGCCGGAGAAAACGCAGAGCCACAGCCAGGCAAGAAACAGGCCCCATGCACCCCACAGCACGACAAATGCCCGGGCAATTTCCTGCCCAGCCACTTTGCCTGCCAGGGCCGGAACCAGCCAGAACCCTGTGTTGTAGATCAAGACGTCTCCGTCCGGAAAAACGACGGGCCACGGGCTGGCGACCAATTCACGAAGGCAGGCGTTCCTGACGATGTGGTCCGGGTGCTGATTGACCCATTCCCCCCATCCGGACAGGACCATCAGGGCGATGAATGCGCCCAGGACAAGAAACGAGGACCGGTTGAACAGGGGAAAAGAGGGGAGGGATTTCCTTTCCGGTAGTTCCTTGCGCCTTCCGGGAGCCAGTCCCGCGGCCATCAGGGCCGCGAGGGGGATAGAGACATACCAGTGCATCCACCAGGCCATGAACACCAGGACGGGCAGCAGAAGCCAGGCGCAGGTATTCCATTTCAACGCGGTCACGTTGAAAGCTCGTTCCGGGAATGGAGCACCGGCGGCGGGGGAAGACATCTTCCCTGAACCTTAATGGGTCCGCCGGAGGGGGGCAAGGATGAAACTTGCAGCCCGGAACGGAAGGGCATCCCCGTATGGGGCTGGTGGCAGGAATGCCTGCGTTCCTTCTCCGCTTTACCGGGAGAACGGGGCATATCATGCTGGGCGGCCTATGAATAAAACACAATTCGTCAGGGAACTTCAGCGGGAGCTGGGAGACGGCGTTACCCCCAGGCAGGCGGAACGTGCGCTGAACGCGGTGCTGGACACGATTGCCCGGTCGGTCCTGAGGCGCTCACTGGTCAAATTCCGCGGCTTTGGTTCGTTCAGCATCAAGCGGCGGCGTGCCCGCGTGGTACGCCATCCGGAAAACGGCAGCAAACTGTTTGTGCATGAATCAAGCACCATGAAATTCCGGCCTTCCTCCCGTTTGTGGAAAAAGTAGGAGAAACGCCCGGGCTCTCCTGCCATTTTGCCATTGACTTCCCTGTCCGGGGCAGGGATTAATGGACAAGGCAGGAGCGGCCGTGCGCCTGCCCGGAAAAAATGACCTACCCTTTCCCCATTTGCCGACCATGACTCCGGATTCCGTTCATTTGCTGACCCGTTCCTCCCAGATGACCCTGTTCAGGGATGAACAGGGCCGCGTGCGCCGCGCCTATTACGGACCGCGGCTGCGTGAACCGGAGGATGCCCTGGAAAGCACCGCGGATGCGCCTCTTCTGTATTCCGCGCTGGCGGACTCCGTGACAGGGCTTCCCAATGCGTCGGATGAATACTGCATTTGCGCGACCCAGGCGGACGGAACTCTTTCCCTGCGCCTGGAATGCCAGGGATGGGAAGTGCTGGAACTGGATGACGACCGGGAAGAAGCCGTCTTCTATGGGAAAGACCCTTCCTACCCCGTGCGGGTGGAAATTCACGTGCGCTCCCACCGGGAATCGGACGCCTTCCTTCAATGGGCGGTGATACGGAACGAGGGGAGGGAAGGCATCCGCCTGCACCGCGCGGCGTCCGCGCAACTGAATTTGCGAGCGGAACGTTACTTTGTCACCAGCTTCCGCGGCACATGGGGCGGGGAATCCCTGATGAGCGAGGAGGAAGTGGCGCGGGGGCATGAACTTGCCCTGGTTTCCGGAACCGGTACCCGCGCCGCCCAGGAGGGAAGCCCCGGCTTCGTCATCTCCCTGGACGGTCCGGCGCGGGAGGATGCGGGGGAAGTGGTTCTGGGGGCGCTGGCGTGGCCCGGCAACTACCGGATATGGTTCCGCCACAGCCCGTATCACTACCTCTTTGCGGGGGCGGGGCTGGACGTGGCTCCCGCTCCCTATCTGCTGGACGGCGGCGGAGTGTTTGAAACGCCTCCCCTCATTCTGGCGCACAGTGGAAACGGCAAGGGGGAAGCCTCCCGGCGCATCCACCGCTGGGCGCGCCGCTACGGCCTGCGCGGCGGCGGCACGGAGCGGCTGACCTTGCTGAACTCATGGGAGGGAGTGTACTTTACCTTCACGGAAAAAGTGCTGCACGGCATGATGAAACGTGCGGCGGACTTGGGAATAGAGCTTTTCGTGCTGGATGACGGCTGGTTTGGCGGCCAATTCCCGCGCAATGACGCCCGGGCCGGTCTGGGGGACTGGCAGGTAAACCGTGCTAAACTGCCCCATGGGCTGGAAGGCCTGATCCGCCAGGCGGAAAAGCTGGGGATGCGCTTCGGCATCTGGGTGGAGCCGGAAATGGTGAACCCCTGCTCGGAACTTTATCAGAAGCATCCGGAATGGGTCATCGGCCTCCCGCACCGGGAAAACAGGCTGGAACGCAGCCAGTACCTGCTGGACTTGAGCAATCCGGACGTGCGCGCATACATTCTTGAAGTCATGCGGAAACTGTTGGGAGAACATCCGGGCATTTCCTACGTGAAATGGGACTGCAACCGCAAGATTTCCGATCCCGGCTCCCCCTGGCTGGACGCCAGCCATCAGGGGAACCTGTCCATTGACTACGTGCGCGGCTATGAAGCCATTCTTGATGCGCTGGCGGCTGAATTCCCGGGCGTGACGTTCCAAGCCTGCTCCTCCGGCGGAGGCCGCGCCGACTACGGGACCATGCGGAGGCATCATGAATTCTGGACGTCCGACAATACGGACGCCTGTGAACGCGTGTTCATGCAGTGGGGCATAGGCCATTTGTTCCCGGCCATCTCCATGGCCGCCCATGTGACGGCCTCCCCCAATCATCAGACAGGGCGCGCCACGCCGCTCAAATTCCGGTTTGACGTGGCCATGTCGGCCCGTCTGGGATTCGAGCTTCAGCCCTGCGACATGACGAAGGAGGACGCGGCCTTTTCCAAACGGGCGCTGGCGGAATACAAGCGCATCCGCCCCGTGGTCCAGTTCGGGGACCTGTACCGCCTGTCCTCCCCGTATGAAAGCCGGGTGGCCGCCCTGATGTACGTTCATGAGAAACGGGCCGTCGTCGTCGCCTGGCTGATGGACAAATGGCTGGCGGATTCCCCGCCGCCCCTGCGCCTGAAAGGCTTGAATCCTGCCGCCAGATACCTGGTCAGGGAGATCAACCTGGATGAAAACGGCCCCCTGGCCAACGTCCATGAACGGGTGCTGGGCGGCGATTTTCTGATGAACGCCGGAATCCGCATCAACTGGAAAAATGCCTTCCAGTCCGTCTGCATGGAAGTGACGGAAACGGGGTCTTAAACTTCCGGCTGGTGGCAAGGAGGTAAACGGCGCTGATCCGCAATCGATATTCCTTTTTCCGTGAAGCATGGCGCCCGGAGAGAACCGCCGGAGACGCGGTCTTTCCGGGTGGTGAAGTTTGCGCCTTGGGCTAAACGCCCACCACGCCGCCGATGGTCTGGATGATGACCTTCGCAATGATGGTCATCAGGATGAGGGCCACGGGGTAGGCGGTGGCGTAGCTGACCACGGGGGCCTGGGAGTCCGTTTTGCTGGCGATGGCGCCCAGGGCCGGGGTGGAGGTCATGCCGCCGCAGATGCCGCCCAGGCATTCCAGGATGTTCATCTTGAAGACCTTCATGCCCACAAAGTAGCCGGCGAACATGCCGGAGCAGGTGACGATGACGCCCATGATGAAGACGGCCGCGCCATGCGTCGCCACGGTGGTGACCAGGTCCGCGCCTCCCTTGATGCCGGCGTCAGCCAGGAAGAAGACCAGGCCCAGGTCCTGCAAAAGAAGGCGGGTGGGGCGCGGGATGTATCCCACGATGGGGCCCAGGCGGCCGAAGTGGCCGAGCAGCAGGGCCACGATGAGGGGGCCGCCGGCAATCCCCAGGGAGATGCCCAGGCCGTTGCCGAAGCTGAAGTTGACCAGCCCCAGGATGATGCCCATGGAGAGGCCGAAGCCCAGGGAAAGCAGGTCCGTCTGGTTCATGTCCTGGCTGCGGTGGCCAATCTTGTCTCCGTATTTGGTGAGGTTTTCCGGAGAGCCCACCACGGTCAGCACGTCGTTTCGTTCCAGCGTGGTGTCCCCGGTGGGGACGAAGGTGAAGCCCAGGCGGGAGACGCGGGAGATGATGACGCCGTCCGTGCGCAGGGTTTTCAGTTCGCGGAGCTTGCGCCCGGCGTAGCTCTTGTTCGTCAGGATCAGCTTGCGGCGCTCCTTCTGGGAGTCCATGGGGTAGGGGTTTTCACATATTTCCCCCAGGAAGGCGATGTCGTGCGGCATGGTGTCGCTGTTGCCCACGATGAGGACTTCCGTTCCTTCCCGGAACGTGTCTTCCGGCGTCAGGGGCATGAGCCTGTCATTGCGCACCACGCGGGTGACCATGCAGTGCAGGCCGTCCAGCAGCTTGCAGTCCGCAATGTTCTGGCCGACCAGGTTGGGCTGCGTGACGCGGACAAGGCGGGAAATGATGCTGGCCTCCTGCCTGGAGTGCATGGCTTTGGCCTCCTTGTTCAGGTCAAAGTGCAGCAGGCGCGGCAGAAGCTGGACGAAGAGGACCACGCCCACCACGCCGAACGGGTAGGCAATGCCGTAGCCGATGCTGACGCCGCTGCCGGAGGCTCCCGGCAGGCTTTCCGTGGCTGCCGCCAGGGCCGGGGTGCTGGTGCACGCGCCGGCGAAGATGCCGGAGGAAATCCCCGCGGGAACATTGAACCAGATGCCGAAGAGGCAGGTGAAGAGGGCTGAAACGCCTACAATCACGGCGGACATGACCGCGAGCTTGCTTCCCTGCTTGGCGATGGCGGAGAAGAAGCGGTTGCCCGCGCTGAGGCCCACGCAGTACACAAAGAGCGCCAGGCCCAGCTGGCCCACGCCGTTGGGGATGGCCAGGCGGTAGTGGCCGGCGGCCAGCGCTACGAAGAGAACGCCGGAGAGGCCGAGGTTCAGGCCGTATATTTTAATGCTGCCGAGGGCGATGCCGAAGAAGATGATTCCAAAGAGAACCAGGGTGTTGTGATTGAGCAGGATGTCGAACATGGTCGGCTGGGTCAGACTTTGCCCGGAGCGAACTCGAAGTTGCGGAAGTGGACGGGGATGGAGGCCGGCTCCAGCCTGGTCCGGTCAAACAACCGGCTCGGCGCGGGGAGAGAGTTGAGTGTTTGTTTGGTCAGGTAGAAATTTTGCACGAAGTAGTTGCCCCCATACCCGCGCTTTGTCAAGTCGCGTATGATGTTGTTGACGTGATCTTCCGTCAATAAATCGGGATGGACGGTGGTTCTGACTTCAAAGGCGGTTTGGGAGGCGATCAGGTAGTCCAGAGTTGCGGAAAAGGAGGGGAAAAGGTCGGGCCTGCCGGTGACGGCGCCGTATTGTTCGGGGGGCGCCTTGTAGTCCAGGGCGATGTAGTCGCAAAGCCCCTCTTCCACCAGCGCTTTCACCACGCCGGGCCTCGTGCCGTTGGTGTCTATTTTAATCGCGAAGCCTAGCTGCCGTATCTCGCGGCAGATGGGGATAAGGTCGGGACACAGCGTGCACTCGCCGCCGGACAGGACTACCCCGTCCAGAAATCCCACCCGATCTCTGAGGAAATCAAGGTAGTCCGTCCGGTCTCCGGCAGGAGAGCCCGTTCCTCTGACCAGGGAGACGTTGTAACAGTACTGACAAAACAAGTTACAGCCTCTCAGCCAGAAGATGCAGGCCACCTTGTTTGGAAAATCCAGCAAGGTGAGCGGC
The DNA here is from genome assembly GCF_017566105.1 of Akkermansia sp. GGCC_0220. Lineage (NCBI taxonomy): Bacteria > Pseudomonadati > Verrucomicrobiota > Verrucomicrobiia > Verrucomicrobiales > Akkermansiaceae > Akkermansia > Akkermansia sp. GGCC_0220. The sequence continues at coordinate 24,887 of NZ_JABFCI010000013.1, forward strand.
GTGATGTCCGCTATGCCCCGGCCCGTTCCCATTGACTTCGCATATGTTATTGGGAAAATTACCGCGGCTGTTCCGTTTGGGCGGAGCAGGAGCAGGGACGGTCCGGTTCCACGAAGTGGACGCGGTCGTGGAATTCGCCCTGTTTGCCGGCGTTAAAGGTTTCCACAGGGCGGTGATAGCCCATGACGCGCGTATAAACGGTGCAGCGGGTACGGTCCTGTGCGTATTTGCTTAATATTTCCTGTTTGGTCATTGTCGTGTTGATGGCTGGGTTTTGAAACGTGGCGGTTGGTTGAAAAGGGTTATTCATGCCTGTGGAGGTGGAGCAGCTCCTCATCACAGAAAGGGCAGTACTGGTGCTCCCCGCGCAGGTAGCCGTGCTTCTCGCAGACGGAGAAGAGCGGGGTGACGGTCAGGTACGGCATGCGGAAGCGGGTCAGCACCTTGCGGACGATGTCCCGGCAGGCTTCCGGGGAGCTGATGGCTTCATTCATGTACATGTGGAAGACGGTTCCCCCCGTGTAGCAGCACTGGAGTCCGTCCTGAAGCTGGAGCGCCCGGAACAGGTCGCTCGTATGGTCCACGGGAAGCTGGGAGCTGTTCGTGTAGTAACGCTGCCCCACGGGTCCGGCCTGGAGGATGTCCGGATAGCGCTTCTGGTCCTCCCGGGCAAAGCGGTGGGTGGTGCCTTCCGCAGGGGTGGCTTCCAGGTTGTACAGGTTGCCCGTTTCCTCCTGGTACTCCTGCATGCGCAGGCGGATGAACTCCAGGATTTCCTCCGCAAAGGCCCTGCCTTCCCCGGAGGTGATGTCCATCGTATCATTGGAGAAGTTGCGCAGCAGCTCGTTCATGCCGTTGACCCCGATGGTGGAGAAATGGTTGCGGAAGGTGGGCAGGTAGCGCCTGGTGTAAGGGTACAGGCCGCGGTCATACATCTCCTGGACGAAGGCCCTTTTCTTTTCCAGGCATGATTTGGCCAGGTCCAGCAGTTCCCCCAGCCGGGCGAACAGGGCTTCCCGGTTCTGCTTGAACAGGTAGCCCAGCCGGGCCAGGTTGATGGTCACCACGCCGATGGAGCCGGTCATTTCCGCGGAGCCGAAGAGGCCGCCGCCGCGCTTGAGCAGCTCCCGCAGGTCCAGCTGGAGGCGGCAGCACATGGAGCGCACGGCGTCCGGCTTGTAGGCCCGTTCGTCCGGCACGCGTTCCCCGTTTTCATTCACGGTGTACTGGCTGCCGATGAAGTTCTGGAAGTAGGAGGAGCCGATCTTGGCGGCGTTTTCAAACAGGAGCGGCACGTTTTCCCCTTCCCAGTCAAAGTCTTCCGTGATGTTGACGGTGGGGATGGGGAAGGTGAAGGGCTGTCCCGTGCTGTCCCCTTCCGTGAGCACCTCGTAAAAGGCCTTGTTGATCAGGTTCATTTCCTTCTGGAAATGCTTGTAGGTCAGCTCTGTCAGCTTGTTCACGCCGCGTTCCCGCGCCAGGGAGAGCAGGCCCGGGTCCTCCACCCCTTCAAAGAGGTGCTCCCCGCCGCTGAAGGGGGCCTGGTCCCGCAGGTCCCGCGGCACGGTCCAGTCGATCGTGACGTTGGTGAAGGGGGACTGCCCCCAGCGGGAGGGCACGTTCAGGTTGTAGACGAAGCTGCGGATGTCCTTCTTGATGCGCGTGAAATCCGCCTGGTCCTTGAAGGCGTAAGGCGCCAGGAAGGTGTCAAAGGAGCTGAAGGCCTGGGCTCCGGCCCATTCGCTTTGCAGAATGCCCAGAAAGTTGGCCATCTGGCCCAGTGCTTCCCGGAAGTGGCGCGGAGGCCTGCTGTTCACGCGGCTGCGCACGCCGTTGAATCCTTCGTTGAGCAGGTTGCGGAGGCTCCACCCGGCGCAGTACCCGGTCAGGCAGTCCAGGTCATGAATGTGGTAGTCCCCTTCCCGGTGGGCGGCCCCCTCCCGTGCGGAATAAACCTGGTCCAGCCAGTAGTTGGCAATCACCTTTCCCGCCGTGTTATTGATGAGGCCGGCGTTGGAATACGTGGTGTTGGAGTTGGCGGCGATGCGCCAGTCGCTCTGGCCGATGTATTCCTCCACCGTCTGCTTGCAGTCCACGTACGTGTTGCCGGAATAGAGGCCCCCGAGCTGTTCGCGCTGCATTTTGTGCAGGAAGCGGTAGGTGATGAAGGTCTTGGCCGTGTCAAAGTATCCGCAGCGGAACAGGGCGCGTTCTATCATGTCCTGGATTTCTTCCACATGCGCGCAGTCCTGATGGCTCAGCTTGGCTTCCACTTCTTCGTAAATGGAACGGTTGTAGGCGGTGCCGGAGCTGTGGAACGCGTTCTTGACGGCTTCCTCAATTTTGTAGCCCTGGTATTGTTCCTTTTTTCCGGAACGCTTGATGATGCTTGTTGCCATGGTGGGTGTCTCGCTTGGAAGGGATGATGACCGCTCATCCGCGAGCCTGGGCAAAAGCCTGGAAAAATCATAGGCAGGGGCCGCCGCATGCGTGCATTTTTAACAAGGGGCACGATGAGGACCTGTGCGTATGTTCATCCTGTCCGCGGGATGGGATACGGGGGCATCAGGTCGTCTTCTGGCTTCCGGTGCGACATGTGATGGGGACTTCCCGACTGCTGGCAGTCAGTGTCCGGTCCATCGTCTACCGGTTACAGCGGCGCGTCCGCGACGGATTTTCACCGTCTTCCGTTACCTGCGCTGAAACGCAATGAACCACAGAAAGAGAACCCCCGCAAGGAAAATGTATAAATAATGTATTAAATATTTATAATGATACAATATGTTGTATATATGCTGCGGGGAATGGTTGATAACGCGGCATTCCCTTCCGTCATGGCACCATATGTGCCCTTGCCTCCCCTTTCCGGGAACCGGGGGAAAACGGGACAGGCCGAAAAGGGAAGATTCATTCCTCACGGAGAAATTTCAGCGCGGCTTTTTCCGTACCAGTCAAATGAATTTCTTTTCCTTTTCAAAAAACGGATGGCGTAAATCCTTCCTTCTGCTGGTTCTTCCCGCGCTTTCTGCGGGGAGCCCCGCTTCCGGCGCTCCCGCGGACTGGAATGAAAAGACCATCCGGGATAATCTCCGCCTGGTGGCGAAATGGCAGGCGGAGCATCCCAGAAAACGCTCGCCGCTGCACTGGACCTACGGCGCCTTTTATTCCGGCTTGGTGCAGTATGGCCTGGCCGTCCCGGAAGGGCCGGGATTGCCGCTGCTGAGGAAAACAGGAGGGGAACAGGAATGGAGAACCCTGAAACGGCATTACCATGCGGACGATCACGCCGTGGGCCACGCCTGGATGGAGATGGCGATGGAAGACGGAAATACCGCTGCGGCGGAGAAAATACGCGCCGTGCTGGACGGGGTGATGAACCGGCCCTCCTCCGCTTCCCTCCAGTTCGGGACTCCCGGCTGCCAGGACCGCTGGAGCTGGTCGGACGCCCTGTTCATGTCCCCTCCCGTGTTCGTGAAGCTGGCGGCCTATACCGGAGACCGCCGGTATCTGGAATTCATGGACAGGGAATACAAGCTCACCTGCGACTATCTTTTTGACCGGAAGGAAGGGCTGTTTTTCCGTGATTCCCGTTACTTCACCATTCCGGCGGCTAATGGGAAAAAGATGTTCTGGAGCCGGGGCAACGGCTGGGTGATTGCCGGACTGCCGCTTATTCTTCAGGACATGCCCGCGGACTGGCCTTCCCGCCCCTTTTATGAGGATCTGCTCAAGCGTATGGCGGCATCCCTGAAAAAATGCCAGTCGCCCGACGGTTCCTGGCACGCCAGCCTGCTGGACCCGGAAGAGCCCCCCTTGAAGGAGATGAGCGGCACCCTCTTTATCATGTACGGGATGCTGTGGGGGGTGAACCAGGGGTATCTGGATGCGGATGAATATCTTCCCGTCATCCGCAGGGCGTGGAAGGCCGCCTGTGATTCCGTCAACGCGGAAGGCGCGCTGGGCTGGGTGCAGCCCATTGCCGACAAGCCGGGCCATTATTCCGGGGAGGATACGGAAGCATACGGCGCGGGCGCCTACCTGATGGCCGGCACCGAACTGCGCAAATACGTCATTGGCCGGGACCATCCGCAGAGAAAGACTGTAACCGTCACGAACCCACTGGCCAAGTTCCGTCCTGCTGAAACCGTGTCGGTGCCCTGGACGTCCGGAACTTCCGGGAATGCCGCCGCCCTTCGCGTGTTTGACGTCCGCCACGGGCGCGTCATCCCGCACCAACTGGCGGATACGGATGGAGACGGAAGGACGGATACTCTTTTGTTCCAGAGCAATTTCCGGCCCGGAACGGCCCGTGATTTCTGGATTCTGAACGATTCCTCCCTGAAGGCGGCTCCTTCCGCGGACGTCTGTTTCAGCCGCCTGGTCCCGGAACGCCTGGATGATTTCGCGTGGGAGAACGATCTTACGGCGCACCGGATTTACGGTCCGGCCGTTGCCAGGCCGGCCCCTGAGGGGGAGGGCCTGGTTTCCAGCGGAACGGATGTATGGAGCAAGCGCGCGGGTGCTCCCGTCATCAATGAATTCTACAAGCGGGGGGATTACCACCGGGATCATGGCAGGGGACTGGACATGTACAACGTAGGACCGGGACGGGGCTGCGGCGGCGTTGCCGTGTTCAGGGATGGGAAACCGCATGCATCCGGAAACTGGGCCAGCGCGCGGGCATTGTACAACGGTCCGGTCCAGACCGCTTTTGAGGTAGTTTATGCGCCGTGGGACGTGGGCGGCGGCGTACGCGTGGCGGAAACGCGGAGGGTGGCTCTGGACGCAGGAAGCCGTTTTTCCAAAGTCCGCAGCACCTTGACTATCCGGGGGGCGGAAACGGTGAAGGCCGGCGTGGGAATGGAGACCGGAAAGGGCAGGAATGATTATGAAACGGTCACGAAGGACCGGGAGGACGGCGGCTTGATGACGGCATGGAGCAGGCCCCGGAAGAATGACGGATGCCTGGGAACCGCCGTGATAGTTCCCTGGGATCCGGAAGGCGGGGCAGTGGACTCGGAAGGCTGTACCTACTGGATCAGGGAGGCGGCGAACGGAAAGCCCTTTGAGTGGTACATGGGGGCGGTTTGGGACAAGGCTTCTCCGTTCAAATCCTCTGCCGCCTGGGAGGAGGAGGCGCGCCGCGTCCGGGAGTGCGTCAGGCATCCCCTGCGAGTCCGGGTACGGTAGAGTTCGTCCTATCCTGCCGTTTCCCGCAGAGGATGACGGCAGCTTCCATCTTTTTTACGGAAGCGGCTGCGGCGGTGCGGGAGCGGCCAGCCATTCCGCCAGCACCTCCGGCTGGATGGGGGCCGGGGTTTCCCGGACGTCCGGAGAAGACAGGTTCAGTCCGTTCCTGACGATTTCCGAGCGGATGGAGGCCAGGGAAAGAAGGGTGTGGAAAATGTGGTCGTGGGAGACGGCTTTCAGGCGGTTGGCCTTCAGCGCGCGCACCATGTCCGGATAGCGTGAGGCGAAGGCGTCCGAATACCACACGAACATGGCGGGACGGTAAACAGGCGGCAGAACATGCCCCTGGAACATTTTTCCTTCCTCGCCCAGCGCCACGCCATGGTCGGAGCAGTAAAAATAAATGGCCGGCCTGTCCTTCAACAGTGCAATCATGCGGTGGACGGAGGCGTCCAGGTCCACGATGGAATTGTCATACGCATTGACGGTTTCTTCCAGACGGGCCTTGGGGTCGTCCATGTTGCAGGACGCCGGGGTAAAGCGTTCCGCCTGTGCGGGGTAGCTGAACGCCATGTGGCTGCCGTTGTTGTAAATGACGTAAAGCTGTTTTTCCCGGCCGTGCCGTTTCAGGGATTCCTCCATGACCAGGGAGGTGCGTTCCTGCATCATTCCGGGCGTTTCGTGCATGGGCGGCGTCTGCTTCCGTTCCCGGCAGTTCCGGGTCAGGATGCCCAGGGAATAGTCATGGATGGAGTCTCCGCACAGGTCCATGATCCGGACGGTGCGGAAACCGTGCTTGTTGAACAGGTCAATGAAGGAGGAATGGGCGGGACGGCGGCGGGACAGTTCCGCATCCGTAAACATGCCGATGGCGGAAATCCTGGTCACGATGCCGAAGGAGGTGGCGTGGGGGAAGGAAACGACGTTGGGTTCCCGGGAAAGCAGGGGCGTCGTGTTCCGGTGGTAGCCGTTGAGGGAAAGGTGGTCCGCGCGCACGCTCTCGCCCATGTGGAAGACCACGGCCAGGTCGTCCGGAGCGTCGCATCCGGAGAGGGGTTCCGCGCAGGACGGCAGGTTCCGGAGTTCATTGAAACGGCTTGCGTCCTGGGTGACGTATTCGTCCGCCAGCTTGTACGCCATCACGAAGTCCACGAGGGGCCAGCCCTTGGCCTTGTCAGAGGTGTAGTAAAGGTAAAGGGGTTCCGAGCTGTAGGAGGTGGCCGGAATGCCCAGCAGCAGAAAGATTCCGTACAGGCTCCAGATGCACGCCAGCGCGCCCCACGTGGCCTTCTGGCGCAGGGAACGGCGGCTCCAGTAAATGGCCAGGTAAATGAAGGCCGCCAGCAGCAGGGCTCCAGTGGCGGAGGCGGCGGTGCAGAAGGCGCAGGCTTCCCGGAAGTTGGTCTCCGCCATGCTGGAAAGGACGGAGAGGTTCAGTGTCAGCCCGTACCGCATCTGCATCATGTACAGGCCCGCGTTGAACAGGATGATGGCCGGAAGGATGACGTAGGCGGTAAAGCGGTATTTCAGGCAGAGAAGGATGGTGCCGCAGAGCAGGGAGGCGGAACAGGCGATGCCCATGCAGCTCATCAGCACGCTCTGGCCGTCATTGAGCACATAAGGATTGACCACCAGAGCCGCCGCGAGTCCGGCTGCCCACAGGCAGCGCATGCGGCGCGGAAAGAACGCGGCGCGAAGAGCCTGGAAGACGGCGGAAAGAGCGCCTGGCCGGTCCGCGTACCGTTCTGCGGAACGGGTGGATGCATGGGGAGGGGTCATCGCAAAGAAAGGATAAAGTATTCTTCCTGCTTGAAGGGGTGAGCCATTGTAAGGGTTTCACGGTGATGCTCAAGCAGAATGTGGCGGAACGCCTTTTCATGGAAGGGCCCGGGCAGGAAAAGGGAACCGCCGTTGCCGATAGCATCCGCCGTTTTTTGCGCTTGGGGCTTGGTATGGATGGCGGCGCAGGCAACTGGCGGTGGGGGCATCCCGTCCGGAATGCGGCGTGGACGGAAAGAGGGGACTTTCCGGTTGTAGTTGACAGGCCCTGTTTTGGGAGGGTATAGGGAAGCTTATGGAAAATCAGCCCGTTGTGCTGCAATGTCCCCAAGCTGTGAAAGGAGCCGCCTGTATTTGTGTCGTGGGGGCCGTGTCATTGCCCTGGGTCGCAGCGGCTTCCGGCCTGGGGCTTGTTCCCGGAACCGTGCTGGGCGCAGCCGGGATTTTGCTGGGGGTGGCTTCCGTTGCCTGCGCCGTTGTCGCCTTGTGCAGAAAATCCGTCGCATTCGGCATCATCATGATTTTAATCGGGATGCTCGCCTGCGCCGTAGCCGGAACGGAATGCATGTATTTAATGTTTTAAATGAACAAGTCCATCAATCCGGGCATTCAAAAAAGGTCCGGGGCCGGATGCACGTGGGAGGAGAGGACCAGGGCCACCCGGACAGTCGGAAGTGGAGAAAAGTCTTGAAGTCCGGAAAAGGGCCGGAACACGGTTCTGGAACGGCGCTTGCGGAATGACCGGAAGGGAAAAGCCGGCGATGCTTCTTCTCTGGCCGCTTCCCCAGATGGCAGCGGTTTCCGGCCTGTAAAAACCCGCCCGGAATGTTCCGGGCGGGTTTTGTGTGCCATGGATGGCCTCCGGTGCTCAGACGGAGTTTACCCGATGACGAGGAATTTTTCAGCCTTGGTGCCGCAGAGGGGGCAGGCGTCCACGCCTTCCAGAGATTTGAAGGTGTCCCCGCACACCAGGCATACCCAGTATTGCCTGGGCAGGGCGCTGGTGTCTCCGTTTTCCAGGGCCTTGAGGGCGGCGGCATAAAAATCGGCGTGTTCCTTTTCCGCTTCCGTGGCCCACGTGAAGGAGCGGACGGCGGCCTTCTGGCCTTCCTCTTCCGCCACGGCGATGAATTCCGGATACATGCTTTCGAATTCGTGGGTTTCCCCGGCGATGGCGGCTTTCAGGTTTTCCGCGGTGGTTCCTACATGAATCTGGATATCGATGGGGTCCATCGTTGCGCCCAGCTTTTCCAGAACCTTGTTGTGGTTGGCGGCGTGGACGGATTCCGCCTTGGAGGCGGCTTCAAACAATTTCTGAATGAGGGGCTGCCCTTCCTGGGCGGCTTTGGCGGCATAGGCTGCGTAAGTGGCGGAGGCGGTGCTTTCGCCCGTAATGGCGGCTTTCAGGTTTTCTATGGTTTTAGTCATCGGCAATGAATTTATAATAATTCTAAAAAGATGCAACTGAAAAAATCCTCCAAGGGAAGAAAAAACGCAAATTCCCCTTTCTGCGGCATCACGGGGAGCCGTTACACAATGATTCATTGACGCATGCATGGCGAGCCTGTACAACGGAAACGTTATGAAGAGCATTGTAACAATTAGTTCGGCATGTGCCCTGGCATTTGCAGGTATGGCTTCCGCCCAGGATGCCCCGGCTCCGGCACCCGCCCCGGCCGCTGAAACCCCTGCCGCGCCCACCGCGCCGGCCGCTGAAGTTTCCAAGGAAGCGAAGGAAGCCGCTGACCAGATGCTGGCTTTGATGAAGGAAATGTCCGCCACGCTCAGCACGGTGAAGGACAAGGCCACCGCAGACGCGGCTGCTGAAAAGATGGCGAAGATCAATGAAAAGGGCGAAGCCCTTTCCAAGAGCGCCCAGAAGGTCCAGGCTGAAATGGATGCCGCCATGCAGGCGCGCCAGGCCGAACTCCTGCCCATTTTCATGGGCATGATGACCGACATGCAGCGCTTGCAGCAGGCCGACTTCTTCGGAAGCCAGGCCCTGAAGGACGCCATGAAGCAGACCGGAGCTTCCGGTCCCGAAGAAGGCGTTGAAGTGGAGGAAGAAGTGGAAGTGGAAGCCGTTCCGGCCCCCGCTCCCGCTTCGAAGGAAGCTCCCGCTCCCGCCGCCAAGTAACTTTCTTTTTCAGGATTGATCCTCCTCCGGCATCTCTGGGTGCCGGAGGATTTTTTATGGGGAGGCCGTCCTGAAAAGCCTCCGTGGCGTGCCTCAGGCCTCTGCGGCAGCTGAAACGCATGCGTCCGACAGGATGCCCTGCTTCAGGGAACAGAGTTCACTGCCGCTCAATTTCAGGTTTGACTGGCGCAAGGGGCTGCGGCGCTTCTTGACGGGACGGAGCAACGCCGCGGGCGTATTGCGCGGAACGCTTGAAGACGTCCGGAAACAGGCAGGCCGCCTCCGTTTCCGGGGCGGCCTGCGGGTGAGTGATCGGTTGGCGCCGGGGCTTTTATTTGGCCTTTTTCTTCCTGGCGGCGGCTTTGGCCGGCTTGGCTGCCGTTTTGGATGCCTTGGCGGGTTTTTCTGCCGGGCATTCGTTGACGGAGTTCCAGGACCAGTCCCATTTGTCCACGTTCATGGCGCAGGCGGTCAGGAGCGCTACGGAAGCGTCCAGGTCATCCTTGTGCGCCATTTCAATGACCTGGTGAACGTTGCGGGTGGGAACGGAGATGGCCCCGGCAATGGAGCCGCCCGGAACAAACTTCTGCATGGCTCCGGCGTCCGTGCCGCCTGCCGGCAGCATTTCCACCTGCCATTTGATCTTGTGGGCGTCCGCCATGGCCTTCATGAACTTCACCATGCGGCGGTCCGCAATCACGGAGCCGTCATACAGCTTGATGGCGGCACCTGCGCCCAGGTGGGAGACCTGGTCGTGCGCCGGGGTGCCGGGAATGTCGCAGGCGATGGTGACGTCCAGGGCGATGGAGAAGTCCGGCTGGATGTCCAGCGTGCCGGCCTGCGCACCCCTCAGCCCCACTTCCTCCTGAACGGTGAAGGCGGCCACGAAGTTGCAGGAGGGCTTCTTTTTGGAAGCCTTGATGGCGCGGAGGGCTTCAATCAGCACGTAGCATCCGGCGCGGTTGTCCAGGGACTTCACGTTCACGCAGTCCCCCATTTCCACCAGGTCGCGTTCACGGGTGACGGAGTCGCCCACGGAGACGTATTTTTCCACTTCCTCCTTGCTCATGCCCAGGTCGATGAAGAAATCGGTCACTTCCGGCAGCTTGGTGCGTTCCGCCGGGGACATCACGTGGATGGGCTTCACGCCCATGACGCCGATGAGGTCTTTTTTGCCGTGGACGATGACGCGCTGGGCCGTCAGCGTCTTGGCGTCAAAGCCGCCCAGGGGGAGGAATTTGATGAACCCTTTGTCGTCAATGTGACGGACCATGAAGCCGATTTCGTCCATGTGGGCGGCGGCCATCATGGTTTTTTCCGTATCCTTGCCTTCCACGATGGCAATCACGCTGCCCAGGTTGTCCACCCGCACGGCGTCCACCAGAGGGGCCACTTCCTGAATGATGAAATCACGGATTTTGTCTTCAAACCCCGGAGCGCCCGGAGTCACGCAAACCTGACGAAGCAGTTCCAAATTCATAATGCCGCCAATGTAATGGTTTTCGTGAAGGTTGGCTAGCCCATAATGCGGCCTCCGGAAGGAGGCTGCGCGGGGGCCTTCCCTCCGTATTTACCGGCGTTCCCGGGTAATGACGGCGTCCGGCTGCGCGGGGGCCCCGTTGTCCGGCCTCTTGTAGTTGACGCCATGGGCGTCCAGGAAGGGAAGCTGGCGGTCGAGGCGCTTGCGGAAGTCTTTCTCGTTTTTCAGCTCCTTGGGGGTCCAGGCTACTTCCGCCAGCGCCAGGGCGCGGGGGAAGGCATGGTATTCCCATTTCGGCAGGTTGGGAATGTACTCCGTCCAGATGTTCGCCTGGCAGCCCAGCACCTGTTTTTCCCGTTCCCGGGGCGTTCCCTGCGGGACGGGCTCCAGCCCATAGACGCGCTGCCAGGTCAGGTTGTCGTCGTTGATGGTTTCATACTCCGGGGCGGAGGGTTTGCCGGGGCCCTGGTCATAGTCGAAGTACAGGTGGCTGTTGGGCGTCATCACCACGTCGTTGCCCTGTTCCAGGGCATGCCGCGCGCTGTTCGGCATCCAGCTCCGCCAGACCATCATGGTGGCGGTGGGGGAGAGGCCCCCTTCCTGGATTTCATCCCAGCCGATGAGCCTCTTGCCGTGGCTGTTGATCATTTTTTCCACGCGCCGGATAAAGTAGCTCTGGAGTTCGTTCTCGTTGGCGAGGCCGTTGTCCTTCATGACCTGCTGCGCCGCGGCGGACTGCTTCCACTGGTCCTTGGGAGCCTCATCCCCGCCGATGTGGATATAGGGGCTGTCCGGGAACAGGGCGCACACTTCATCAATAACGTCTTCCAGAAAATGGAAGGTTTTTTCCGTGGGAGCGAAGGTGTAGGGAAGCACGCCCCAGGTTTCCTGCACCTTGGGCGCGAAGCCCGGAATGTCCGTGTTGCCCAGTTCCGGATACGCGGCGATGGCGGCGGAGGCGTGGCCCGGCAGTTCCACCTCCGGAATGACGGTAATGCCGCGGTCTTTGGCGTACTGGACCACTTCCCGGATTTCATCCGCAGTGTAATGGCCGGAGTACGGGGTGCCGTCCGCCTTGTTGCGGCTGCCGATGACGGGGGACTGCGCCCGGGTACCTCCCACAGCCGTCAGCCTGGGGTACTTGGCGATGGGGAGCCTCCACCCCTGGTCGTCCGTCAGGTGCCAGTGCAGGGTATTGAATTTGTACCTCTCCATCAGGTCCAGGATCTTTTTGATGTCCCGCACGGGCATCATGTGGCGGCAACTGTCCATCATCAGGCCGCGCCATGAAAAGCGGGGCTGGTCCTTCACGTCCAGCCGGGGCAGGGCCGGAGCTCCGTTCACGTCGGCAGCGACGCTTTGCACAAGGGATTGAAGGGCGTACAAAGCGCCGTTCACGGAACCGGAGGCAATGGAAATGGAATCCGGCGTTACGGCAAGGCGGTAGCCTTCCCTGCCCAGGGACGCGTCTTCCGTAAAGATGAGGTCCGCTCCGGTTTCAACCAGCGCCGTTTTGATCCCGTTGTCGCGGAAAATCCGTTCCGCCTGTTTGGAAAGGGGATTTCCTTCCGGGAGCCGGACGCCGTCTTTCAGGGAAAATCCGGCTTCTCCGGTTTTAACGCGCATGGCGGCGGGCTGGGGAATGATGTGGGGCGTCCCGGGAACCGGAGCGGACGGGGCGCCCCAGCAGAGGGAGGATAAGCTGAAAGCCATGGCAGGGAAAAGGTGTCTGGAAATCATAGCGTAACTACGTGGTATTTCCCGAAAAAATTCTGTTCCGGCGATTGTTTTTTTCAAATGCCGGGAAAGGCCGGCGGATAAAAATAGCGGTTGCTCCGCCTGTGCACCTGTGAGAGTATCCCCGCCCTATGAGTGAAGCCGCTTCCCCCCGCATCAGGAAGACGATGATTTTTGTGCTGCTGGCTCTCTTTCTGGGCCAGTTCGGAAGCGGCGTGTATGATCTCATTTTCAGCAACTTCCTGCGTGACGCCCAGCATCTGGACGTGGAGATGCGCGGGTTCATTGAACTCCCCAGGGAACTGCCCGGCATCCTGTCCCTTTTTGTGGTCAGCCTGCTTTTCATGTTCAATGAGGTGCGCATGGCCGGGGTGGCGTGCCTGCTGATGTTCGGCGGCATGTACGCGCTGGCCTTCTGCGGCGCCGGAACCAGCCTGTGGGCGCTGTCTGCGTGGATTCTGACGGTGAGCCTGGGGCAGCACATTCTGATGGGCATGATTGATACCATCGTCATCCATACGGCGAGGCCGGAGAACCGTAGCCTGAGGCTCGGCCAGATGAAGGCGCTGGGGACGGCGGCCGCGCTGCTGGGCGCGCTGTGCGTATGGATCAAGTGGAAATTCAACCAGTCTTTTGCCGTGGACTTTTTCGTTACGGGCGGCGTGTGCCTGCTGGCGTTCCTGTTCCTGAGCCGGGTGAAAACGCCCGTCTTTCCGCAGCGGCGCGGCTGGCGGCAGTGCTTCGTCTTCAAGCGCAGGTATGCCGTTTATTACGGGCTGGAAATCCTGCACGGCATCCGCAAGCAGCTTTATCTGACCTTCGGCTTCTGGCTGATGGTCAGCACGCTGGGCCAGCCGCCCGGATACATCGGAAAAACCCTGCTCATTGCCGGCGTCATCGGGCTGGTCACGCAGCCCCTCATCGGCTGGAGCATCAAGCGGTATGGGGAACGGAAGGTAACGATTTTCGACAGCATTGCGCTGTCCCTCCTGTGCCTGGCGTATGCCTTCGCCCCGGAGCTGCTCCCCCTGCACTGGGCCGTGGGCGTGGTGACCGCCTGCTTCGTGCTGGACAACCTGCTGTTCGCCCTGGGCATGGCCCGCAGCACTTATGTGGCCCGCATCTGCGAGAAGCCGGAGGACATCACGCCGAGCATTTACACCGGGCTGGCCATCAACCATGTGGCTTCCATCACTTACGGCGTGCTGGGCGGCGTGATCTGGATGAATACGGGCGGTCCGCAGGCGGTGTTCCTGATAGGCGGCCTGGCTACCGCCGGGGCCGGGCTGGTGGCGCGGCACATGGATGAGCAGGGGCGGAACGGAGCCTGACAGAAGTTCTAACGCCCGGGTGCGGGTTTGACCGTCCCTTTTTTGAAGGCCTTCATGATCTTGTGGAAGATGTCCGTATTTTCGTAAATGCCGGTGAACGCGCCGCTTCCCGCGCCGAAGGCGTACACCGGAACGGCCATGCCGTCGTGATTGCCGGAGCCGAACTGGGCGTTTATTTCCCCTTTCTCCCGGTTGCCGCCTGTGAGTGCGAACGCGCCCGTGTTATGGTCCGCCGTGATGACGACCAGGGTGCCGGGGTGTTTTGAAGCCCAGTCCAGCACGGCTCCCGCGGTCCGGTCGAAGTCGAGAAGCTCCTCCATCATTTCTTCCAGGTTGTTGCGGTGGGCGGCCTTGTCGATGTTGGAGCCTTCCACCATCAGGAAAAATCCCTCGGGATTACGGGATAGGGTATCCAGCGCCTTCAGCGTGGCCCGGCGCAGAACGTCTCCCCGCCTGGAGGGCGGGGGAAGATTCCCCGGAGCGGTGACGGCCAGCGTTTTTCCGGGCGGCAGTGCGGCGGCTTCCTCCCAGCTGCGGGCGATCCGGTAGCCCTGCGCCTGCATCTCCTTGAAAATGTCCCTCCCGTCCGGCCTTTGCGTGAAATACTTGCCGCCGCCGCCGAAAATGAAGTCGGCGCGGGAACGGGGGTAATCCCCGATGATGCCGTAGGAATCCGACCTTTTTTCATTATTGGCGCAGAAGGCGGCCGGGGTGGCGTCGTTCAGCTCGCAGGTGGCGATCACGCCGGTGGATTTGCCCATGTCCGCCGCCTTGTCCACCAGGGAGTCCAGCTTGTTGCCCCTGGGGCACACGGCCACCCTCTTGTAGAGCGTCTTGGTACCCGTCGCCATGGCGGTGCCTGCGGCGGCGGAATCCGTCACCAGCTTGTCCGCGCACCATGTTTTGGAGATGCCCGTTACCGGGCAGTTTTCAATGAACAGGCGCCCGCGGTTGGCCGCCCAGGCCGCGGAAAGGTGATGGATGCCCATGCCGTCCCCAATCATCAGGATGACGTTGGTGGCAGGGAGGTTCCGGTCAGGCTCCGGAATTTCCGCCACCTGGTAGGGGCGTTCCAGAACGAAGCGCTGGGTCTCCGCCGCCGGAAGCAGGGACGGCGCAAGCAGCAGGGCACAGGCAAGGGAGCGCAGGAGGAAATTCATGCTGCCACTTTCCCGCCCGCGGCGGAACAAGTAAAGAGGAAAAATGTGCCGGTTCAGCGGGAAACCGGCACAAATGCTGTTGGCGGCCTTATTTGACGTCCGCCTGTTTTTGCAGGATGTCCCGGATCTGTTCCAGCAGAACGACGTCATCCGGCTTGGGCGCGGGGGCTGCGGGCGTTTCTTCGCTCTTGCGCCTCAGTGAGCCGATGAGCTTGATGGCCACGAAGATGGAGAAGGCGATGATGATGAAGTCGATGGTCGCCTGAAGCAATTCCCCGTATTTCAATTCCACGTCCCCCAGTTTCAGGGTCAGGTACGCCAGGTTCACGCCGGAGGTGAGGTAGCCGATGATGGGGGTGATGATGCTGGAGACGAAGACGGAAACGATTTTGTTGAACGCGCCGCCGATGACGACCGCCACCGCCAGGTCAATGACGTTTCCTTTAAGGGCGAATGCCTTGAATTCCTCCAGAAAACCTTTGGGATTGAAAAAATGTGCCATGATGGATTGCTGCTGGTTGTAGATTTATTCTGGCGGCAAAAGGATAAAAGAAAAGAAAAATGAAATGCCGCCGAACAGAGATATGACTACCCGCCGGGATAAAATGTGAGAATCATGACGTGGCTCCCAAAAAAATCATTTACAGACGGGGCCAGAAGCGCAAACTACACGCGTATTACCTTAGCTTATGAACACAGAAGAAAAACTCAACCGGTACGTACTCCATTCCTATGGCCGTTATCCCATGGCTGCCGTCCGCGGGGAAGGCTCCCGACTGTGGGACAGCACGGGGAAGTGCTATCTGGACTTCTGTGCCGGCATTGCCACCTGCGTGCTGGGGCATTGCCATCCCGTGGTAACGCAGGCCCTGCAAAAGCAGGCGGCCACGCTGGTGCACTGCTCCAACCTGTACCAGATTCCCCAGCAGGCGGATCTGGCGGAATTCATCGTGACCAAATGCGTGGAGCGTCCGGGGAAGGTCTTTTTCTCCAACAGCGGCGCGGAATCCAATGACGGCTTGATCAAGGTGGCGCGCCGCTACGGCCACCGGAAGCCCCAGGCGGACGGCAAACCCCGTTATGAAGTGCTTACGTTCAACAAATCCTTCCACGGAAGAACGCTGGGCAGCATGTCCGCCACGGGGCAGGATAAAATCAAGATAGGCTTTGACCCCATGCTGCCGGGATTTCGCCATCTGCCTTTCAATGACCTGGAAACGGCCCGCGAAGCCATCAGGCCGGAAACAGTAGCCTTCATGCTGGAAACCATCCAGGGGGAAGGAGGCGTCAACTGCGTGACTCCGGAATTCCTGCGCGGCCTGGCACAATTGTGCAAGGAGCACGATCTTCTTCTGCTGATGGATGAAGTGCAGTGCGGCTTTGGCCGTTGCGGCGACATCATGGGATGGCGCGCCGTGGCTCCGGACGTGGAGCCGGACGGCGTTTCCTGGGCCAAGGCTCTTGGCGGCGGTTTTCCCATCGGCGGCTTCTGGATTTCCGACCGCGCCATTGACGACCAGGGCACGGAGCTTGCCTCCATCATGGATCCCGGCTCCCATGGCTCCACGTATGGCGGCAATCCGCTCGGCACCACGGTCGGCTTGGCCGTGCTGCGGGAAATCGTCTCCCAGGGGCTCCCGGAACGTGCGCGGCGCCTGGGCGCGGAAATCCGCGCGGAAATAGAATCCTGGAACCTGCCCGTGATCCAGGGCGTGCGCGGCCTGGGCCTGTTGCTGGGCATCGGCCTCAATCCGGAGATGGTGGACGCGCCGGAAGGCAAGACGGTTGCCGCCGTGGTGGTGGAGGCCCTGCGGCAGGAGGGCCTGCTTTCCGTTCCCGCCGGGCCGGAAACCGTCCGCCTGCTGCCTCCGCTGAACGTGAGTGAAGAGGAAGTCCAGCAGGCGCTTGCCATCATCAGGCGCGTGCTTAAGACATACGTTAAATAGAACTCAACCCCGTTTGCTTTATTGTCATGAAGGAAGAAGCCATCAAAGCCCCCGGCAGTACGATAAGGCAATATTCCATCATGCTCCAGAACCGGGTGGGGGCGCTGTCCGCCCTCCTCGGCCTGCTGGACATGCACGGCATCTTCTGCCTGGGGTTCAGCATGCACGACTGCCATGAGGCGACCATTGCGCGCCTGATTGTCAGCGATCCGGAACGAACGTCGGAAATCTTTCTGGAAAAGGGCATCTGCTACACGGAGTCCGAGGTTCTGGTGGCGGTTCTCCGCCATGGCCCCGCGGACCTCAAGAAGTGCCTGGATGTGCTGTATGCCGCGGAAATGAACGTCAACTTCCTGTACCCCCTGATGCCCTGCATGGCGCGGGGCTCCCTGGTCGCCCTCCATGTGGATGACCTCAACTTCGGGCGCACCGTGCTGAATTCCAGCGGCATCAAGGTCCTGTTCCAGCAGGATCTCAGCCGGTAGGAACGATGGTTTTTCCGGCCTTTCCGGTCACCCGGCCAAAGGCGTTTTCTCCAAGCGCATCAAGGGTTTGGCGCGTTTTTTCGGCTTGACGGGAGGGGAAAACATGGTATGGTACGGGCCGCATGGCAAAAGTACCCGTAATCAATCTTCGCAAGGGACACGCGGTTAATCATAACAATGACGTTTGCGTCGTGGTCAGCATGGAGCACAAGTGCCCCCCCCGCATGGCCTCCTACGTGCAAATGAGCATCCGCAGCATTTCCACCAAGAAGGTATATAACCTTCGCCTGACTTCCAATGAATCCCTGGAAGGCGTGAACCTCGCCCGTGAGGAATATGAGTTCAGCTACATTGACGGCATGGGCTACCACTTCATGAACCCCGATACGTACGAAGACATTACCGTGTCTCCGGACATCGTGGAACCCGTCAAGGATTACCTGATGGAAGGCAACATCTACATTCTGCTTTTCACGGATGAGACGGTTGTTTCCGTGGAACTCCCCGCCGCCATCACCATGGAAGTGGCGGAAGCTCCGGAAGGCGTCAAGGGCGACAGCGCGAACAACGTTTACAAGTCCGCCACGATGACCACCGGCCTGGTGGTGCAGGTGCCCCTTTTCATCAAGCCCGGCGAAAAGATTTCCGTAAAGACGGAAGACGGCTCCTACCTGGGCCGCGTGAATTAAACGTTCCCTTTTCCTGTTATTTGAAGAGTCCCGTCCGGGTTTTATCCGGCCGGGGCTTTTTCATGAGGGGACGGCACGGAAAAAGACCAGAAGACGGGCCGGAGTACGGGCTTTACATTTGAAGCCGCGTCCAGTAAGCCATTTTCATTGTAATATTTTACTCCATGAAAAAGTTTATTGTCTTGTTGTGGATAGGGCTGCTGGCCGCTTTTCTGCCGGCGGATTGTGCCGCCGCAGTGAAGCTGGCCTGTCTGGGGGACAGCATCACCGCCGGGATGGGGGTTAAAAAGGAAGACTGCTGGGTATCCCGGATTGCGAAAACCCTGGACAGGAAGGCGGAAGTAGGAAACTTCGGCGTATCGGCGCGCTGCCTGCTGTTCAAGGGGGACCGCCCCATCACGCGGGAGAAGGCTTATCAGGACGCGCTGGCGTTCAAGCCTGACATGCTGTTGATAGGCCTGGGCACCAATGACAGCAAAAAAGTGAATTGGAGCCACAAGGATGATTTTGTAAACAATTACAAGGAGATCATTACGGAATTCCGCAAGCAGAATCCCAAATTGAAGGTATACTGCCTGCTGCCCATCCCCTCCCAGGAGGCCAGGGAAGGGGGGATCAGCAGGGAATGCATTGAAAAGGAAATCATTCCGCTCATCCGGCAGGTGGCCAAGAGCACCAAATCCAGGGTGATCGACCTCAACAAGGTGATGAAGGACAAGGGCGGCCTGCTGGTGGACGGCGTGCACCCCAATGCGGAAGGGCACGCCCTCATGGCGGAACACATTCTCCTGGTGCTCAAGGGGAAGGCTGCCGAGTAACAGGCCGCCCCCGTTCCCGAAGGCAGGGACTTTTATATGAATTGGAAGGGGTTAAAGAAACTGGATGGACCTTACGGATACGGCGAAGCCGGAATTCCCTTTTTGCTCTATCCGTTCCATGCGCCCCTGGCCGTTCACGTTCCCTATTCGTCTAGCGCTTTCTGAAGGCGGGACAGTTCCACGGGAGCATCCTTTTTCTTCTCTGTCCGGTAGGGAATGGTGCCCTTGTGGGGGGAATCCTTCTTCTGGTATATGCGGACGTAATCTATTTCATACTTCTGGGGCAGGGGCAGTTTATTCAGATCGCCTCCTGTGGCGCCCATGGCCAGGTTCAGGATGATGAAATGGGGCTGACGGAAGGGATTGGCGACTTCCTTGTAAACGGCGTTGACGGTGTTGTCCAGGGGCGTCCTGTTCAGCAGGATGTCGTCCGCATACAGGCGCACTTCCTTTTCATCCCAGTCCATGCGGAAGACATGGAAGCTGTCCGCCCAGTCCGCATGCCTTTCCTGGAGCCATTTGAGCGGCGTGTAGGTAGTGCTCCATTTGCCCACGTGTTTTTTGGGGGAGGCCCAGCAGAGGTTGGCCAGGTAGGTGGACTGGTAGTACTCCATGATGTCTATTTCCCCGCACATGGGCCATCCTTCCTTGACGCCCATGGTCCAGAAGGCGGGCCACATGCCCTCCCGCGGGCTGAATCTGGCCCGGATTTCAAACCGCCCGTACAGCCAGGAAAACTTGCCGCGCGTGGTCAGGGAGGCGGAGGTGTAATCCGCTTCCTTGCGCGTCGTCTGCCAATTCTTTCCCGCCGGGTCATAATGGGGATTGGCGTGTTTTTCCTTTTTGCCTTCAATAATCAGCATGCCGTCCTCGCACCGGGCGTTTTCCGGCTGGTACCACTGTTCCTCCTTGTTGCGGACGAATCCGTGTTCGTAATTCCACTTGGCGGGGTCCGGGCGGCCGTCCTTGTCGAACTCGTCGTGCCAGACGAGTTCGTAATCGGAATAATCCGCTTTTTCCACCACCCTCTCGGTTTTTTTGACGCCGTCCCCGTGCAGGGTGTAAAGCTGGGCATGGAGGGGGGCGGACAACAGGGCCGTGCAGGCCAGGACTCGGAACAGGGTGGGAGCGGTCATTATGAAGGGATGAAGGTGTTTGTTACTGTTACGGGGCCGCGGGCGTTTTTTTGTCATTTTTTATTGGAAAAGGGTGAAGCCGCGAAAGCGGCTTGAGAAACGGGATTGATGGGATTAGTTTCACCTAACAACATGGGAGCCTTCTTTGGTCCCGGAAAATCAAACACTCCGTTTTAACGACAATGGAAGAAAAGAACTATCTTGTTTCCGGCATGCATTGCGCCGGTTGTGCTGCCAAGGTGGAGCGCGCCGTGGAGGGATTGGAGGGGGTGGAGCGCGTAGAGGTGAATTTGCTGACGGGGCGGATGACCGTTCTGTTTGAAAAGCCAGATTCGCCCGCCAGGGGGCGCATTGCGTCCGTAGTGGAGAAAGCCGGCTTCCACCTGGCGGACTGGCGGGAGGAACCGTTTTCCGGTGCGGATGGGGAGGAAAGCCAGGGGCAGGAGGAAACGGGAGGCTCCCGCCTCGTTTGGTCCGTTCTGCTGCTGGCGCCTCTGATGTATCTGTCCATGGGGCCCATGTGGCACTGGCCCGTTCCGGGAGGGGGCTGGGGGCTCTGGATGAATTTGTGGGCGCAGTGCATTCTGGCGGCCGCGATTCTGTGGCTGAACCGGCATTATTTAATCAACGGCGTGCGCCAGCTTGCCGCGCTGTCTCCCAATATGGATTCCCTGATCGCCATCGGCTCCGGTTCCGCCTTCCTGTACGGGCTGTATCTGTTGATTGCGGCGCTGTGGCAGGGCGCCAACGTGGACGGAATGGAACTGTATTTTGAATCCGCGGCCATGATCGTCACCCTGATTTCCCTGGGGAAATATCTTGAACGCCGTTCCTACCGCAAGACGAACGCCGCCGTGAAAGGGCTGGTGAAGCTGGTTCCCCAGGAGGCCCTGGTTTGGCATGACGGCGCGGAGCGCGCCGTCCCGCTGGATGAACTTCATTCCGGGGACCTGGTGGTGGTGAAAACCGGGCAGAGGATTCCGGTGGACGGCGTCATTGAAGAAGGGCAGGCCGCGCTGGATGAATCGGACCTGACGGGGGAAAGCATGCCGGTGGACAAGACGGCGGGAGACCGGGTGATCAGCGGCACGTTCAACCGGGCCGGGTATCTCAAGGTACGTGCGGAACGCGTGGGCAGGGACTCCACGCTGGCCCGCATGATCCGCCTGGTGGAGGAGGCCAGCCAGTCCAAGGCTCCGATTGCACGGCTGGCGGACCGGGTGTGTTATTTCTTTGTCCCTGCGGTGATTGCGATTGCCCTGGTGTCGTTGGTTGCGTGGCTGGCTGCCGGGGAGGGATTTTCCTTCGCCCTTGCCAGGGCGATTGCGGTGCTGGTGATTTCCTGCCCCTGCGTTCTGGGGCTTGCCACGCCCATCGCCATCATGGTAGGGACGGGCAGGGGCGCGCGGCTGGGCATCCTGTGCAAGTCCGCCGGAGCTTTGGAGGCTTTGAGCCGCGTGGATACCGTCGTTTTTGACAAGACGGGCACCCTGACGGAAGGGGCGCCCCGTGTGGTGGCCGTTCTGCCGGAGCCGGGCATGAATGCGGATGAACTGGTGGAAATGGCGGCGGCTTTGGAGCAGGGATCGGAACATCCGGTAGGGAAAGCCGTTTATGAACACGCCAGGCTGCTGGAACTCCCCATCCGCGCCGTGGCGGATTTGTCCGTTGTGCCGGGCCGCGGCATTTCCGGCGTAGTGGACGGCGTGCCCTATGCGGTGGGCAATCCCGGCTTCATGCAGGACAAGGGCATCTCCTGGAAGGAGGAGGAAGGCCGCCTCCGGGAGTTCATGCGGCAGGGCGCGTCCCCGCTGTATATAGGGAGGGGAGACCGCCCTGCGGGAGTGATCATGGTGGCGGATTCCCTGAAACCGGACAGCCGGGCGGCGGTGGATTATCTGAAGCGGATGAACCTGCGCGTGGTCATGCTGACGGGGGACAATGCCGCCACGGCGCGGCACATGGCCGGGGAACTGCACATTAATGAAGTGATTTCCGACGTGCTTCCGGATGAGAAGGCCTCCCATGTGATGAAGATGGAGGAACGCGGGGACAAGGTGGCGATGGTGGGGGACGGCGTGAACGACGCCCCGGCGCTGGCCTGCGCCCGGGTGGGCATCTCCATGAAGTCCGGAACGGAGCTGGCGATGGAGTCCTCCGACATCGTGCTGATGAAGAGCAATCCCGTGGGCGTGGCGGAAGCCCTTCAACTGGGCCGCACCACCCTGCACATCATCAGGCAGAACCTCTTCTGGGCCTTCTTTTACAACATCATCGGCATTCCGCTGGCCGCCGGGTGCCTGTATCCGGCCTTCGGCCTTACGCTGAATCCCATGATTGCCGCCGGGGCCATGAGTTTAAGCTCCCTGTGCGTGGTGTTCAATTCCCTGCGGCTGCGCGGCTTCAAGCCCCGTCTGGAAAAATAAGGCGGCCTCTTCCTTTTTGGCGCCCTCCGTTCAGGAGGGCTGCAGCATGGCCTGGGCCAGCGTGCGGGCGTGGTCCCCGCCGCCGCCCAGCATGCGGACCAGCTCGTCTATCCGGTCTTCATGGCTCACCTCCCGCAGGCAGGAGATGGTTCGGTTGCCCGCGGAAGCCTTCTGGACCAGGTAGTGATGGGAGGCCAGGGCCGCCACCTGCGGAAAGTGCGTGATGGAGATGACCTGGTGCCTGTTCCCGAGCTGCTGCATCTTGAAGCCGACGGCCCGCGCCACTTCCCCGCCCACGTTGGCGTCTATTTCATCAAATACCAGCAGGGGAGTGGAGTCCTTGTGCGCCAGGGCGCTTTTAATCGCCAGCATGATGCGCGCCAGCTCCCCGCTGGAGGCAATCAGCCGGAGAGGCTTGGAGGGTTCCCCCGGATTGGGGCCGAACAGGAATTCCACCGTTTCCATTCCCTGGGAACCGGGTTCCTGGAGGGGGGACAGGCCCACTTCAAAGACGGCCTGGCGGAAGCCCAGTTCCCGGGAGTGCCTGACGATGGAGGAGGCCAGCCTGGGAGCGGAGGCCAGGCGCGCTTTGGTCAGGGCCTGCCCGGCGGCGTCCACCTGCTTGCGCAGAACGGCCATGGAGGCCCGCAGCTCTTCCAGGCGTTCCGTGCGGTGCTCGATGCGGTCCAGGCGGTGGGCCGCCTCCTCCCTCCGGGCGCAGACGTCTTCAAAGGAAGGGCCGTATTTCATTTTCAGGGATTCCAGCAGGTTGATGCGCTCCTCCAGTTGGAAGAGCTCCCGGGGATCACAATCCAGCTCGGAGGAATAATCCGCCAGGCGTCCTTCAATTTCCTTAAGCTCCAGATTCACTTCCGCCAGCGGGGCCAGCCACGCGGCTGTGGAGGCGTCCATGCGTTCCAGCTCGTGCGCCGCCCGGGTCAGTTCCCTCAACTGGGAACCCAGGCCTGGCACGTCCGTTTCCTCCAGCATGGCAAGCATTCTGGAAACCTGTTCCTGAAGCCTAGTGCCGTTGCGGGCGCGCTGCCAGCGTTCTTCCAGCGTGAGCACCTCCTCCGGCGTAAAGGCGGCGGCGTCTATCTCGTCCACTTGGTGGCGCAGCAGCTCTATTTCCCGCGCGGTGGCCGCTTCCGCATGCTCCAGGTCGTCATAGGCCCGGCGCGCGTCCTGCCATTGCCGCCACGCGTCCGCGTAGGCGTGCAGCAGGGGGGCGTGCTCCCCAAAGGCGTCCAGCAGGGAAAGCTGCCTCTCCTGGGAGATCAGGGAGCGGTGGTCGCTGGGGCCGTGCATGTCCACCAGGCAGGCGCCCGCCTCCCGCAGCAGGTTCAGGGTGCACGGGCTGTCATTCAGGAACTGGCGGTTGGCCGTGGAGGAAATAATGCGCTTGATAATCAGGTTGCCGTCTTCGCAGGGCGGCACGCCGTGTTCGTTCAGAATGCCGTGCACGGGGGAGGATTCCGGCAGATGGAACACGGCTTCCACGCTGCATTGCTGTTCTCCGGACCGGATAAGCGTTTTGTCCGCGCGTTCCCCCAGCGCCAGGCGTATGGCACCGATGATGACGGATTTGCCCGCCCCCGTTTCCCCCGTGATGCAGATGAAACCGGAGCTGGGTTCCCAGAGCAGCTGGTCCACGAGGGCCAGGTTTCTAATTTTCAGCAATGTAAGCATTCGGGCTTTGGATTTTGAATGCATTATGGCATCATTTGCTCTAAACGCAATCATGACCTCTGTGATGAACATTCTCTTTCTGGGCACTGGAACGTCCACCGGAGTTCCGCAGATAGGTTGCTCCTGTGCGGTCTGCACGTCCCCGGACCCCAGAAACAAGCGGTTGCGTTCTTCAGTTTACGTGGAGGCCGCGGGCACCCGCATTCTGCTGGATTCCTCCCCGGATCTGCGTCAGCAGGCCCTGCGGGAAAACATCACGGACGTGGACGCCGTGCTGTACACGCATGCCCATGTAGACCACGTGGGCGGCTTTGACGATTTGCGCGCCTTCTGCTGGCGCAGGTCCGGCGGCCTGCCCCTGTACGCCTCACCGCAGACGATGGAGGCCCTGCGGACCATGTACGGCTGGGCGTTTGAACCCAAAACGACCCGGAGCGGCTATGTCAGGCCGGAACCTCACGAGGTGACGGAGCCGTTCCGTGTAGGGAATGTGCTGGTGACGCCTCTTCCCGTAATGCATGCCGGGGTGGAGACTTATGCCTATGTGCTGGAGGCGGAAGGGCAGCGGCTGGCATACATGCCGGATGTGAAAAGCATTCCGGAGCCTTCCCTGGAAAGGATGAAAGGGGTGGACCTGCTGATTATTGACGGGCTGCGCTATCATCTGCACCCCACGCACCTGTGCCTGAAGGAATCCCTGGCCGCCATTGCCGCCATCCGGCCCAGGCGCGCCGTGCTGACCCATATGTCCCACGACATGGATTACGGGATTCTTTCCGGCAAGCTGCCGGAGAACGTCATGCCTGCCTACGACGGGCTGAGGCTGTCCCTGCCGTGATTTTCACCCTTCATTTCCATCAGGCCATGACTGCTGCAAACAATCCTGACCAGCCCGGCGCGCGGATGCCGTGCGAGACCAGAAAGGTGTTCGGCTTTTCCGTGGCCGTCAGCTCCGTGGAGGAAATGAGCTCTGCCCTGGCGGAACGTGCCCTGGAAGCGCAGGCCCCGTGCCTGGTGGCCGCCGCGGACGTGCACGTGATAACCCTCGGCGTTCATGACCGGGGTTATGGGGCCGTGCTGGAACGGATGGACGTGGTTTGCCCGGACGGAATGCCTGTGGTGTGGAAGCTGAACAGGGGCCTTCCCGCAGGGGAAAGGAGCGCCGAACGCGTGAGCGGGCCGGACCTGATGGAAGCCCTGGTGCGGGCGAATGCGGAGTATCCGGGTCTGCGCCATTTTTTGCTGGGCGGAGATGAAGGGACGCTGGAGACCCTGGCGTCCGCATTGAAGGAGAAGTACCCGGCTTTTCATCTGGCCGGCGTGCATTCCCCGCCATTCCGTTCCTGGACGGAGGAAGACCGGAGGGAGATGCGGGAGGCGGTTGCCTCAAGCGGGGCCAATGTGGTGTGGGTGGGCCTGGGCTGCCCGAAGCAGGAGCGGTGGATGGCGGAGCAGAAGGAGCTGCTGCCTCCCGCGGTTTATGTGGGCGTGGGAGCGGCCTTCGCCTTCCATGCCGGAACGGTGAAGCGCGCGCCCCGGTGGATGCAGAAAAACGGCCTGGAATGGCTATACCGCATTTACCGGGAGCCGGGCAGGCTGCTCAAGCGGTACGTGAAGCATAACAGCCTGTTCGTGTGGTATGTGCTGACGGGGAGGTAAAAACTCTTTTCCCGATGCGGGCGCCCCGGACATGGGGCGCAGGTTATTTTGGCCTTGTACCGTTCCCGTGCGGATTTATCATGGCTTGGCCGGGTTCTGCACGCCCGCAGGGGCGTAGCTGGCGTTTTCCATCCTTCCATCTCCTTTAACTTCTTTTCCTCATGTTCTTTCGCCGCATTCCCCGGAAAAGCTGGTATGAAAAAGCCGTGGAACGCGTTTTCAGGGACAGGAGGTTGTGTGAGGAAAAATTGCCTCCCTTCGGCTGCGTTCGCGGGGAAAATGGTTTTCTATACCGGACAAAGCTGCTGAACGGGCAGCTCTGTATGGAATTTGAAATACACGCGGACGGTTCCGTCAGTGTGGCAATGTATGATGCGGACGGGAAGAGTATCCCTCATCTTGCTCAGGGAGAGGCGGACAGGTTGCGGGAGAGGGCGCTCCGCAGGGAATATGAGGAAGAGCTGTGGCATGTGGCGGAGTGCTGCTTTGAACCTGATTTCTTCAAGGGCGATCCTGCCCGGAGCCTCGT
This sequence comes from Akkermansia sp. GGCC_0220, assembly GCF_017566105.1. Classification (NCBI taxonomy): domain Bacteria; kingdom Pseudomonadati; phylum Verrucomicrobiota; class Verrucomicrobiia; order Verrucomicrobiales; family Akkermansiaceae; genus Akkermansia; species Akkermansia sp. GGCC_0220. The sequence goes on from NZ_JABFCI010000013.1 coordinate 51,078, forward strand.
CGCGCACGTCTGGGAGGCTTACGGGGATGAATTGGAATTCCTGTGGAGGAAGTCGCCGGGAAGCGCTGTCGTGCGGCGGAAGGACACGGAAAAATGGTATGCCGTTTTTCTGGCTGTGCCGCGGTTGAAACTGGGCGGCAGTTCCAGGGAAAGGGTGGAGGTGCTGAATCTGCGGGTCCGCCCTGGGGAGATCGAGGGCCTTGTGGACCATCACAGCCGTTTTCCGGCCTACCACATGAATAAGAAAAGCTGGGTGAGCCTTTGCCTGGACGGGACCGTCCCCTTTGAGGAGCTGGCCGCGCGCCTGGAGACCAGCCGCCGGCTTGCCGGGAAGTAAACGCCGCTGCCGGCGGTTTTCCGGAGGGCTTATGTTTTCCTCACCCGGAATGCGGCGGCGGAGTTTGCAGGTGGTAAGGCGGGACGGGGCTCTTGACCCGGAAGGGGGCCGGGCCTACAGTGGGGGCATGAACGTTGAAGAAAAGGCGCTGTCCACCTTCCGCACGGAACCCTGGCGCCACAATTGCGCCCAGGCCGTTTGCGCGGCCCTGGGAAGGGAGGATTTGCTGGAAGCCGTCTCCGCGTGCGGCACGGGAAGAGCGCCTGACGGGGTATGCGGCGCCTTGTATGGAGCGCTCCTGTGCACGCCCGTGCAGTCAAGGGAGGAGCTGAAGCGGCGGTTTGTGGAGAAGCTGGGTTATTCCCATTGCAGGGAGCTGAAAAAAGAAGGCTGCGTTCCGTGCCGGGACTGCGTTGCCTCCGCGGCGTTTATGGCTTTTGATTTGCAGGAGTGAACGCAGAATGACACGACTGTATTCATAGATTTTCATGAAGAAAGAGTCTATTGGAATGAATCCAAATAGAACAACGTCATGAAAAAATTGATATATGCTATAGCAGCGGTAGCCGTTGCAGTTCCGGTAGTGGCCCTGGCGCAGAGCGCCTGCAACAGCGGTTCCTGCACCAAGGGTGACAAGGACATGGCTGAAGCCAAGGAACACATGAAAAAGGGCGCCAAAGCCGCCAAGGACGCCGCTTCCGAAAAAATGAAGGAAGGCAAGCAAGCGGCGAAGGACGCCTACGAAAAGAGCAAGGAAGCCGTCAAGGATACTTACCAGGACAGCAAGGAAGCCGTGGACCATGCGGCGGACAGGGCTGCCGATAAGGCCGAAGCCATTGGCGACGCTGCGAAAAACGGTTAACTCAAACGATTAAAATACAAACCATTTATTTATTATGTGTGACTCCAAAGATCATATGAACCATATGCATGAAGGCTGTGGATGCTCGAAAGATGCCGCTTCCGGCAAGATGGAAGAAGGCAAGAAGGCAATGAAAGACGCCTACGAAAAGAGCAAGGAAGGCGTCAAGGATATGGCTTCCGGGGTAAGTGACAAGGCCAAGTCCATGATGGACAAGGACAAAAACGCTTAATTCCGGCGGTTGAATAAGCCGTTTTCTATTCTGCATCCCGTATGCGGCATGATTTCCCCTTGTCCGGGTTTCCGGACGAGGGGATTTTTATTGGGCGGGATTTTCCGGTTGAGGGCAGCCCTCCCCGGAAGCGTCCATGGCATGCAGGCTGATTTTGTGCCTTTTGCACAGTTCCGCCACCCGGTCACGCTCCAGCAGAATGGTTTTGCCCGCTTCCAGGGCGATTTGCCTGACGCCGCATTCCGCGCACGTCTCAATGGTGACGGGGCCGATCGTAGGAATGTCGAAGCGCATGTCATGCCCCAGGCGCGCCACTTTTGCCAGTGTGGCGGGTTTGCCGTTGCCCAGCTCGCCGCTGCGGCGTATGCAGTTGTTGGTGCCTTCAATGGCTTCCACGGCAACTACGGTGCCTCCGTGCACGACGACGGACTGCCCGATGTGAAGGCGGCTGATTTCCTTGGCCATCTGCATGCCGAAAACGGCGTCCTCCCATTGTTCGGTCGTGGGACGCGGTCCGGCGATGTGGCCCGGCTGCGGCATGTGCTCTTCCATGTAGGTGAAGGCGGGGAGGATGGTGAAGCCTTCTTTTTCCGCCTCCGTGATGACGGCCCCCAGCAGGGAGTCCGCGTTTTTCTCCGGCATGCGCATCAGCACGGAAAGGGCGCGGAGGTCCGGACGGAGGGAGAGAATGTTCTTCGGGTTGATGCCTCCCGCCATGATGACGTTCCGCACGCCGTGCTTTTTCAGGAAGGAGAACGGCTTGCTGATCTGGCCCACGCTGAATTCCTGGTAAGCGTCGCACAGGGGAATGACGGCGGGATTGGTCTCCCCCTTGAAGCCCACGGCCACGATGCGCAGCTCCGGCGTCCGGCGGCGCGCCCCCCGGACGATGTATTCCGGGTAGACGCCGTCTCCGGCTACCAGGCCTAGTACGGGTGGGTCTGTCGTCATGCGGCGTAAAGCGTGCGGGAACGGAGCGGGTTACAGGTATTCCGGGCGCTGAAGCAGTTCCGCCACGCGCTTGAGCAGGCGGCCGATGTCCGCGCCGTCCACCACGCGGTGGTCCCCCGTAGCCACGATGTTGGCCTTGGAGATGGGAATGAACGCCTCCACCTCGTCGCTCCAGACCGGGGTCTTGGTGACGGCTCCCACCCCCAGGATGATGGATTCGCTGGGCATGGGCATGGGGGCGGCAAAGGTGAGCCCGAAGCCGCCGAAGTTGGTGACTGTGGCGATGCCGCCCGTGCTGTCTTCCGGGGCCAGCCTGCGGCGGCGCGCCTGGGCGATCAGCCTGTTGTAGTCTTCCAGCAGTTCTTCCATCGTCCGTTCGTTCACGCGGCGCAGCACGGGAACCATCACTCCGTCCGCCACCTGGGCGGCGATGCCGATGTCAATGGTCTTGGGGGAAAGGATGTTTTCCCCCACCAGGTAGCCGGCGCATTCCGGGCTTTCCGCCAGGGCCAGGGCCAGGGCGCGGGCAAAGTACAAGGTGATGCCGGGCCGCAGCGGGGAATGCTGCCTGTGCTTGATGAGGGGGTCCATGAACACGGGGCGCCCGGCGGAGGCCAGGGGGCGCGTCCAGCTCCGGCGCATGGCGTCCGCCACGGCCAGCCGCATGGAGGAGGCCTTGCGGTGCGGCCACTGGCTCACGTATTCCAGGAATTCCTCCAGGTCGTCAATGGTGACCCGTCCTCCGGCTCCGGAGCCGGAGATGAAAGCGATGTCCGAGGCGCTCATGCCTAGTTCATCCATGCGCGCCTTCATCCGGGGGGACATGTAGTGCGCGCCTTTCATGCCGGCGGGCACCGGCAGGCCGCGCACGCTGGGCTGGACTTTCAGGTCCGTGCCGTTTTCTTGGTAGGATTCCCCCGTCAGGCCAAAGTGGACCCCGGCGGGCTTTTCCTCCCGGGCGGAAGCGTCCGGGACGCGCTGGGGCACGGATTCCGGGCTGGCCGGAAGGGAAGGCTGGGTGGAGTCACCGGCCGGGGTGGCCCCGGAACGCTCAATTTCCTCTTCCGTGGCGTCAATCATGGCCATGCAGGCGCCGACCACGATGGATTCCCCTTCCTTGATAAACACGTCGCTCAGGACGCCGCCGCACATGGTGGTGACGCCCATGGTGGCCTTGTTGGTCTCTACCTCAAAGATTTCCTGGTCGGCTTCTACGGTGTCGCCCGGGGCCGCCAGCAGGCGCAGCACGGTGGCTTCCGCAATGGAATCCCCGAGCTGGGGCATCAGAATGGGTACTTTAGGCATGGTGGAAACTGGGTTGAATCAGATGGATAAAAGATGGCGGATGGAGGCGGCGATGGATTCCAGCGTAGGGCGGTGCGCCTTCCACAGGTTGGGATGCTGGGGGATGGGGGTGTCCCTGGCGTTGAGCCGCTGGGGCGGAGCGTCCAGCAGATGGAAGCCTTCCGCCACGATGCGGGAAACGACTTCCGACGTGACGCCCCCCCACGGGAAGTCTTCCCCGACGACCAGGACGCGGCCAGTGCGCGCTACGGAGGCGATGACGGTGTCCATGTCCAGCGGGCGCACCGTGCGGAGGTCCACTACTTCCACTTCATAACCGCTCTCCTTCGCCAGCAGGTCCGCCGCGCGCACGGCTTCCGGCACCATGGCGCTGTACGCCACTACGGTGGCGTGCTTTCCGGTGCGGGCGATCCGGGCCATGCCGAAGGGAATCACCGGGGCTTCCCGGTAGTTGTCCTCCGCCTTCAGCCAGCGGTACAGGAACTTGTGTTCCAGGAAGATGACGGGATCGGGCACTTCCACGGCCTGGCGCAGCATCCAGTAGGCGTCCGCCACGGTGGCCGGGGTCATGACGTGCAGGCCCGGATAGTGGGCGAACAGGGCTTCCAGGCTCTGGCTGTGGAAGGGACCCGTGCCGGGCGTTCCCCCGCAGGGCAGCCGCACCGTGATGTTGGCGGGAATGCCCGTGCGGTAGTAATGGGTGGCCGCCATGTTGACGATCTGGTTGAAAGCGATGGTGCTGAAGTCGGCAAACTGGACTTCCATGATGGGCTTCTTGCCCATGACGGCGGCTCCGGTGACCATGCCGGCCATGGCGTCCTCACTGATGGGGGCGTCAATCACGCGGTCCGGGAACAGCTCCTTGAGGCCCTTGGTCGCTTTGAAAGCGCCGCCGAAAACGCCTATGTCCTGTCCGTACAGGAAGACGTCCTTGTCTTCCGCAAGCAGGTCTTTCTGGGCGTCGTGAATGGCATCAATGTATGTTACGCTCATGGGAATATTCCGTTTGCAGGCTTAATAAGGTCTCCATACCGTGGCGTTCCAGTCCTCCCGGAAGGGGTCCGGCTCCGGTTCCCTCTGCGCGGTAGCCACGGCCAGCTGGACTTCATCGGCATACTGCTTTTTCAGGTCCGCCACTTCTTCCGGCGTCAGCCAGCCGGCTTCCAGCAGTTGCCGTTCCGCGACGGTGACGGGGTCTTTTTTGTCGTACTCATCCTTCAATTCCCTGGGGATGTAGGAGGCGTCGTCATGTTCCCCGTGGCCGCACATGCGCAGGGTCTTGGCCAGCACCCACTGGGGGCCCCTGCCTTCCCTCGCGTTGTTGACGGCGGTGCGGAAGGCTTCCAGCGTAGCCATGAAGTCCGTGCCGTCCGTTTCATGCACGGTGAAGCCGTAGCCGCGGCCCCTGTCCGCCAGGGAGGCTTCCCCGAATTCACGGACATTGGGAGTGGAATAGGCGAATTGATTGTTGGTCACCACGAGCACCAGCGGCAGTTGTTCCACGTTCGCCATGTTGGCGGCTTCGTGAAAGGCGCCTGTGGACGTGGTGCCGTCTCCGCAGAAGGCCACGCCTACGGGGCCGGGAAGCTTGCCGTCCAGCCGCTTGGCAAAAAGGCAGCCGATGACGAAGGCCACCGTGCTGCCCAGATGGCTGATGGGCGCCATGTAGCCTTCCGCCGGCAGTCCGCGGTGGACGTTCCCGTCCCGTCCCTTCATATAGCCCAGGGCAGAGCCCAGGTAGGAGCGGGCCGCTTCAATGATCGGTTCCCCCCAGGTGATGCGCGCCGCCTGTTCCCGGATGAACGGGGCGATCACGTCATACCCGGCGGTCAGGAAAACGCCGCCGCAGGCGGCAATCGCTTCATGCCCGCGGCCCAGGTAAACGCCGCCCGTGATTTTGCCCGCTTTATACAGGCTGGAAATTTTGGTGTCAAAGGCCCGCGCCAGCAACATGGCCTTGTAAGCCTTGACGGCGCTTTCCTTCAAGTCCGGTTGTGTAGTGTCGCAATGTGCCACCCCATTATTTTATATGCTGCATGGGGAAATGCAATGCCATTTCATGAAACTTCCGGAGACTTCATGCCTGCGGGCCTGAACGGACGTTCCGGCTGCACCGCAGGGCGGCAGGGGCGCGGACGGGGAACTCCGGTTCCCGAAAGGCGTTTTTTACATCCTCTTCACCCATTGCCTGTTCCGGAAAAAATCCCCCGGTTCACTTCCCTTCCGGCGGAAGGGAGCATCTCAGTTCGAATTTGGGATGCACCACATCGTAGTCTCCGGAAAACAATTCCGTTTCCATGATGATTTTATCATACTCCTGCGCAAAAAGTTCGGGAAAGACCAGGGGGGCCTTCCCGATATCGCTTTCCTTCCTGATGGAGCAGAGGAAGGAGGCGGCAGGCAGGCGCACGACTTCCTTTAACTGCCGGGCGTCCCTTTTGGTCGCTTCCACCTCCACATACAGGAACCTTTCCGTTCCGGAGCTCCGGTGGAAGGAAAGGAGTCCGGCTTCCGCGCCCAGCCTCAGCTCATTGCGGTTAATGTCATCAAACATGTTGGTGATGAGTACATTGTAATCCGTGCTGTGCTGTTTTCCGGCATAGGGGGCCGTCCAGCAATATTTTTCCGGCAGGGCGTGGACGGTCTGCCCCTCATGGCGCCGGAGGCCTTCCATCCGGTCCATCTGCTTCTGGAATTTTTCCAGCAGGTGCAGTTTCTCCTGAATGTCCCTGATTTTCTGGTGCGCCAGCATGGTGCCGTGGGAAATCAGCTTCTTGTAATGGATTCTCTGCTGGTCCTCGGTCAGAAAGGAGGTGAACTCCTTCAGGGGAATGTCCAGGAAGGTGCAGGCGCGGATGGCGTCCACCACGGGAATCTGGGAGAGGGTGTAATAACGGTAGCCTGTATCCGGGTCCGTATGGGCCGGGCGCAGAATCCCCAGCTGCTCGTAATACCGGAGTGATTTAATATGTACGCCGGTCTGTTTGGACAGATTGCCTATGGTTAGTAAATTCTGCTTGTCCATCCTGTATTGCGGTTGGCGTGGAAACTGATTTTTTCCCGCCGGAGGCGCGCCCGGCGGAAACGGCTGCTGCATGCAAGAGAAATCTTCCTGAAGACGAAATCGTCGCGTCATTCATTTGATTCTTGTTGCCAGCAGCTTACAACAAATGATAAAAAGCCGCTCCACTTAATCTTTTCATTGCCTCTTGACTCTCCCATTATGGGATACTTTACATCTTATGGCAATTGAAAAATCCCCGGTCTTGTCGGAAGCGTGGTTCCGGGGTTTCTTGAGGTCTTATAAAGCATGATTACTGATGAAAACAACTAGTCTCCTTCTTCTCTGCACCACCCTTTTGGCAGCTCTCTCCTCCTGCCGGCAGGGAGATGAAAATCCGGCCGCCGGTTCTCCCGGAGAAATCGTGCCGGAAGTGGCCGTTCTCACGGTGCACGGCACCCAGGTTCCCGTAACCGCCAACCTTCCCGGCCGCATGGAGGCGTACCTCCAGGCGGAAGTGCGCGCCCGCGTGACGGGAATCATTCAGGAACGCTGCTACCAGGAAGGGCAGACGGTCCGCCCGGGCGACCTTCTCTTCAAGATAGATCCGGCTCCGCTCCAGGCCGTGCTGGACGAATGCAAGGCCACGGTAGCGCGCGCCAAGGCCGTGCTGGCGGATGCGGAGGACAAGGCCGCCCGCTATTCCTCCCTGGTGGCCAAGGGCGCCGTCAGCGTGCGGGAGCACAAGCAGGCCATGGCGGAGGAAGACCGGGCCAGGGCGGAATATGCCGCCGCCGCCGCGTCTCTGGAGCAGGCCCGCCTGAATCTGGAATACACCAGGGTGGAAGCGCCCATCTCCGGCCGCGTGCGCCGCGCGCTGGTGACGGAAGGGGCATTTGCCAACCAGAACGAATTCACGCACCTGACCACCATTGAGCAGATAGACCCCATCTATGTCCGCTTCTGCCAGCCGGCCTCCCAGTACAGCAGCCTGCGCCGCGCCGTGGTGTCCGGCCTGTGGAAGGGAGTGCCGCTGGGTGAAATCAAGGTGCGCCTGCTGCTCTCCAATGGGGAGGAATACCCCCATTCCGGCAAGATCATCTTTTCCGACATGGCGGTGGACCCGAATACGGACACCATTGAAATGCGGGCCCAGTTCCCCAATCCGGACTATGAGCTTCTGCCCGGCGCCTATGTGCGCGTGGTATTTGAGAAGGCGGTGCGGGACAACGTGTTCGCCATTCCCCGGGACGCCGTCATCCGCACCGCGCAGGGGGCTTCCGTCTTTGTCGTGGGCCCGGAAGGCGTGCTGGAAATGCGCCCCGTGAAGGCGGATACGCTGAACGGCCGGGAATGGCTGGTTTCGGAAGGCCTCAAGGACGGGGACAAAGTGGCCGTCAGCCACATCATGTCCCTCCGGCCCGGCATGAAGGTCCGCAGCGCCGCGCCCCAGCCGCAATCCAACGCCCAGCAATAACCCGTTATGCCTGATTTCTTTATACGCCGCCCCATTTTTGCCTGGGTAGTCGCCCTGCTGATTTCCCTGATCGGGCTGCTGGCCATTCCCAGCCTGCCTATTGCCCAGTACCCGGACATCGCTCCGCCGGTCATTACCCTGCGCACTACGTATCCGGGCGCCTCCGCCCAGGATACGGAGGAAGCCGTCACCGCCGTGATTGAAAAGGAAATCAACGGAGCTCCCGGCCTGATGTACATGTCCGCCACCAGCAGTTCCGACGGCGCGGTGGAAATCGCCGCCACGTTCACGCAGGGCACGGACCCGGACATTGCCGCCGTGGAAGTGCAGAACAGGCTGAAAATCGTGGAATCCCGCCTGCCGGAATCTGTCCGGAAGGAAGGAGTGTTCGTGGAAAAATCCTCCAACAACATTCAGGCGATGATCTCCCTTTCCTCCACGGGGAACCTGAATGATACGGAACTGGGGGAATGGGCTTCCGCGCGCATCATCCCTGAATTGAAGCGCGTGAAAGGCGTCGGGCGCGTGGAGCTCTTCGGCGCGGAAACGTCCATGCGCATCTGGCCCGATCCGGAAAAGCTGGAAGCGCTGGGACTGACGCCCACGGACATCGTGAATGCCGTGGCCGCCCAGAGCGAGCGCATCATCATCGGTGACATCGGGGGGGCGGCCGTTTCCAAATCCGCCCCCATCAACGCCAGCGTGGTGGCGGAGGAAGCCTTCCGCACGCCGGAGGAATTCGCCTCCATTGCGCTGAGAACGCTTTCAGACGGTTCCTCCGTCAAGCTGGGGGACGTGGCGCGGGTGGAGCTGGGCTCCAACAGCTACGCGTTCTTCTCCCGCTGCAACGGGCAGACCGCCACCGGCATGGCTATCAAGATGGCTCCCGGCTCCAACGCCGTGGAAACCATGGGCCTGCTCAAGGCCAAGATGGATGAGCTGGCCAGGGACTTCCCGCCCGGCGTCACCTACCAGATTCCGTATGAAACCACCCATTTCGTGGAAATCTCCATCCAGAAGGTCATTTCAACCCTGCTGGAAGCCATTCTGCTGGTGTTCCTGGTCATGTTCCTGTTCCTGCAGAACTTCCGGGCCACCCTGATTCCCACGCTCGTCGTCCCCGTTGCCCTGCTGGGCACCTTTGCGGTGATGTGGCTCTCCGGGTTCTCCATCAACATGCTCACCATGTTCGCCATGGTGCTCAGCATCGGCATTCTGGTGGACGACGCCATTGTGGTGGTGGAAAACGTGGAACGCATCATGATGGAGGAGGGGCTGGACGCCCGGCGCGCTACGGTAAAAGCCATGAAGCAGATCGGAGGCGCCATCGTGGGCATCACCGCCGTGCTCGTGGCCGTGTTCGTGCCCATGGCCTTTTTCAGCGGAGCGGTGGGGAACATCTACCGGCAATTTGCCGTGACCCTCATTGTATCCATCTCCTTCTCCGCGTTTCTGGCCCTTTCCCTGACTCCGGCTCTGTGCGCCGCCATGCTTAAAGCCTCCTCCGTGGAGCATCAGGAAAAGAAAGGATTCTTCGGATGGTTCAACAGGACCATCCACCGGTCCACGGATCGGTACGGCAATGCCGTATCCGGAATCATCCGCCGCCCCGTACGCTCCCTGTTCCTGTATGTGCTCATCATTGCGGGGGCCGGCTACCTGTACCTCACGCTTCCCACCTCCTTCCTTCCGGAAGAAGACCAGGGCAACTTCATGGCGATGGTTGCCCTGCCTGCCGGCACCTTGCAGGAGGAAACCAGCACCCGGCTGCGGGAGGTGGAGGACTACCTGATGCAGCATGAACCGGTGGAATACGCCTACTCCGTGGGCGGCTTCAGCTTCATGGGCACCGGCACCAACATGGCGATGCTGTTTGTCGGCCTGAAAAACTGGGACGAGCGTTCCGGAGAGGACAACTCCGCCCAGGCGATCATTGACCGGGTCAACGCCCGTTTTGGCGGGGACCGCCAGATGATGGTCATGGCCCTGAACATGCCGTCCCTGCCGGAACTGGGCAGCACGTCCGGCTTCGACTTCCGGCTCCAGGACAAGGGCGGCCTGGGGTATGCCCGCATGGTGGAAGCCCGGGACGAACTCCTGGCCCGCGCCAATGCGGACCCCAACCTGACGGGCGTCTACTTCTCCGGACAGGCGGACACGCCGCGGCTGCACGTCTCCATTGACCGGGAAAAAGCCTTCTCCATGGGAGTGCCCATTACGGAAATCAGCAATTCGCTGGCAGTCATGTTCGGGTCCAGCTATGTGGGGGACTTCATGCATGACAGCCAGGTGCGCCGCATCATTGTGCAGGCGGACGGAAAAAGCCGCCTGAACGGCAATGACATTGAAGACCTGCATGTCCGCAATGACCAGGGGAAGCTTCTGCCCCTCTCCTCCTTCGTCCGGCTGGACTGGACGGCCGGCCCCCCGCAGCTCACGCGCTACAACAACTACCCCTCCTTCACCATCAACGGCTCCTCCGCGCCCGGCAAGAGCAGCGGGGACGCCATGAACGCCCTGGAGCAGATTACCGCCACCCTGCCGCAGGGCGTGGGATTTGAATGGACGGGACAGTCCTATGAAGAAAAGCTTGCCGGGTCCCAGGCCACGCTGCTCTTCGGCCTGTCCATCCTGATCGTCTTCCTGGTGCTGGCGGCCCTGTATGAAAGCTGGTCCATTCCGCTGGCGGTCATCCTGGTGGTGCCCCTGGGCCTGCTCGGAGCCCTGCTGGCCGTCTTCCTGCGCGACATGCCCAACGACATCTACTTCAAGGTGGGCCTGATTACGACCATCGGTCTTTCCGCCAAGAATGCCATCCTGATTGTGGAAGTGGCCAAGGAATTCTACCGGGAAGGCATGGATGTGATGGAAGCTGCCGTTGCCGCCGCCAAACTGCGCCTGAGGCCCATCCTGATGACCTCCCTGGCGTTCGGCGCCGGGGTGGTTCCGCTGGCCTTCGCCCACGGGGCGGCGGCGGGCGCGCAGCGCGCCGTAGGCACGGGGGTGCTGGGCGGCATCATTACGGCCACCCTGCTGGCGATCTTCCTGGTTCCCCTCTTCTTCCGCCTGACAGCCGGAAAGAGGAAACAGGAACACCCGGAAGAAGCATAGGGCACGAGGCTGGAACGGAAACGCCTGGAATACCCCTGCCGCGGAAGGCGCGGGAAGACGGACCCCTGCATGGGACCGCTGCCCGCGCCTGATGCGTTAAAAAAGAGGAGCACGTTTCCGTGCTCCCCGTCTTTCGGGAAAAAGGCTGAAAGAGGTTTTCCTGCGGAGGGAGGGCCTGAAAAGCCTCGTTATCCGCATGGGCTGGAACCCCGTATGCCGCTGCGCCCGTGCTTGGGATTATTCCCTGCCGCGCGCGTTCAGGAAAATGAACACGTAATACAGCAGCATGGCCAGGGAGGAAAGCGCGCCCACCACGTAGGTCATGGCCGCCCAGAACAGGGCGCTCTTGGCCTTTCCGTGGTCGAAGTAATTCATCAGGTGGGAACGGTCCAGCCATTTCAGGGCTCTGGCGGAAGCGTCAAACTCCACCGGAAGCGTAATGAAGGCGAAGATGGTGGTCATGGCAAACAGGCCGATGCCCAGCCCCAGCACCCACGGGGAACCGCCCATGGCCAGCAGGATAATGCCGATGATCAGCACGATGCTCACCAGATTGGAGGAGAACTGGACGATGGGAACCAGCGCGGATCGCAGGCCCAGCCAGTGATAGGCCTGGGCGTGCTGTACGGCATGCCCCACTTCATGGGCCGCCACGGCCGCGGCGGCAATGCTGTTGGAATTGTAAACGGACTCGCTCAGGTTGACGGTCTTGTCCGCCGGATTGTAATGGTCCGTCAGGTGGCCGGGGGTGGAAATCACCTTCACGTCCGTGATGTGGTTGTCCTTCAGCATCTGTTCCGCCACTTCCCGCCCCGTCACCGGAATGGGAATCTGGGAATATTCGCTGAAACGGCTCTTCATGCGCGCGCTGACCAGCCAGCTCAGAAGCATGGAGCCCAGCAGAATCATCCAGTAAATGGTATAGGAATGCTGCGGGGCGGTTTCCGCCGCCTGGGCCGTGTAGGAAAGGAAGTCGATATTGAATAACTCAATCATTGCAAGTTTGACCTTATATCATAAGGCTTTGTTGAATCCAGAGGGCGCCGTGTCAGCCGCCGGGGGAGGTTCCCCCGGCTTCTGTCATACGGAAACATGCGGAAGAACGGCGCATTCAATCGTCCGCCTTCTGGGAAAGAAGTTTGCCGTCTGGGGCATAGTAAAGCTCCAGTTTGCGGACGGCGGTGGTTTCTGACCGGCAGTCCACCCGGTACTTCAGGGCTCCCCTGGCGGTGATCTGCTTGGCGCGGCGGGGAGCGTACCCCGGGAAATCGCGGGCGATGGCCGCCGTAACGGGGGCGGGCAGATCCTGAAGGCGCATGTCCGCCTTAATCAGGCAGACGGTGCCGTCCGGATAAAGCTTGACGTCGTATTCCAGGCCGTTGAGGTGGAATTCCGCCTCGTAAACGTCTTCGTCGTTGTCGAAATCCCATTCGATGGCGCCGGCGTTCGGATACTGCTTCTGCACCTGTTCCTTCACGGGGGCGGGAACTCGGGAGGCCGGAATATCTGCCAAAGCCGGAAGGGTGAATGCGGCAGCGAGAGTGGTCGTAAGTATACGTGAAATATTCATAAATACGTGATAATTGTATTTATTCAAAAAACAAGAATCTTTTGTGGATGTCTTGTGACAATTCTGCCATCAATGGAATGAATCCGGGCATGGCGGGGTTTATTGTCGCCAAAAAGCGGGTGATGAAGTTGAATGACAGCATGCAACAGGGTATTGTTTATTTGCTTGGAGCGGGTCCGGGGGATCCCGGCCTGATGACCGTCCGCGGGCGGGAACTGGTGGAAGCGGCGGAAGTGCTGGTATATGATGCGCTGAGCTCGGCGGAACTGCTGAACTGGGCTCCTGCCGCATGTGAAAGGATTTTTGTGGGCAAGCGGGCTTCCCGCCACGCCCTGCCGCAGGAGGAAATCAATGCCCTGCTGGTCAAGCTGGGACGCGCCGGGAAAAAAGTGGTGCGCCTGAAAGGCGGCGATCCCTACGTCTTCGGGCGCGGGGGGGAGGAAGCGGACGCCCTGCATGAAGCGGGCGTGCCGTTTGAAGTCATTCCGGGCATTACCTCCGCCATTGCGGGGCCGGCCTATGCGGGCATTCCGGTGACGCACCGCAAGTACTGCACGCAATTTACCGTCTTCACGGGCCATGAAGACGTGAACAAGAAGGAATCTTCCCTGGACCTGAAAGGAATCGCCGGAGCGCAGGGCACGAAAATCATGCTGATGGGCATGCAGAAGCTCGCGGACGTCTGCGAAGCCCTGACCGGATACGGGCAGGAGCCGTCCACGCCGGCCGCCGCCATCCAGTGGGCCACCACGGGCATTCAGCGCACGGTTACGGGCACTGTCCGGACGCTGCCCGCCAAGGTTCAAAAGGCCGGGCTGGGCGCCCCTGCGGTAGTCGTGATCGGGGATGTGGTGAAGGAACGCGACAGCCTGGCCTGGTTTGAAAAACTGCCCCTGTTCGGCAAGCGCATCGTGGTGACGCGCACCCGCGCCCAGGCCGGGGAATTGAGCGTGCGCCTGCGCCGTCTGGGTGCGGAAGTGCTGGAAATGCCCACTATCCGCATGGCCCCCCCCTCCAACAAGCGGGAATTTGCGGAAGGCGTGGTGCACGCCCATACCTATGACTGGCTGGTGTTCTCCAGCCCCAACGGGGTGGAACGCTTCTTCCAGGCGTTTTTTGCCGTGTACCAGGACATCCGGAGCATCGGAGGCGCCAGGATTGCGGCCATCGGGCCCGGAACGGAGGCGAAGCTCCGGGAATACGGGCTGGCCGTGGATATCATGCCTAAAAAATTCGTGGCGGAAGGACTCGTCAAGGCCTTCAAGGACGCCCGCGAGGAAATCGGAACCATTGAGCACAGCACGTTCCTGTGGGTGCGCGGGGAGGAAGCGCGGCGCGTGATTTACGACGGCCTGACCGCTCTGGGAGCTATTGTGGACGAATGCATCGCCTACAGGACGGAAGCGGAAACGGAGGACGTGGCGGGAGCCCAGGCGGCTTTCCGGGAGCGGGGGGCGGATATCGTGACGTTCACCAGCTCCTCCACGGCGGAAAACTTTTTCAAGCTGGGGCTTCCGTGGCCGGACGGCTGCAAGGCCGCCAGCATCGGGCCCGTGACCACGGCAACCCTCAAGGAGCTGGGGCGCGCACCCTCGATTACCGCGAAAACGCACGACATCAACGGCCTGGTGGAGGCCATCGTCAAGGCCGCCGGCAAATAGGAAAAACGGTGCGCCCCGCGGGAGATGCCGGGGCGGAACGGATGGAAAAGCGTTATCCGGGGAAATGCCGTTTAAAAGCCATTGACGGCTTCCCAGCCGATGACCTTTCCATTTTCAAACAGGACATTATAGGAAACGGGCGGACGGCTGCCCAGGGGCATCGTGACGCCTATCCCGGTGCCTACCCCGGAATCCCTGCTGCGGAATCCGCCTCCGCCCAGGCCCACGGACCAGCCCGTGCCGCTCCGCGTGTAAATCCACCGTTCCGTATTCTTCCCGTTCATCCGGCCTGCCATCTTCTGTTCAGGTTCCCCCCATGCCAGCAGGACCGCCATGGGGGACATGCCCTTTTCCAGCTCTCCGCGCGCCACTTTGGCCTGCTGCTCCTTCGGAAGCTGTTCATAGGCCTGCATATTCTTCGCGATGCGGTCGGACGGCGTGGGGGAACAGGCCCCCAGCAGCGCGAGGCAGGCGGGAAGCAGGACGAAAGGAAGGCTCGTTTTCATCATCCCACAAATAGCATGGCGTAAGATGGCTGGCAAGGTGCCAGCGCGGCTTTTCCGGAAAATGGAGGCGGGAAAATCCGTTATTCTGACATAAAAGCTCGCTTTTCCCGTAAATACATAATTGGTTATTGACAAGCATGGGGGGTAGGGGAGTAGGAATTCACCTCCAAATGCAACGCGCCGCAGATGCGGGAAAGGTTGCCGCCACTGTTTACCACTTCTATTTTTCCGAGCCGCCGATATGTCCAAAACGTTAATTATAGCAGAAAAGCCGAGCGTCGCCACTGATCTGGCGAGAGTCCTCGGCAAGGAGCTTGGGAAATTCACCCGGGACAAATCCGGCGCGTTTTACCAGAATGACCGGGCCATCATCACGTCCGCCGTGGGCCACCTGCTGGAACAGAAGAAGCCCATGACGGAGGGCGGCAAGTCCCTGCCATGGAAGTTCGACTATCTGCCCGTCATCCCCAGGACGTTTGAACTGGAACCCATCAAACAGTCGGAAGACCGCCTGAAAAAGGTTCTCCAGCTCGCCAAAAGCAAGGACGTGACGGAAATCGTCAACGCATGCGATGCCGGGCGCGAAGGGGAGCTCATTTTCCACAACCTGGTGCGTTACGGAAAATGGACCAAGCCTGCGCGCCGCCTGTGGATGCAGTCCATGACGGATGAAGCCATCCTGAATGCGTGGCACAGCATGCGGAGCGAGGCCGACATGCAGCCCCTGACGAACGCCGCCGTGTGCCGTTCCGAATCAGACTGGCTGGTGGGCCTGAACAGCACCCGCGCCCTTACCATCCTGCAATCCCGCGGAGGCTTCAACGTCACCCCCGCCGGACGCGTGCAGACCCCCACGCTGGCCATTCTGACGCAGAGGGAACTGGAAATCCAGGCGTTTGAACCGGTGCCCTATTCGGAAGTGTGGGCGGAATTCGGCGTGCAGTCCGGCTCCTACTCCGGCCGCTGGATTGACCGGGACTGGAAAAAGGACGACAACCCGCAGTCCCGCGCGGAACGCATCTGGGACCCGGAACAGGCGACCGTCATCCGCGACCGCTGCCGCGGCAAATCCGGCACGGTGACGGAGGAAAAGAAACCCGTCACAACCATCGCCCCGCTGTTGTATGACCTGACCTCCCTCCAGAGGGAAGCCGCCAACCGCTACGGCTTTTCCGCCAAGCGCACGCTGCAGCTGGCCCAGGAGTGCTATGAAAAGCACAAGGTGCTCACCTATCCCCGTACGGACTCCCGCTACCTGCCGGAGGACTATCTGGGCAAGGTCTACGGCATCGTGGGCACGGTGGCGGAGCAGGATCCGGAATTCGCCGCTTTTGCGAAGGACATCCTGGACAACAAGCGCATCAAGCCCAACCGGCGCGTGTTTGACACGAAAAAGGTAAGCGACCACTTCGCCATCATCCCGACCGGCAAGATGGAAAAGCTCACCGGAGACGCGCAGAAACTCTTTGAAATGGTCATGGCCCGCTTCCTGGCCGTCTTTTTCCCCCCCGCCGTGTTTGAGGACACGCGCAGAACCACGCTCATTGCCCACCAGGGCGGCGTGACGGACGCCTTCCTCACCACGGGCCGCGTGCTGGTGGAACCGGGCTGGCAGGCCGTCTACGGACGCAAGGCGGGCAGTTCCTCCAAGGAAGAGCTGGTGCCCGTCCATGACGGGGAACAGGCTGCCGTGCGTGAAATTGAAATCCGCAACGCCATGACCAAGCCGCCCGCACGGTATAATGAAGCCACGCTGCTGGCCGCCATGGAAGGCGCCGGAAAGCTGGTGCATGACGAAGAACTGGCCGCCGCCATGAGCGAACGCGGCCTGGGCACCCCCGCCACCCGCGCCTCCATCATTGAAGGCCTGATTTCCCAGGAATACATTGTCCGGGACGGCCGCGAGCTTCTGGCGACGCGCCGCGGGATTGAACTGATCGCCCTGCTGGAACGCATCGGGCTGAAAACGCTTACCTCCCCCAGCCTCACCGGGGAATGGGAATACAAGCTCAAGCAGATGGAGCAGGCCGCCCTGCCGAGGGATTCCTTCATGGAAGGCATCAAGACCCTGACCGGGGAAATTGTAAAGAGAGTGAAAGACTTCCGGGAAGCCCAGCAGCAGGTGGAACTGCCGGAAATGGAACTGGACTGCCCGTCCTGCCATGCCCACGGCCTGAAAAACACGCTGGACGCCGTTTCCTGCCGTTCCTGCAAGTTCAGCATCCGCAAGGTCATCTCCGGCCGCGACATGACGGATGAAGAGCTGAAAACCCTCATTGTGGACGGCAAGACGGGAATCCTCCACGGATTCACCTCCCGGTTCGGCAAACCCTTTGAAGCGGGGCTGGAGCTCAACGACAAGTTCCGCGCCACGCTCTACTTCCCGGCGCGGGAGGAGGATGAAGCCGCCGGGACGGAGGAAGCCGTGAAAGTGGCCTCCGTCACCATCCCGGACATGGGGGAACACGATGTGATGGAAACGGCCAAGGCCTGGAAAGTCCCTTCCCTGGCCATTGGAAAGGAAAATGCCGCCGTCTCCGTTTCCCGCACCATCCTGGGCCGTGAAATTCCGCTGGACCAGGTGTTGAAGATTCTGGCGGAAGGAAAGTCCGACCTGATGAAGGGCTTCATCTCCCAGCGCACCAAGCGCCCGTTTGACGCTTATCTGGTCTTCAATGCGAAGACGGGCAAGATCGGCTTTGAATTCCCGCCCCGGGAAAAGAAATATCCGGCTAAAAAAGCTGCGGCCAAGTCGGAAGACAAGGAAAAAGCTCCGGCTTCCAAAACGGCCAGGACGCCCAAAACTGCCGGGAAAGGCGCGGGAAGAAGCGCTAAAACGGCAGAGGCGGCTCCTAAAAAAGGGAAGAAGCAATAACTGCGGTCCGAGGATTTTCTCCGGATGCGCGGTCAGGGAGGCATGAGGCCGCTGATTGGAGGGAATGATGAGGGGCGGGAGCTCCTCACTCCCGGGCAAGCCAAATTCAGTTTCCCTTGCTTCTTCCAATTCCCCCCGGTTTGTCACGGTCTCCCGCCCGGGAAAAAGGGCCTTCCGGCCCTTATCGGCCCTGCATGGCCTCCGGATGACATGTGATGAGGCCGTTTTCCCCTTTCTTGTTCCGGGTTCCCGATGCAGCGGCGGTCAATTAAAAGCTTTTATCCGGCCGGCCCTGTTGTTAGGGTTGCAGTTGCAACCCTGTGTTCCTGACGATGAAACTCCTTCTGCTTGCTGTGCTGGTATGGTGCGGCGCGGTTTGTGCGCCGGCTGATGAATATGCCTTTCCGGGCGAACGGGAATGGATATCCAAGCTCGGAGACGTGGTAAAAGGCAGTTTTCAATCCTGCACGGGTTCCAGATTGGCGCTTAAAACGGGGCGGAAACGTGTGGAAATTCCGCTGAACCGCCTGGATGAGGAAGACGCGGCGCTGGCGGCTTCCCTGACGGGCACGGCGGCGCGCCGGGACCTGAAGCTGGCCGCGATGCTCTGGCCGTTCCTGATGAAGGAGCTGGAAAAAACAACGTGGACGCCGGTGGAAAAAGACATCACTCCCCGGTATAATGAAGCGGCCCGGAAAAACCCCGCCAGAACCTTGACGGGAACCAGGAAGGTGGACGGGCTGGTCTGTACCACCTCCCTTTCCGCCATCAAGGGCCCTCCGTTCCGAATTCAGGAATACTGCCGCCCGCAGGCGCGCCCGGAAAGCGGGAGGGGGCAGAAAAACTTTGACATGGTTCTGGACCAGGGAAGCCTTTACGCCTATTACGATACCGGAAAAGGACTGCTCATTCCCTCCAAGTACATGCCTGAGGAACGGACGGAAATGCGCGCTCCCGTTTCCTCCCTGCTTCCTCCGGGCGAACGACTCGCCGCAAGGGAGACAAAATCCTACAGCAATGCGGACTACTCCCTGTCCATGGAAAGCCGCCCCATCAAGGGAGCCTATGAAACGTGCAAGCCCAATTCCCTGGGAAAAAAGAAGCTGGTGATGTACTGGAATACGGAGGGCAAAATGGTCTGCGGCATCATGAAGCTGGACTACGACAACATGCGCGTTGCCGCCCTGTTTGACGACCAGCGGAAGCTGATGAACGCTCCGGGGCTGGGGTATGCCGTGATTCTTTCCCGTCTGGATAAAAAAGGCCGGGACTCCAGGGAGGACGGCCGTTACTACCATGTGGCGCTGGCTGCGGACGGGCTGCCCGTGTACCACCATGAAGGCCCGGAGGACGAGGCCGCCATGAACCCGCTGCTTTACGGGAAACTCCGTGATTCCGAAAAGAAAGCGGCGCTGGCGGAGGAAAGAAAACGCGAACAGGCATTCCGTGCCAGGCAGGAAGCTCGTCAACGCCTGGTGGAATCCGCCAGGAAGCGGAGAGAATAGTCCGTCCTTGAATCTTTTCTGGAAAGATTACTCCTCGGAAAGATGGTCCGGGTGAATGGAGTAGTGCCCGGGGGCGTCCAGCGTGTCAATAAGGGCCATGTCTTCTCCGTCCAGGGAGAAGCCGAAAATGTCCAGGTTGGCTTTGATTCTGTCCGCATGCACGGATTTGGGGAGGGGCACGATGCCGCGCTGGAGTTCCCAGCGGAGGCATATCTGGGCTACGGATTTTTTATGCTTATCCGCGATGCGGCGCAGGACGGGTTCCTCCAGGACGCCTCCGCGGGCCAGGGGGCCCCATGATTCCACCAGAATGCCGTGTTCCCGGCAGAAGGCGACCGCTTCCGTCTGGTGGTACCTGGGATTGATTTCCAGCTGGTTCACCATGGGGATGGTATCGGCTTGTTCCATCAGGGCTTCCAAATGGCGGGGAAGGAAGTTGCTGACGCCGATGGCCCTTGCCTGGCCCTCCTTGTAAAGGCGCTCCATGGCTTTCCAGGTTTCCCTGTTCAGCTCTTTGTAGTCCTTCTCATATCCGGCGGGGATGGGCCAGTGGATCAGGTACAGGTCCAGATAATCCGTTTCGAGGCGGTTCAGGGAGGCGTCAAAAGCGCTCAGGGTGCTTTCATAACCCTGGTCCGTGTTCCAGACTTTGCTGGTGATGAAGATTTCCTCCCGCGGAATGGAGCTTTCCCTGACGGCGCGCCCCACCGTTTTTTCATTGCCGTATACGCTGGCTGTGTCAATGAGGCGGTAGCCTGCTTCCAGCGCGTCAAGAATGCTCCGGGTTCCCGACGTGTCGTCCGGGGCCAGGTAGGTTCCGTAACCGATGCCGGGAATGGGGAGGCCGTTGCTCAGCCGCTGCGTATCTCCGGGGGAAGTGATGATTTTCATACTCTTCATGAAGCACCCTCCGCCGGAAACGGTAAAGAGAACGCCTTGTCATGAGTGCGGCATGCGCGGCAGAAAGGGGGAGGGATTATTTCCCGGCCTGGAGGCAGCGGTAGTAATAGTCCACGCGGGAGATGAACCAGCTCCATTTATAGCCGGGGCGGCCGTTGGTCATCAGCGGGGCGGGGCAGTTCTTGCCGGACCAGTAGTTGTGGGGCACCACGTTGCGCAGGGGGACGTTGTAGCGCATCATCAGCAGGGCCGCCAGCTTGGCTGTCTTGTTGTAGATGACGACGGGATTGTGCGTGGTGCATTCGCACATTTCAATGGCTACGGAGTATTGGTCGCCCGGGCCGGAGTGGTCCGCATGGTGGCCCGTTTCCGTCGTGGGAATGTGCTGGTACGCGCCGAACTGGTCCACCGTGAAGTGCCAGTTCAGGCTGCGGGATTTGCCACTGTTCAGGTAGCGGGAATGGGCGTTGGCGTCTCCCTTGGGGTTGGCGGTGCTGTGGATGGTGATGAAGCGGGGGCGCATGGAGGTCGCATGCCTGCGGGCATACGTGCTTTTGGGCATGTAGGAGACACGGATGCCCACCTCACGGCCCATCTGGTTGGACGTGCGGGGGACTACCGGGGCTTTTTGAATTTTGAAGGAGACGGCCGGCGGTCTCATTTTATCGTTCTGCGAGCAGCTGCAGAACGCCAGGGCGGCGAATACGGCAAGAAAGCCCGTCCAGACAGATCTATATTCCATGTGTTTGTTCTAGAAACAGCCCGGAAGGATTGCAAGCAGAATTTGGAATTAGTTCAAGTGAACTAATCAAGCCGTGTCATGGAGCTGCGGGTGCTCCCGGAGAGGAAGGCGCCAGACGGGCCGCGCCTTCGGGGGAAGGGCGGCCCGTCTGGAAAGGATGCGGCGCCGGAAAAGCCCGGCCAAGCCGCGTTATTTGAGGATTTGAGTGAGGACGTATTGCAGGATGCCGCCCGCCAGGTAGTATTCCTTTTCAATGGGCGTATCAATGCGGACGATGACGGGCACGTCAAACGCCTCCGCGTTTGCGGGCTGCACGCGCAGCGTGACCTGCTGGCGCGGGGCGATGCCGTTGTCCAGCCCCAGGATGGAGAAGGTGGCGTCCTTCAACGGGGCGATGCGGTCGTAGTCCGCCTTGTCGGCGAAGTTGAGGGGCAGCACGCCCATGCCGATGAGGTTGGAACGGTGGATGCGTTCAAAGCTCTTGGTGATGACGGCCTTGACGCCCAGCAGGTTCGTGCCCTTGGCCGCCCAGTCGCGGGAGGAGCCCATGCCGTAGTCTTCTCCGCCGATGACGATGAGCGGAACACCGTCCTGCGCGTAGGCCATGGCTGCATCATAGATGAAGGCGGGGGCTCCGGCGGCAGAGGTTATTTTCTTGTCCGGGGCGGGAATGGAGCGGTTGCCGAAGTACAGCGTATAGCCGCCTTCCGTGCCGTCCACCATCAGGTTTTTGATGCGGACGTTGGCGAAGGTGCCGCGGGCCATCACGCGGTCGTTGCCGCGGCGGGAGCCGAAGGAGTTGAAGTCTTTTCTGTCCACCCCCATGCCTTGCAGGTACAGCCCGGCGGGGCCCGTTTCCCGGATGGCTCCGGCGGGGGAGATATGGTCCGTAGTCACGGAGTCGCCAAAGATGCCCAGGGGGCGGGCGTCCCGGATGTCCGCCAGCGTGCGGGGCTGGCCGTTGAAGCCGCAGAAGAAGGGCGGGTCCTGGATGTAGGTGGAGTTTTCATTCCACTGGAAGACGGAGCCCTCCGGCGCATACACGGCGGCCCAGCGCGGATTTTTGTCCGGCGTGATGGTGTATAGTTCCCGGTACGCTTCCGGATTGCGGGATTTGGCGACGGCTTCCGCGATTTCCCCGGAGCTGGGCCAGAGGTCTTTCAGGAAGACGGGCTTCCCGCTGCGGTCCGTGCCCAGCGGTTCCGTCTGGAAGTCGATGTCCACGCGTCCGGCCAGCGCGAAGGCGACGACCAGCGGAGGGGACATCAGGAAGTTGGTTTTGATGGAAGGATGAATGCGCGCTTCAAAGTTGCGGTTGCCGGAGAGGACGGAGGCGGCCACGATGTCATTGTTCCTGACCGCCTGTTCCAGTTCCGGATTCAGCGGTCCGGAGTTGCCGATGCAGGTGGTGCAGCCGTAGCCGACGGTTTCAAAGCCCAGGGCGTCCAGGGATTCCTGGAGCTGGTTGGCCGCAAAGTAGTCTGAAGCGATGCGGGAGCCCGGCGCAATGGACGTTTTTACGTGCGGCGGCACTTGCAGGCCCAGCGCGACCGCTTTTTTGGCGAGCAGCCCGGCGGCGAGCATCAGGCCCGGATTGGAGGTGTTGGTGCAGGAGGTGATGGCGGCAATGAGGATGCTGCCGTCTTTCAATTCCGCCTCCTGGCTGAAGCCTTCCACCGGAACGGGAACGCCAGCCGGAGAGTGCATGGTGACCTTCACCGCCGGGGATTCCTTTTTGCCGTAACCGCCTTCCGCCGCGGGCATGCCGGCGAGCTTGCGGAAGCTGTCCTTGATGGAGGCCAGGCGGATGTGGTCCTGCGGGCGCCTGGGTCCGGAAACGGCGGGTTCCACGGTGGACAGGTCCAGTTCCAGCTGAACCGTGTAGTCCAGTTCTCCATTGCGGGGCATTCCCCACAGGTCCTGGGCCTTGAAGTAGTTTTCGTACGTGGCGATGGCTTCCTCGCTCCTGCCTGTCTGGCGCAGGTAGTCGGAGCAGCGTTCGTCCATGGGGAAGAAGCCCATGGTGGCGCCGTATTCCGGGGCCATGTTCGCTACGGTGGCGCGGTCCGCCAGCGGGAGGGCCGCCGCTCCTTCCCCGAAGAATTCCACAAATTTGCCTACCACGCCGTGGCTGCGCAGCATCTGGGTGACATGGAGCGCCAGGTCCGTGGCGGTCACTCCTTCACGGAGTTCCCCCGTCATGTGGACGCCCACTACTTCCGGCACCAGGAAGGTGACCGGCTGGCCGAGCATGCCGGCTTCCGCCTCAATGCCGCCCACGCCCCAGCCCACGACGCCGATGCCGTTGATCATCGTGGTGTGGGAGTCCGTCCCTACCAGGGTGTCCGGGAAATAAACGCCGTCCTTTTCCATGACGCCCTGCGCCAGGTATTCCAGATTCACCTGGTGGACAATGCCCACGGAAGGGGGCACTACGGAAAAGGTCTGGAAAGCCTGCTGGCCCCATTTGAGGAATTCGTAGCGTTCCGCATTGCGCTGGAACTCGATGTCGAGGTTCTTTTCCAGGGCGTCCGTGCGGCCTGCCCAGTCCACCTGGACGGAGTGGTCCACCACCAGGTCCACGGGAACCAGCGGTTCAATGACGGAAGCGTCTTTTCCCAGTCCGGCCACGGCGGAGCGCATGGCGGCCAGGTCCACCAGCAGCGGAACGCCCGTCAGGTCCTGGAGGACGATGCGGGCCACCGTAAACGGGATTTCATAGGAACCGGGATTTTTGGCGTTCCAGGAGGCTAGGTTGTCCACATCCTTTTCCGTTACCTTCAGGCCGTCGCAATTGCGGAGCAGGGATTCCAGAACGATCCGGATGGAAACGGGAAGACGGCTCAGGCGGGGATAGCCGTTTTCCGACAGGGCTGGCAGTGAATAAAACTGTCCCGGGGTTCCGGTTCCCGTGGTGAACGTGCTCTTGGCAATCTTGGTCATGATGCGGAATAGAGGGTTAACTGTAAACAGGCGGCTGCCCTCCTGGCAGTCGCGGGTACTATACAGGCCAAATATGATAAGGCAAGGACTCTGTGTGACGGGGGGAGGATTTTTCCTCCTCTCCCGCAAGCGTAGAAATTCCTTTCTGCACGCGGGCTGCCGGTTTTTTCCGGCGTTTTTGCCTGTAAGACGCGCAGGAACTGACAACAGAACCAGGAAAAACTTGTAGAAGCACGGCATTTTGTTTAGATGGCAAGGATTTGCGTCTGGCATCCTGCTGTGCGCACCCCAATAAAAATCAAACTGGATTAAAGAATATGTCTGAGTTAGAAAGACCAAACAATACGCTTGCCATTTGTGCCCTCGTCTTTGCCGTTTTATGCAGCCTCGTAGGCCTCATTCTGGGCATCATAGGCCTCAACAAATATCCCGACAAGAGCAACGGCAAGACGATGAGCCTTATTGCCGTGATTCTCAGCATCGTCCTGATGCTGGTCGGCGGCTGGACTGCCTGGCGCAACTGATAAAAGGCTTCACCAGGCTCGTGAATCCAAGGCTTGCGGAGAACCGAAGATCCGCAGGCCTTTTTCATGGAATGAAACTGTTTTTCCTGTATCTGGCGCTGCTGGCTGCGGCATGCGCGGTGCTCCTGCTGGTGGATGACCCTTCCCGGTCCGGCTGGCTGCCGGAGTGCCTTTTCTATAAAACCACGGGTTATCTTTGCTACGGCTGCGGTTCCACCAGGGCCCTGCATGCCCTGCTTCATGGCCATTGGCTTGATTCCCTGCGGTACAACGTGCTGCTGGTTCCCACGCTCATCTGGCTGGGAACGCTGTTTTTCATCAGGGACAAGACCGTATTCCTGAGGGTGCTGACCGCCGGCGTGGCCGTACTTGCCCTGTTTACCGTGGCGCGCAATATTCCGCTGTCGTGACGGCCGCTTTTTTCCGGTTTCCGCCTTTTGCGTGCATGCCGGAATTTTGATAGAGTGCGTCATGAAACATTGAAAATAAGTTCGCGGCATTGTCCAACCCTCTGAAAGGGTTAAAGATGATGAACGCAAAAAAAACCTTATCAATTATTGCAGGAGCGGGAGCGCTGGCGCTGGCAGCCTGTTCAGGGCCGCAGGAAGAGAATTTGCGCATGGTGCCCCTGACCGTGCCTACGACCATGCCCATGACTTCTTACGGGCCGAATACGAGAGTGGTGGTGGCCGGGGTGGATTATACGGAGGTGCATGACGAGTGGATGAACCAGGACATTATGAAAAAAGCCACTCCCGGCAATACGCGGGTGGTGATCAGCCGCGGAAGCCAGAGGGGCCAGCTGATGGTGGGGGATGAAGTAGCCATGGATTTTCCCGTCTGTCTGGGGACCGCTTCCCACCGCACGCCCGTGGGCCATTTCCGCATTACGGAAAAGGCGGTGCACCACGTCTCCAACTTATATGATGCCTCCATGCCCTATTTCATGCGTCTGACGGACAGCGGCATTGGCATGCACGTGGGACCCGTTTTCCAGACGCCCCAGTCACATGGATGCATCCGCATGACCCGCTCCTCCTGTGTGCCGCTTTTCAAGACCGTTAAAGTAGGTACTCCCGTCACGATCGTGCAGTGACGCGGAGGAGAAGGCGGATACCGTTGGCGGAGAAGAGCTCCTTGCCTCCCTCTTGTGGCAGGTGAGGGGAATCCGGCGCTGGCAGAAAATGGTTTTTATTTTTATGATATGTTCATGGTCAAAGAATTGGGACGATTTCAATAGATGGATGAAAGCGTTGAAAATAAAAAACTCATTTTTTTAACACAAAACGCGCCTGGCCGTCGCTATTTCAATGAACGGCATGAAGATAAACGGCATTTGCTGCAAGTCGTATTGCCCCAACAACCCAAATCCTCCATGGCCTGCTGCCGATTGCCCACTCTCCATTCATCGGCAGCGGCATGGATGGAGGGCGTTTTTTTCAAACGCAGGCGTACCGGAATTGGTTGACTGCCTGCGGCCCGGGAAGGAGCCTTCATGAATCTTCTTCCGGAGTACTACTTTTATCCCTTTCCGGAACCTCTTATGCATGGGACGCCGCATTCAGCATCTTTGTTTCCTGTCTCCCGTCTTACGGCATAAGTGCGCATGGAATCTTGCATGGAGCCGAGAGCCGGTTCTTTATCCGGCCACACTTCGTCCTCCGGATTTTTAACGGATTGATGGATAGGTGAGGTTCACCTTCCGTTTTTTCCATAAGCTACTTTTCCGCGGATTTTCTGTCCGCTGCCTCCCGGCGAAGCTGGGGCAGGTATTTTCCATACCCCTGCGCTTCCATATCCTGTTCAGGAATGAATTTCAGGGAAGCGCTGTTGATGCAGTAGCGCAGGCCGCCGCGGTCCTTCGGGCCGTCCGTGAAGACGTGCCCCAGATGGGCGTCCCCCGTTTTGCTGCGGACTTCCGTACGGCGCATGCCGTGGGAAAGATCCTGTTTTTCCTGAATCAGTTCTTCCTTGATGGGCCGGGAGAAGCTGGGCCAGCCGCAGCCGGAATCAAACTTGTCCGTGGAAAGAAACAGGGGTTCCCCCGTCGTAACGTCCACATAAATGCCGGGCTTGTCGTTATTGAAATATTCGTTGCGGAAGGGAGGTTCCGTCGCATTGTTCCGCGTAACTGCAAATTGCTCGGGCGTCAGGCTGCGGCGCAGCTCGTCATCCGGTTTTTTCCGGTAGACGGGAGCGGCTTCCCTGGCCTGGGCCGCCTCCTGGAACTTGCCGGGCGGAATATGGCAGTAGCCGCCGGGGTTGTTGTCCAGATAGCGCTGGTGGTATTTTTCCGCCCGTGAAAATTGACGCAGCGGTTGAACTTCAATCGCCACGGGCTGCTTGAAGTGCTGCTGGAGCCGTTTCAGGGAGGCTTCTATAATCGGCTTGTCCTTCTCATCCGTATAATAAATGCCCGTGCGGTATTGAACTCCCCTGTCGTTTCCCTGCTTGTTGACGGAAACGGGATCAATGATGGAATAGTATTGTTCCAGCAGGAACGGGAGGCTGAGTTCTTCCGGATCAAATACCACTTTTACCGTTTCCGCGTGGCCCGTGCGTCCGCTGCAGACTTCCTCATACGTGGGGGTGGCAGTGGAACCGTTGGCATACCCCACTTCCGTTTCCTTGACTCCGTGAATCAGGGAGAAGTACTTTTCCACTCCCCAGAAACAGCCTCCTGCCAGATAAATCGTTTTTAAATCCTTGTTGTCCATATGATGTCTGTTTTTGTTGCCTGCCTGTCTGTTTTCTCCGCAGGAGAACAGGGAAAGCATGGCTACTGCGGCCAGAATGGCGCATGCCAGTCCGGCCAGGGTCCATGGTCCGTGGTAAATACGTTTCATAAACGCTGTATGGGGTCGTCTTCCGGTGCGGATGCAGTTGCTCCCTTGGCTGAAGAACCTGCCGTTCCACAGCTTTTCCGGGAAGATGAAGGATTAGACAACGCCGAGCCTGTTCCGTTCGATGCCTGTGTCAACGTCCCCCCGATTCCTCCGGCTCTTCCGGTTGCATCATGTTTTTCAGCCACTGGTAAACCGCCCGGTCGGCAGCGTCCGGTTTTCTGCTCGTCTGCATGCTGAACCCGTACCTGGTGTGGAAATTGAAAATCGCCAGGGAAGGGCTCAGGCCGATGGAGAGCCCGTCCATCCGTATTTCCACTTCCTGCGGGTCATGGGTGGTGAAGTCAAGGCGCCCGGCATTGCTGACGGACCCCGCATAATGTTCCAGGAAGGGCTGGATGCCGGCCAGGAAGGAGGAGTCCAGGGCTATGGGATGATTTTCCGGGGAAGAAGCTTTCCTGATAAGAATTGCGGGAGGCGCTGTGGCGGAATGAGCGGCTCTCAGCGTATTCAGCGGAACGTTCCACAAAAAGGAGAACAGTCCCGTGCCCAGGAGAAAGAGGGGAACGGCCAGGACGGCAATCCATTTGCCCGGCTTGTTTCCTGATTGATGACGGGACCGTCTTCCGTTCATGAAGGATAACATGGCATAATGTTCCGTGGGGGTCCATGAAAGAATTGGACCGTGGAGCAGAGGAAAAATCCCGTCCTTGCATCAGGGGATTTTGCGCCATCACAGGGATAACATGAAAAACGCACGCTGGAAATCATGTATAGTATCATCAGGGCCCAGTACTATTTATGAAAAGAGAGCTGATTTTATCTCCGTTTTTTTTATTTTTCATTTTTTTAATGTTTGCCGCGAATTTGTCCCTTGCGGAAAAATATCCTTCACTGGACGTTCCGGAGGACATCCCTCTTCAAGTAAGGGAGGCTTCTTCCCCTCAGTCCCCCTACTCAGGAGGCCATTCCGTAAAGCAGGCTGTGGACGGTTCTCTGGAATCCGCCAACTGGCATGTTCCCGGAGCGCGGCATGTGGAGGGGGAATTTGTATTTGAAGTGCCGGACACCATTCATTACATCACCTTTTCCGGAGCCAATTTCAATGAAGTTTCCGTGTCCGCCATGTCCGGCTCGTCGTGGAAGAACCTTGGAAAGTTTGATATAGGCGGCTCCAAAATGATCAGGTTTAAAAACCCTCTTCAGAAAGTTCAGAAAATCAAGGTGGAGGTTGATTACCCTGAAGGAGCTTCCCCGGCGTTTACCGTACGGGAGATCAGTTTTTACAAAAAGGCGGAATCCACGCTCAACCGGCAATTGCTGAAAGTGTTCAGAGACACGAGCTGTTCCTCCATCAATCCCAGGTGCACTCTGGCAGACCTCAAGGCGCTGCCGGAGTTTTTGCAGCTCATTGCGCGGAAAGTGAAATCCGGCGCCTATGAAGACAAGGAATTCCGCATTGCGTCCTACAAGGCTTACAGCCATCCGGAGTTTGCCGCCAAGGTGAGAAATATCAACGCCCTGAACAAATTTGACAATCCCACCGGAATTGCTGCGGAGAAAGGAGATGAAATCCTTGTATTCGTGGGTCCCACCCATGGAGAGGATATTGCGCTGGCTTCCGTTTCCCCGGCGGGAATCGAATCTTCCACCTATCCCCTGAATGAAGGAGTAAACAAAATCAAAATCAACCGTTCGGGATTGCTTTATGTGATGTACCACACCGATATCAGCACGCCCAAGAAGCCTGTGAAGGTGCACATCCCCGTGGGCAGCGGGACGGTGAACGGATATTTTGACGTGACGAGGCACACGGACAAGGACTGGAAGCGGATGATCGGCAAGGCCCCCCACAGCATGTTCGACATCGTGGGGCGGTATTCCATGATGATCCTTCACACGGAATATCTGAAGGCTTACAGCCCGGATTCCATCACGAAATCCGTCAGGGTGTGGGATGAGAGCGTCAGGGCCATGTGGAAAATCATGGGCTTTGACAAATATCCCCAGCCGCATAACAACCGGCAGCTTGGAGTTTCCGTAGAAGGCGGAGCCCATATGTTCGCCACCTGGTATTACTGCGGCTACAGCGTCGGGGATCAGGGAAATACGCTGAAAAATGAAGTGCTCGCCCCCGGCGTTCTTCAGGGGAACCGCCTCTGGGGATTCGGGCATGAAGTCGGCCACTGCTACCAGCATCCGTTCAACTGGCGCAGCATGTCTGAAAGCTCCAATAACTTCTTCGCCCAGTTGATCCTGGACCAGGTGACCAACCCCATTAACGGCAATGAACTGGCCTCCGACATGGAAAACCCGTGCAAGTACCTGCTGTCAGAGGCGGTAAAGGGCCTGCCGTTCCATGATCTGAACGGCTGGGCCAAGTGGGGTTTTGCCCAATATTCCTTCTACCTGTATTTCCATAAGCTGGGCATCAACCCGGAATTTTATCCTGCGCTGTTTGAATCATTGCGCCGCAAGCCGCTTTCCAGGCAGGCGTATGAGGTTTCCGAGGCTCATCTGGCCCTGTATGAACGCATCTGCAATGTCAGCAGGACGGACTTTACTGATGACTTTGAAATTTTCAATTGGTTCGTCCCGATTGACCACAAAGGGAACCAGTATGGGGATTACAGCTTCAAGATGACGGAGGAAATGGCCCGCGCCTCCAAGGCCCGGATCGCCGCCAGGCGGTACCCCAAGCCGAAATTCCGCATCGCTTTCCTGCACCAGCATGGGAAAACGGTCGATTTGTGGGGACAGAACCTGCATGGTTCCCAGCTCAACGGGTATTGGACCAAATACAAGCAGAACGCGAAGCTCAGCCCGTCCGTGAGCGCCTCCAAAAAGGACAGCATGATTATTGTGCGGAATGGGGAGAATGCGGCCGCTTTCTGCGTAGTGACCAACGGAAAGGTGGTGGGTTATTATGACCGCCAGAAGTTTGATGTTTCCGGCGTGGAATGGAATGATACCTCCAAGGTGTACGCCATTCCGATTCAGACTGCGGAACCCTATAAGCTGATTTATTCCGCCACGCGCTCCTGACCTGGTTCCGGAGATTAGCGAAAGTCCCTTCCGGAAAATCTTTTCCGGAAGGGGCCGGGCGTTGGGGCGTCCTGTTATTCGGGCGCCTTGAAGTTGTACACGGGCCTGATGCGTTCCACGATTTCCGCCGTTTCATGGATGTTGCCCAGCACGCTTTCTCCATCCTTGTAGGCCATCGGCGCTTCATCCAGCGTAGCGCGGGAGACGCAGGTGGAGAAAATGCCCTGCATGGAAGCTTCGAATTCCTCCAGGGAAAGGTTGGCTTTGGCCTTTTTGCGGGACATGCTGCGGCCTGCGCCGTGCGGGGAGGAGGAATTGAATTCCTCGTTCCCCCTGCCAATGCAGATGACGGAGCCGTCCCGCATGTTCAGGGGAACGATGAGCTTTTCTCCAAGTCCGGCCCGGACGGCCCCCTTGCGGATGACGTTGTCTTCCGCAATGTAGTTGTGCACGGTGTCGAAGATTTCCAGGTCCGCGGCATCGTCCAGTAGCTCATGCAGCATCACGCGGCGGTTCAGGGCGGCGAAGCGCTGGGCCACCTTCATGTCCCGCATGTAGTTCAGCGTATCTTCTCCCTGCAGGTAGCAAAGGCCTTTCTTGCGTTCCTTGAGATAGGCGTCCGGGCAAGTGGCCACGGCGATCTTCTGGTAGCGCTCCGCAATCTTCAAGCCGAAGTTGCGGGAACCGGAGTGGATGCACAGAAAGGCGTCTTCCGTTCCCTGTGCTATTTCAATGAAGTGGTTGCCGCCGCCCAGGGACCCCACGGAACGGCGGTGCCTGTCTTTCTCCGTTCTCAGCACATCCACGCAGATGCGGGAGATTTCATCATCCAGTTCCGGATCATCCAGCAGGGCCTGGTGGACGGCGGAACGGGTGTTCCAGCCGAACGGGACGCGTTCGCGCAGGCGTTCGTCAAACCGGGAGAAATCCGGCAGACCGGCCAGCCTGGCCGTAAGCACTCCGCAGCCGATGTCCACGCCGATCAGGTTGGGAATCACCTTGTCCGTTTTCAGTTCAGCGGTGAAGCCGATGACGCAGCCGGCTCCGGCATGCACGTCCGGCATGATGCGCACCCGGCTTCCTTCAAAGGCGGGGTGGTTGCAGACGTCCCTGATCTGGGTGCGGGCCAGGTCTTCCAGTTCATCCGTGAACACGCGGGCTTCCGTGTATTTTCCGTCGATGGTGATCATGGTTTTATTTTCTTTTGGTTGAAGGGCGGGGGCCGCGGAAAGCGGCGCTGCGCCCTGTGACTCCGTTACCATAGCGCATTTACTGACTCTTGCATTATGCAAGTATTCATATAATATGACTTTAAAGTTATGTTTGAGCACCTTTTCGCAGAACGGGGGCTGTCCCTGGACCGCCTGAAAACCCTGATAGAAGTGGCCAAGGCGGGGAGCATTGCCGCCGCCGCGCGCGGGGACAGCGCACGGCAAAGCCTGTATTCCCGCCAGATCAAGGAACTGGAGGAATTCTTCGGCGTGGAGCTGGCGGCCCGCCGCGGGAAAGTGCTGGCGCTTACCAGGTCCGGATGGGAACTGGTGCGCCTGGCCAGCGAAAGCCTGTGCCTGCTGGACGATTTCAAAAGCCGGAGCCGGAACCTGCCCTACCGGTTCACCATCGGCGCCGGAGACAGCCTCCACGCGTGGGTGGTTGCTCCCGTGCTTGCGGACATCCAGCAGCGCGGCCTGCCGTGGCTCTTTGCACTGGAGAACATCCGCAACAGTGAAATTCCCCTCAAGCTTCAGAACATGGATGTGGACTTCGGCATCGTGCGCACCAGCGCGCTGGCGGCGGAAGGGCTGGAAAGCCGGGCCATCTGCTCCATGGATTATGCGCTGTACGTGCCCGCGGCCCTGGCCGGAAAAAAGGTGCGGGGAAGGGAGGAGGATTTTTCACGCCTGCTGGGCATGTTCCCCCTGGCTACGCTGGGGAGCGGTTCCGGCTTCCATGCCTCGCTGAAACGGAATTGCGCGGAATTCGGCATCAGGCTGCGGGTGCAGTGTGAAACGCAGTCCTTTCCCTTTGCGGCGCGCATGCTGAAAAGCGGGGCGTTCATGGCGGTTCTCCCCTGCATGGCGGAGGCGGAGCTGGGCGGGGGATTCGTCAAGGTCACCCATCCTGCGCTGGACAGGCTGTCCCGCAGTATTTCCCTGGCCTGGAATCCCCGCCTGCTGCGCGTGAGGCCTTCCGCCCGGCGCGTGATTGACGTTTTTTCCGCTCCGGAACGGGAATAGCAGAAGAGAAATCAATCCGAATCCACGCCAAGCTTGTTCTTCCGGTAGTGGTCCAGGGAAATGCGGTAGAAGTACACGATCGCCAGCAGATTCAGTAGCGCGCCTGCGCCGAAGGCCCAGTTCAGGTTCAGGTAAGCGTAAATCTTGCCCCCGAAAAACATGCCCGTGCCCACCCCGATGTCAAAAGCCGTGAAAAACGTGGAATTGACGGCGCCCCGGTGGCCGCGGTCCGCCATGTTCAGCTTCATGGTCTGGAAGGTGGGGATGAAGATGCCGAAGCCGAAGCCGATGAGGATGGCGGAGGTATAATAGACCCATTCCAGCGGCGCAAACGCCAGCGCGCCGAAGCTGACAGTCAGGATGCCCAGCGAGATGACGGAAAGTTCCGCCACGCGCCCGCGGTCGATCTGCCGGCCCACCATGAACCGGGAGACCAGCATGCCCAGCCCCATCAGCGCATAAAACAGCCCGGCATACTTGAAACCGTACATTTTCCCGTACAGGGCGGAATACACGGCCACAACGCCGTAGGAGAAAGAGGCGATCATCACATTCACCGCCAGTGGAATGCCCACGCGCAGCACCAGGCGGTCCAGCACCTTTTTGGGCGTTTCATGCACGGACTCCTGAACGGGGCGCCTGGGGGCGCGGATGAGGGAGGCGATGCCCGCCCCAGCCAGGCACAGGACCAGGGAGCTCCACGTAATCACGTAAAAACCGTACTGCTGGTATACCTGGAGGCCGATGACGGGTCCCAGGCACATGCCCAGCGTCATCGTCATGCCGAAAAAGCCCAGGCCCTCCCCGCGGCGGGAAGGGGGGATGATATCCACGGCCATCGTCGGACCGGAGGTGGTCATGCCGCCCCAGATCAAGCCCTGCACGAAGCGCGTCAGGAAAAACGCCAGGGCGGTGGCGGCCACGGCATACCCTGAAAAGGACAGGGCCAGCAGGATATAAACCGTGATGTAAATCTTCTTGCGGTCCCCGGTATCCACCCGGTGCGCGAACCAGGGGCGGGAAATGATGGCGGCCAGCACGTAAATGGACATGATCCAGCCCAGCCAGCCGGAGGAAACCTGCAACTGCCCCGTCAGGTACAGCGGGAGAACGGGCACCAGTTCGAAGAAGGCCAGCCCCATCATCAGGTTGGCGCAGCAGGCCAGGACGTAGCCCCGCGTCCAGAGAGGCACTTTGACGGGCGGTGCGGTTTCCGCTGCCAATTCATCTCTGGTCCGGGTCATGCAGGGGTTGTACAGCCATCGGAAAAAGTTTCAAACGGTTGACGTGTCATGGCGCAGTTCCTGCCCTGGAAAGGAATGGCACAAGATATTTTAACCACAATGGACAAAATCCCCGGGTGATTGGGTACTGGGAACAGGGCCAGCGGATGGACGGCTGTCCGGAACATCGAATTTGCGCCGTTGGCGAGGTGGGATGCCTTCTTTTTTGCGTGCAGGGCCGCGCAGGCATGGTAGGGTACAGGGTATGAGCGTGATCACCAAGCGTGGAGACAGCGGAGAAACGGACCTGATGTTCGGCAAACGGAGCCCCAAGACGGCCCCGCGCATTGAAGCTTACGGAACGGTGGATGAATTGAATTCCCTGATTGGCGTAGTGCGCCATTCCGGAGTAAGCCCCCGGACGGTGGAAATGCTGGACGGCGTTCAGGCGCGCCTGGTGGGGGCCATGGGGGAACTGGCTACGCTGGAGGAGGATTTGCCCAAGTATGACGCCAAGGGTTATGCCCGCATTACGGCGGAGGACGTAGCATGGCTGGAGGAACAGGCCCATCTGCTGGAGAAGGAATGCGACATCCGCTTCAAGGGGTGGGCGCGCCCCGGCAAGGAGGGGTCACTGGGTTCCGCCTATCTGGACCTGGCCCGGTCCGTCTGCCGCCGCGCGGAACGCCGGGTAGTGGCACTGAGGCTGGACAATGCCTTGAGCAACGTGAACACGGCCCTCTTCCTGAACCGCCTTTCCGATCTTTGCTGGGTTCTGGCCCGCTTTGAGGCTCTGGACGTAAAAGAAAAAGAGAGAAATCAGGAATAATACACCTCTCACAGCTTGTGGCCTGGGAGACTTGAAGTCTCATTCCGTTTCTAATGTCTCTGTACTGGGAGAATTCTCTCATTCTGGTAATGGAAAAGTCAACAGGTTTTTATGTGGAACAATTGAATCATATAAATCATCATTGATGTATTCCCTTTGCCATTGATGCAGGCATAGATTAGAGAAAGAGAACAATCTATTTTTTAAATCAATGATTCAAAGATTTAAATTTCAGGGAGCTTTATTCAAAATATGTCTCTAGAAATAATTTATGCTTAATATAATATTCTTCTATATTAGGATATTTCTTCTGGAATTATCGAAATTGGCGTATATTATATGTTAATTGATCAATTAAAAATTATAGAAAACAATTAAATTAAAATCCACTTTCGGTGCTATATATTACATTATTATTTAAAAGGCAAAATGATAGTTAGGAAATCCGAATAACGTAAGGCACACTTTTGCTCTTCTCTTTTCTATTTATAAGGGCAAATGACTTTTCGATATCATACGAACTAATCTTGACGTGCGAAACTTGGAACAAATTTTTTCATAATTTTCTCCACCATTTTCGCATGATCTTTAAATGTGGTACCATTTTTAAACAAAAACAGAAGTGTTTGGTAATTTGCATTCCAGCCTTTAATTCGATTCAGGTAAAGTGCGAATACTTCCTTGTCTGTTTCACTGTAGAACAAATCGTAATACTGTGTTCTGATAATTTTGGTAGTCAATGCATTCCTGAAAAAGTCAGTCAGTATGACTTCCCTTGGAGACTCAAAACCACGCGGGACATAAAACTCCTTAGTTAAAAACCCGTAGGTTGAAGCCCTGACTTCTAATGATTTTTTTTCATTGTGTAATATAAGGGTATGCAAGTTTTCTTCCGGAATAGGAGCATCTCTCCCTATAGTGGGACTAAACGAAATTCCACTGGCAGGATCAATGATAAAGCTGTCTGGGTAACTAATGACAAAGCAGTTAGAAAAACGTTCCCGTTCTTCGCCTTCACCAAAGGTTGTCCACTTATCAGGTAGTGCGGTATCTTCGGCCACAATGAAACATCCCAGCCATAAAAACAAGGCCACGGGAATAAGGAGGAATTTGATCGGCTTCATGGCAAGGGGGGCATGGGGTAATTATCACTGTCGATAATTTTAGGTTCCCAATGGTTTTTCTTAGCATCAAGTAGCTTAAGCTAGTTCCCTTAATAAATATGAAAATTCATTGTTTTAATTTAATTTAAGAAATCCCTCTCGGGACAATGTGTTTTCTATATATGAACTAATGTCCGTGGATGGATGACATTTTTTCTCTTCATATGCTGCATCAATATTTATTTGAAACCATTCGGGGAATTTGGACAAACGCCCCCCATACCATATTTGGACCTTATCACCTTTTCTTTTGATGAGGATAATATCTTGCGGAATAAATGTTGGAATGAGGCTTTCCTTTTCATAAATATAAAAATTATCATCAATTCCATTGCTTGGTTTATATGAAATGATTTCCAGATTTTTAATATATGTTTCGCTTTCTAAATTATTCAATCCATGCTTTATATGAAAAAAAATATAGATAAAATTAATGATATATATTGTAAAAATAGATAAGATAATGAGGGATACGTATTTTATTATTTTTTTCATAAAAATTAAAATGGAAAAAATGCATTAACTTTTCCTGTGTAAAGAAGAACTTTACATTTTGTATTAGCTTCTAAACGTGCTTTTAGAATAGGAGATTCTCCCAGATGGCAACTTCTCAATTCGAGAGTACATTCTGAGCAAAATTTAATATTTTTAAACATGTTAGATATTAAAGTTGATTTTTTACTTTCTTGGAGTCTTCTATCACCCCAATAAGCAAAAACTCTAGGATAAGAACCACTAGAACTCCCATGCATAATAACAGTCAATTTTTTAATACATTGACATGACAGACATTCAGAGTTAGGATTAAAATCAGATGGCGATTTTGTTGTTTTGTTTGCTAATAGATCGTTAATTCTTCTATCCCACCAAGTAGCATTTTGACATAAGGCATGGTAGGTTATACTAATCTCATATTCTACTGTTTCATAAGCACTTGGGTGTAATTGTAATCCATTTAATGCCCATCCTTGATAAGGGCTATTACCTAAAAGGTCTATGAAATATGAGGGCACGTTTTTTACAAACCCATACAAATTCCACTCACTCTGTTCCTGAATGGGATCTCTGTTAATCCACCTGCCGTCTGCTGGATTGAGGTGCCGATAATTATAGTAGACAAGTCCCAGTTCGTCATCCGAGAACTCGCAGGAAAACCTGAACTTGTTCTCCCGGGCCATATCCCCTTCTTCCGTGATAGGACTTCCGAAGGGAGCATACTCGTAGCGGGCTTGTTGTTTCTGCTGACCGTCGAAGATGGAAGTGACATTCTTCAAGGCATCGTACATGAAGTAGAGATGCTCTTTTACTTTCATTCCGTTCTCCTGCCAGCATGTCATCATCAGGATGCGCGTTGCCATGGGTTCCGTCGGGTCCCACAGGTAGCTCTTTACCAGCAAAGGTTCGGGAT
>NZ_JABFCI010000139.1:0-223 GCF_017566105.1 Akkermansia sp. GGCC_0220
TTCTGGTAATTTTGAAAACATTGCAAATAAATCAGTATTTGCAGATATCTTTTGCCCATTAAAATTAATGAATCCATTTTTCGCAGTACTTTTCAGGTTATCAACGCCAGACACTGAAAGAAAGGTCTTTCCAATTATAGGGTTCATTTTGTCAGTTTCAGATTTGTCAATATTTTTTAAAGCATATATAGGCTCATCTTTTAATTTAGGATACTTTTTAACA
>NZ_JABFCI010000140.1:0-223 GCF_017566105.1 Akkermansia sp. GGCC_0220
TTTTGAACCAACTCAACAAAATGTAGACAATGCACCAAAAGCCTTAAGCAACACAAGATCTACTATGACCTTCCCTATATATGGTAGACATAGTAGTGCTGTCGCTTCATCGCAAACCACTATGATTTTATCTTATGACGGTCCAAAACCTTCAAGTGTAACGATACAAAGTACATCAGTATCTTCAAACCCTGCAACAACTTGGACCCCTGACGAATACGGT
>NZ_JABFCI010000141.1:0-223 GCF_017566105.1 Akkermansia sp. GGCC_0220
TTGTCATCCTCATGAAACAGGGTATAGACTGGATTTGTATACTTCCAGTAGCCAAGTTTGCCTTCATTGTCATAACTCATGCGAAATTCCATATTGTGATTGATTGCTTTTGAAACCACATAAATGAAACTTGGATAAAATCTTAAATTTCTCTTCTTGATTTCAAATAAAAGATTGGTTATTTCTATATTGGAAGTTATATTATATTTACATTTTATATTGT
>NZ_JABFCI010000142.1:0-222 GCF_017566105.1 Akkermansia sp. GGCC_0220
CGAAGTCTTCCGACAGCATTTTGGCATTTCCCTCACCCGGAACGGCCGTCTTCCGTCCCGAGGAGCCATAAATGCCGGTGTTTTTCCGGGCATAATCGCACCCTCTCATATAGTGCCAGGAGCTGATGCCGTTGCTATACGCCAGGCCGGACCAAGTGCCTACCAGTACCTGGTCTTTTTCCGTACAGGCCAGAACATTGCAGATATTGGAAGGCAGCCCGT
>NZ_JABFCI010000143.1:0-222 GCF_017566105.1 Akkermansia sp. GGCC_0220
AAGGAATGATAGTAGAATTGATTTCGTTGGAGGAATAAGGGGACTTGAAGAATTAGAGAAAAACGTAGATAATGGAGGATATAAAGTAGCATTTTCCATGTATCCAGTTACATTAAACGAATTAATGAAAATTGCAGATGAAGGAAAAGTAATGCCTCCAAAATCTACATGGTTTGAACCAAAATTAAGGAGCGGTTTATTTATTCACAAATTAAAATAGTT
>NZ_JABFCI010000144.1:0-222 GCF_017566105.1 Akkermansia sp. GGCC_0220
GGATATGACTTATTATAGCAATATCACAAAGAATCAGATTGTAAGTATTGATGTCCCGTTGTCAACAGGTTACTTTGCTAATAATATCAATGCCGGAAAGATTGCCAATAAGGGTGTCGAAGTAACTTTGGGCTTGACTCCTGTAGAAACACGTAACTTTAAATGGGACTTGGATGCAACGTTTGCTTCTAATAAGCAGACTGTAGAAGAGTTGGCTGAAGG
>NZ_JABFCI010000145.1:0-222 GCF_017566105.1 Akkermansia sp. GGCC_0220
AGCGACCTGGCAATACCTGTGCTGCTTGATCAAAGTGTTCACCATTAACCGTCACAGCTGTATGCTGATAATCATTCTTGACTTGCAGCTTGTAAGTTGGCAATTGCACTACATAACGTGGGAAGAGACCCAAGTAATGACCATCTTGGATCAATCGAATTGGGCCATCGTTCTTCCCCATTAGATCCTTCTTCAGCTTCTTATAAGCCTTCGGATTCTTCT
>NZ_JABFCI010000146.1:0-222 GCF_017566105.1 Akkermansia sp. GGCC_0220
ATAATATTCATATTGAGTTAGAATATTGTTTTTCTCTTCTTGACTTTTTAAGATATTGTAGTATATAGTAGGGTCAGACCCTCAGGAATTTTTTACCATGGGGTCTGACCCCCTTTTATTCATATTTTATTCATTTCATCTTGCAAATTCATACTAATTCCTCCTAACTTAAACTTATTCTTATATAAACCTGATAGATAATTCATAAGTGTAAATAAGCTT
>NZ_JABFCI010000147.1:0-222 GCF_017566105.1 Akkermansia sp. GGCC_0220
CGGCAAGGAAAATCTGCTCGGGTTTACCACCGCGCTTAGCCAGTATCTGGATCAGGGTCCAGAATCCGGTGACGCGATGAAGAAGCGGCTACACCCATTCGTGGCCGCTTTGAATGAGGTGCCACACCTGAACGTGAAGGAAGTCCAAGATGGCGCCGGCCGCCCGATTTTCCGGGCCGCGGTGACGGTAGAAGCCTCCAGTCCCAAGAATGCCAAGCAGGT
>NZ_JABFCI010000014.1:0-85006 GCF_017566105.1 Akkermansia sp. GGCC_0220
CGTCGCGCCTTTGCTTCCTCCAAGCTCTTCGGTAGAAAATTAATAGGGGGGCTATCCAGCTTTTCCCGCCATTGCATTACTCCTTGAAAGACACCGCGGATTTTGCATGTATAGTTGGTGCTATGCTTTCACATGCTTTTGCAGTCGGTTCGGTTCTGGGAACGGTCATGTCCCCGCTTGTTTGCGTCTCTGCCGCGGAAATGTCTCCCGTAGCGGCCGCTGAAAGCGTGGTGGCTCGTGTGACTCCATCTGCAAAAGGCGCCGTGTCGTTCCGCTTGAATCCGGCCATGGGCAACAAGATTACTATTTCTGGCGCTCCTGGTGGCATCCGGGTGGAAGCATCTGACGTGCGCCGTCTGGTAGCGGGGTACGGATGGTATCTGAAAAATATTGCCAAGGTGCATTTTTCATGGAACGGAGACCGCCTGACGCTTCCCTCACCCCTGCCTGCTCCGTCCACCCCTGTCACGATTGAGTCCCCGTGGAATACCGTTTTTGCGTATAATTACTGCACGCTGTCCTATACGGCGGCTTTCTGGGACTGGAACCGCTGGCAGCGCGAGATTGATTTTCTGGCTCTGAGCGGGTTTACGCACGCGCTGGTGACGGCAGGCCTGGAGAAGACCTGGGAGGATTTCCTCATTGGCTTGGGATACCCCCGTGAAAAGGCTCTCCGCTTCATCCCCAATCCCGCTTTTGCCGCCTGGTGGAATATGGGCAACCTGGAAGGACACGGAGGACCGCTGACCCAGCAGCAGATTGACAGGATGGCGCAGATGGGTAGGCGCATCGTGTCCCGCATGGAGCAGTTGGGCATGACTCCCGTCCTTCAGGGTTATGTGGGGTTTGTTCCTGCGGATTTTGCGGAGAACGTGCAGATGAAGGGGCTGAAGCTTATTCCGCAGGGGGAATGGGTCAATTTCAAAAGGCCGTGGGTTGTGGACCCCACTTGCGAGGCTTTTCCGAAGCTGGCCGCGGACTGGTACAAGGCTCTCCGCAAGGTATACGGCATTTCCGGAAAGATGTTCGGCGGGGATTTGTTCCATGAAGGCGGCAGCAAGGGCGACATTAACGTGACGCGCGCGGCGCAGGCGGTGCAGGGCGCCATGCAGAAGGCTTCACCGGGTTCTTCCTGGGTGATCCAGGCCTGGGGAGGCAATCCTTCCCGCGAGCTGCTGGCCGGTACGGACCCGAAGCATGCTTTTGTGCTGCAGCTCACCAAGGACATGGCTGATGGCGGGAAGAATTTGAGGACTTTTGACGGCATTCCCTGGGTCTGGTGCGAGCTGGCCAACTTCGGCGGCAATACGGGACTATACGGAGGGGTTCCCCTTCTGTCCCGGCTGGGGAGTGATTTGGCCGGCTACAGGGACAAGGGCCTGGTGGGAATGGGCACCTTGTCCGAAGGGCTGGAAACGAATCCCCTGCATTACGCCCTCTTCAGCGACCGTTTATGGACGGCGGAGGATATTCCCGTCCGGGACTGGCTCAGGAAGTATGCGCGCCAGCGTTACGGCGCCGCTCCGGCAGCGGTTGTGCGGGCTTTGGAAATCCTGTCTTCCTCCATTTACAATCCCGCCCGTTCGCAGGAGGGGTGTACGGAGTCCATCATCTGCGCCCGTCCGTCCTGGGACGTCCGCAAGGCCTCCACGTGGTCCAGCGGAGAGAGGTATTACCATTTGGGCGACATCGTTAAAGCGGCCCGCGGTTATTTGAAGGCGGCCAATGACCAGCCGTCCCTGGTGAAGGAGGAGACCTTCCGCTATGATTTGGTGGATGTCGTCCGCCAGGCGCTCGCGGACGCCGCTTTTTACCAGCTCCAGCGGGTCAGGAGCGCTTTTGACGCCGGAGACGTACCTGCCTACAGGAAGCAGGTGAAGCTTTTCCTGTCCCTGGTTTCGGATATGGACGCCCTCCTGGCGACGGACAGCCAGTTCCTGCTGGGAACCTGGCAGAAGAAGGCGCTGGATTGGGGGAGCACCCGGCAGGAGAAGGCCTTGATGAACAAGTCCGCCAAGATGCTTGTTACCACGTGGATTGACCAGGCTCCCCGCGCGTTGAATGATTATTCCAACCGCCAGTGGGCCGGGCTTGTGGCCGATTTTTATCTGCCCCGCTGGAAGAATTTTTTTGAATCCCAGCTGGATGTGCTGACCGGAAAGAAGGACCGTGCCGCCGCCCAGGCCGCCTTCATGGATAAGACGGTCCGGGAGGAACTGGCCTTTGCCGGAAATGGAAAGGTGTATTCCACGAAGCCGTCCGGAGATGCTCTGGCCGTCGCCAACCGCGTGATGAATGCCCACCGGGAAATGCTGGATGCCCTGAGCGCGGAAGAGAAGCATTCCGCGGGGACGCCGTGGGACCTCCAACAGGGATCCCCGTTGCAGTTCAACGTGACGGACCAGGTGACCGGGCCTGGTACATATACCGCTACCTTCCAGTGGAAGAACGGTCCCAGCGCCCTGAAAATTCATTCCGTCAAGTTGTACGAGGGAGACAGGGAAGTGGCCGCAGATACCCATGAAGGCTGGACCGGGGTGGAGAATAAGGATAATTCCTACAGGCTTGATCTGAAGAAGTACCGCACCAACCTGGATTCCTATACCTTGAAGGCGGAGGTGAGCGGCGTTTCCGAAGGGGATTCCAAGGGTGAAATGACGTTGAAGAAGGAAGCCCGCTGACGCGCCATCGGCCCTGGGCCGGATCTCTGGAATATGCTTTTTTCCGGAGATCCGGAGCCCGTCAAGGTATTTAGCGTGCCGCCTGGTAAATGCTGAACATCAGGATGGC
Organism: Akkermansia sp. GGCC_0220; assembly: GCF_017566105.1. Lineage (NCBI taxonomy): Bacteria > Pseudomonadati > Verrucomicrobiota > Verrucomicrobiia > Verrucomicrobiales > Akkermansiaceae > Akkermansia > Akkermansia sp. GGCC_0220. Next base: position 2,791 of record NZ_JABFCI010000014.1, read on the forward strand.
CATGCCCGTCAGGGCCGCGCCGGCAATGATGCCGGAGGCGGTGGGGATTTTATATTCCTTGGATTTGGCCTTGAAAAAGCGGTCCGCGGCCCAGCCGAGCACGGCCCCTGCAAAGAAGAGGAAGGAGTCGTTCCACTGGATGGCCCAGGCCAGCCCGAAGCCGATGGGGGTGGGGAGCCATTTTCCCGCGGCGGGAAGGTAGCGGGGGACAAGCACCAGAATGAGGCCGAGGATGCCGCCCGCGATGATGGAGAGAACCTTGATGCTGTGCAGGTGGCTGAAGCCCATGCCCAGCGCTTCCGCCGTGGCCGCCCATGTTCTGGCTCCAGGAGCATTGAAGGCCTGAAGCGCGTCCACGTCTGGGACCATGGAGCGGAAGGCCAGCACGGAGACGAGGGTTCCCAGGAAGATTCCGGAAAACTGGGCGATGAATTGCTTGCGGGGATTGGCTCCCAGCAGGTAGCCCACCTTGAGGTCCACGAGCAGGTCCGCCGAGGAGCTGGAGGCTCCGGAGGTGATGTTGGCCGCCATCAGGTTGGCCGTCACGTGTCCCGGCGCGATTCCGCCGAAGATGAGCTGCGTGACTTTCCCCATGGCTCCGGTGGGCGTGATGTTGGCCTCCCCGGTGATCCGGCAGACGACCAGCGCCAGGAAGAAGGAGATGATTACCGCAATGCAGCTCATCCAGTACGGAACGTCAAAGGTGACATGGGCCAGGTAGCCGAGGGCCGCCAGGGAGACGAGCTGCCCTGCCAGGAACCAGCTCATGGGCGTTTCTATTTTTTCCACGTCCGTCAGCTCGCGCCTTTTGGTCAGGGAAAACATGGCGCCCAGGGAGGAGAAGGAGCGGACGATGCTTTTCCATTGGAACAGGAAGGCCACGATGCTGGCGACGACCATGCAGGCGGTTCCTCCCCACAAGGTCCAGCCCACGCTATCCCGGTAGCCCGCTCCCGCGGGAAGCAGTCCCTGGCTTTCCAGCCACGGTACGTAGAGAGCCCAGCAGACCGTGCCCCCGATGAAGAGGCTGAGGGAAGTTTTCATGCCTACCAGCGCGCCCGCGCCCACGAACATGAGGTCCCATTTGAAGAAAATGGTGCGCTGGTACCAGTTGCCCAGGATTTGCTGCTGGGCGGTGCCCAGCCATTGTTCCCCTCCCGCCGCCATGGCGATGGCGTTGGCGGAGGCGAAGAGGGCGGAGTAAAGGAGCGCTTTGGCCTGTCCAGCCGCCTTTTTGCCTTCTGAATAGAGCACCTTGAGGGTTTCCGCCGTGGCGATGCTGTCCGGGAACCTGATTTGCTCAATGTTGATCATCTGGCGCTTCATCGGAATGGCCATGGTGACGCCCAGCACGGCAATGAAGAATATCCAGGCGAAGGTGACGCCCAGCGGCATGTGCTGCCCCGTCAGCAGGAGCAGGGCGGCCACGGCGGAGGTGAGCGTGCCTCCCGTGGAGTAGCCCGCGGAGCTGGCGGCGGACTGCATGCACGTGTTTTCCAGAATGGTCATGGGGGATTTGGAGATGCCCAGGCGCACGAAGGCGTTCCACAGGGCAAAGGAGATGATGCCCGCCGTCAGGGCCACCCCGAAGGACCATCCCATCTTAAGGTTGGCGTACAGGTTGGTGAGGGAGAGGATGGAGCCGAGGAGCATTCCTACGATGACGGCTCTCCAGGTAAGCTGCTTCATTCTGTCTCCGGAGCCCAGGTAGACACGGTCATACCATTGCTGTTCGATTTCATCCGGCGTGCCCTGGAAGCCGTCCAGGGGCAGCGGCTTTTCCAGGCAGGAGAGAGGAGCGGGGGAAGACTGGGATTCCGTAGGTGCCATACGGGCCGGAACATAGCATGTGCGGGCGCGGTGGAAAAGCCGTATCTGCCTTTTCCTTTCCTCCGGAACGCCCCCCGCTTGGGGCTTGCCTGCCCGTGGAGCCCGTGGTTTAATGAACGGCATGAGCCAATCTTTTACGGATAAACTTGCCGCCCGCATCAGAAAGACCGGTTCCGCCCTGTGCGTGGGGCTGGACCCGCGCCCCGTCATGGATGATTTGCAGTCGGTTCCTTCCCTGTTGAGGAAGGTCGTGGAAGAAACCGCTCCGTATGCGGCGGCGTTCAAGCCGAATATCGCCTATTTTGAGGCCATGGGCCTGCGCGGCCTGGAAATGCTGGAGGAGTTGCTCCCGGATATGCCGGAGGATGTGCCCGTGGTGCTGGACGCCAAGCGCGGCGACATCGGGGAGACGCAGAAGTATTATGCGCAGGCGTATTTTGAACGCCTGGGCGTGGATGCCGTCACATTGAGCCCCTTCATGGGGTATGATACGCTGGAGCCTTTTCTGAATTATGAAGGGAAGGGCATTTATCTGCTGGCGGTCACTTCCAATCCCGGTTCCGCGGACGTGGAGAGGCAGGAGCTGGCCGACGGCCGCAGGGTTTATGAACTGGTGGGGGACATGGTGCGCCGTTCCATGCAGGAAGGGCGCAAGACTTCCGTAGGCATGGTGGTGGGACTGACCAATGCGGATTCCTCCATTCTGGAGCGCATTCCGGACGCTCCCCTGCTGATTCCCGGCCTGGGAGCCCAGGGCGGCGATCTTTCCAGCCTGAGCGGTTCCGGACATGCGGCCCCCCCCCTGATTAACGTGTCCCGCGGCATCATGTACCAGAATCCGGAGCTTGGCTTTGCGGAAAAGGCCGGCAGATTCGCCCAGAGCATCCGGGAGGCATTGGGTTATTGATGTCCATGCGTTTTTCCGGCAGATAACAAAATGATAACGGGCTGCTTATGGCGGTGCAGGCGCTTGTCAAAGGGAAGGGCGCTGGTATATTAAACGGGCACTGCCCTTCTCCCTGCCCGTTTTTTATGGATGAAAAGCCCGGAATTGTAAGATTCACGCCCCGTTCCACTTCCAAGTCCGCCATGCTGATTGCGGTGGCGGTGGCCGTGGGCGTTCAGGTGGCTTTGTGCGCCGTGCTGGTAGCCATTCATTTTCAGGAGCTGTGGCTGCCCGCCGTGCAGAACGGGGAGGTGGAAATGGAGTTTGTGCCTCCTTCCGAGGAGGTTCTTCAGGAGCTGGCGGAAGTTCAGCCCGTGCCCGTAGAGCCGGTCGCGGCCCCTTCCACGGTCAGCCCCGTTCCGGAAATTTCCGCGGATGAAGACCTGCTTGCGATGAAGCTGCCGGAGAATGAGGATTGTTCCGACATGAAGGATTTTCTTCCGGAGGAGACTCCCACGGAGTATTTGCCGGAGGAGCTTTCCAGCATGCGGATTTCCATGAGGGAGGTAAAGCCCAGGCGTCCCGTGAAGACTCCGGCGGTTTCCCTGCCGGGGCAGCCTAGCCCGGATGAGAACGTGACTCCTGATAAAAAGGTGCGTTATAAACATGCTCCGTCCTTGCCCAATTCCGTCAATTCTTCTAGAGTCGGGAAGGTGAATGCCGTGGTGAAAGTAGTGGTGGGGGTGAATCCCCGTGGCGAACCTTCATCCGTCAATCTCCTTCAATCAACGGGAAATGCGGAACTGGACCGTCTTTTCATGCGCTGGGTGAAAGAGAATTGGACTTTCTATCCGGCAGAAAAAGACGGCGCGCCCATTGCTTCCAAGGTGGTGGTGCCCGTCAGGTTGAATATAGATTAACCTGCGCAGGAGATAAGAGAGATGCTTCCGGAGAAAATAGAGAAAAGGCCCATTTACGTGATCGGCCACCAGAATCCGGATACGGATGCCATTTGTTCCGCCATAGGGAATGCGGAGTTTTTAAGAACCCATGGCGAACCTGACGCGGTTGCCGCCAGATGCGGGGAGATGACGCTGAGGACATCCTGGGTGCTGGAAAAAGCCGGGGTGCCGGAACCGGTGCTGATTCATGACGTGACGCCTACCGCGGGAACCATCTGCCGCCGTGACGTGATCAGCGTGAGTCCGGACGACACGTTCCTGACGGCGTACCGCCGGATGACGGAGAACTCCCTTCAAACCATTCCGGTGATTGACGCGGACCACAATCTTTACGGCCTGCTGCGTTATTTTGATTTGCTGAGCCTGCTGATGCCCCTGAACATGACGGAGATGAATGTGCGCTCCGTTTTTTCCAGCCTGAGCAACATTGCCACCACCATTGACGGCAAATGCCTGACCGGGGAGACCCTGAGCGAGGAAGAAACGCAGAATATTCTTCTGGTGGGCGCTTCCAGCGAGCCGAGCGTCCGGACGAGGCTTGCCAATTACAAGAGAAAGGGCATCGTCCGCGATCTGATCGTTATCTGCGGGGACCGCCCGAATGTGCAGCTGTATGCCGTGGAGCACGGCGTGCGCGCTCTGGTGACCACGTCCGGGGCTTTCCCTTCCCTGGATATTATTGAGACGGCCCAGACGACGGGTACATGCATTTTAAGCACCCCGTGGGATACGGCCAGCGTGGGGCAGCTTATCCGCTGCTCCCGGAAGGTGAGGGAACAGGTCCACAAGGATTACACGGTTTTCCCGGAGAACATGCCGCTGCCCGAGTTGAGGCAGGCCGCCGTGAAGCGCAAGCAGGCGCTGTTCCCCGTGATGAGCATCAAGACGAACAAGATGATCGGCGTGCTGAGCAAGACGGATCTGGTGGATCCGCCCCGTACGCGCGTGGCCCTGGTGGACCATAATGAATTTTCACAAGCCGTGAAGGGAGTGGAGGAAGCGGAAATTGTGGAGGTGATGGACCACCACCGCCTGGGCACCCAGCTTTCCACACGGGACCCGATCCGCTTCCTGAATGAACCCGTGGGCTCCACTTCCACCCTGGTGGCGCGCAGGTTTTACCACCGTGATGCGGAGCCTTCGCAGGCGGTGGCGATTTGCCTGTGCGCCGGGATTCTTTCAGATACGCTGAACCTGACGTCTCCCACGACGGCGCGGGCGGACCGGGAAATGCTGGAATGGCTGACCGGCATTGCCAGGATAGACGCCAAGAAGTTCACGGAGGAATTTTTTGCCACCGGTTCCCTGCTGCGTTCCAAAACGGCGCCCTCCGCGATTGTCCAGGCGGACAGGAAAACCTTTACCGAGTACGGGCACAAGATCAGCATTTCACAGATTGAGGAAATAGGCATGTTCGGCCTGAAGGAAGTTCAGGATGACCTGGTGAAGGAGCTTCAGAAGCTGGTGGAAGAGGAAGGATTGAAGCTGGCGTGCCTGTTGGTCACGGACATTGTCACGCATGATTCCATGCTGCTGGCCGTCGGGGATGAAGAGGTGCTGGAGCACATCGAATACGAGCGGCTGGGCCCCAACTTGTTTTCCGCCGCCGATGTGGTCAGCCGCAAGAAGCAGCTTTTCCCGGCTATTTCCCGTGCGCTGAAAACCTTGTAGGTTTCCGGAGAAAATTCTTTCCCCGTAAAGTAAAAGCGCCTCCGTTTGGGGAGGCGGATGGAGAAATTCCTTCTGCCGGAGCGGAATGGCGCGGCCGTGTGGAAAGGGGAATCAGGGCATGGCAATGTCTGCCAGGATGGAGCGGCGGACGGTGTCCGGTATTAGCACGGTGGCGGCTCGCTCGGGTTTGAGCGGCGGCGTGCAGAAAACACGGTCCAGGCGCAGCAGCGGGAAGTTGACGGGTTGAGTGGCTCCGTATCCGGCTCCCTTCAGTTTGAAGCAATCCTGAAAATCGGCGCTGAGCTTGGCGAAAATAGGGGATTGGGGCGCGGCGCTGAAGTTTCCGGCCAGGATGATGGGCAGTTCACCGTGCTGGCTTCCTACCTCCCGCAGGGTGTCAAACAGGTATTGAAGCTGTTTGCGGTGAATGAACCGGAGCGTGTGGAAGTATTTCCAGCAGGCGGGGGAGTACAAGTCAAAGCGGTGTTCAAAAGGCTCCAGGCTGATATTGATGAGCCGTATCGCCAGGGAAGAATTTTCCGGTATCCAGTCCACGATGAGTCCGGCTGTGTCCGTGATGCTTTGGGCCGGACCAATCTGCCCGTGCCGCACGATGATGGCGCAGCTGCCTATCTGCTTGATGTAGGAAGTGCGTCCGAAAATGCTGTAGGCGAATTTGAGTGTCCGGTTGTGGTTGCTGCATCCCTGGATGAAGATGACGTCTGCTCGGAGTTTGGAGATTTGTTCAATGGGCGGATTTTCCACACAACCCCCGTACAGGGTGAGAACCCTGATTTGCCGGGCATCCGGAGCCGGCGGCATTTTGTAATACTCCATTCCCGTTCTGGAAATGGGAGGAAGAAAGTCCGTAATGACGATGCCGTACGCAAACCAGATAATGACGCCAAGCAGCCCTATCCGGGAACCGAAGACCAGCCATGCAATAAGCGCCGGGAAGGAGAAGATGAGGCAGCATGCCCAAGTGGGCAGTGACGTCATGAAGGCCATCGTGTCCGAACCGGTCCAGAAGATGGTGACGACGATGACCCACAGGCACAGAGAGACGCCGCCCAGCGCTATTCCCAGGTGGTTGACCCCGGATAACGCTGGCAGTGGTTCCGCCAGATGTTTGCGTCTTCTGAGCCGATGCACGGTGGTGGTAGGTTAAAGGCCCATGCCGGGAGGGAGGCCCATGCCGCCCGTCAGTTTTTTCATTTCCGCCGCCGCGGTTTCCTTGCCCTTGGCTATGGCGGCATTAATGGTTTGCAGGAGCAGGTCCTGGAGGAATTCTGAATCGGACGGGTCGATGATGGAGGGATCAATCACCAGCTCCGTGAGGTTTCCGTCACAGGTGGCGGTGACTTTCAGCTTGCCGCCCGCGCCTTCCGTGGCAACGGTCTGGGAGGCCAGCTTTTCCTGGGCGGCGGCAAGTCCGGCCTGCATTTGCTGGACCTGCTTCATCATTTTCATCATGTTCATGGCTGTCGTATTTGGAAGTATGGGTTGATGTTGTTTATTGGGAAATGATGCGGGCGCGGAATATCTCCATGGCGGCGTCAATCAGGGGGTCCGTATAGTAGGAATTATCTTCATCTTTCTCCCGGGCGGGTTCCTGAACGGCTGCGGCGGGTTTTTCCCGCGGCGCCTGGGGTTTGGGAGAAGGTGCGGAGGCCGCGGGGGGGGGAGGCGCCGGCAGCGGGGCCAGTTCTTCCTGAACCGGCTCCGGCACGGAGGAATCCTGGCGGATGGAAATGGTGACGGGGACTCCGCCGCGTTGGGAAAGGTCCGCTTCCAGGGCCGCCCGCAGGGGGCCGGATCCGAGGCTGTCCATTCCCTGATGGTCGGAGGGATGAAAGGAGATGGCGACGAATGCGCCGTCATGGCCGGAGAAAACGCTGTTGGCCAGAAAGTCCGCCTGGAGGGGGAAGTTGGCGGCGGCACGTTCCAGCGCCGCTTTCCAGTCCTCCTCCGTGATGGTTCTTCCGGATTGCGGGGCAGGGGCTTCCGGTTCCTCTTTTACCATGGGAGCAGGGGTGCGGGAAGGAGCGCTTGCCGTGTCGAACAGGTTGTCAAAGAAGCTGCTGGTGCGCCTTTCCGGCGGGAGGTTTTCTTCAGGGTCCATGAAAGTGGGTTCCGGAGAATCCAGAGGAGCCACCGGGGCATCGGAGATGGCAGAGGCGGGACGTTGAGGCTCTTCCGGGGTGTCGGAAGTGGGCTCCGGCCGCGGTTCAGGCACGGAACAGGAAGGCTCTTCCTGCGGAATGGCGGGAGAGGGGGAGGGGGATTTTGCAGCAGTTACGGGAGGTTCCGGCGCGGGATCAGTGGGCTGCGGTTTGGGTTCTTCTGCGGGAGCCGGGGCTGGTTGCGCACTGGCAGGTTCGCTCGCCTGTACCGCGGGAGCCGGGAATGGTTTGGCCGGGGAAAAGTCCGGAACCGGGTCCATCAGGTGTTCTTCCGGAGCGGGCTCCGGATTTTCCGCAGGAACGGGCGGCTGGGCGTTTGCCGGAGGCTCCGGCGCAGGGGCCGGGGCGGCGGGCGCGGGCATCTCTTGTTCCTGGCGCGGAGCGGGTGCCGGAGAGGAGGATGGGACGGAGGATGCCAGGGGGGCGCCTTCCAGCGCCATGATAATATCGCTGATGCTGGCTTCCGCGAGAGCGTGAACGGCCTTGATCAGGCCCATTTCCAGATGCAGCCTTTTGTTGGTGGACCAGCGCATCTTGTCTTCCGTTTCCGCCAGCACTTCCACCAGGCGCAGGATTTTGTCCGTCTGGGTGCGTTTGACGAGTTCGGAAAGTTCCTCCTTGGAGGATTCCGGCAGGGAATCGAAGCTGGCCTCCGGGTCCACCTTGGAGACCAGGATTTCACGCACGGCGGAGATGATTTCAGAGAGGAACTGGCCCATGTCTCTTCCAGCTTCCGCCTGTTCATGCAGGAGGTGCAGGAGGGAGGGGAGCTCCTTGTTCAGAATCAGCGCCAGCGCATGGGCTACGGTTTCCCGGGACGTGATGCCGAAGATGTGAAGCACCTGCTGTTCTTCAATGTGGTCTCCGCAGAAGGAAACAAGCTGGTCCAGCATGGATTGCGCGTCCCGCATGCCTCCGTCCGCCACCTTGGCGACGGCAAAGGCCGCTTCCCGGCTCAGGCTCACTCCTTCCGCAGAGGCGATGTGAAGCAGGTGTTCCGCAATGATTTCAGAGGGAATGGGGCGCAGGTCGAAGCGCTGGCAGCGCGACAGGATGGTCGGCAGAATCTTGTGGGGTTCCGTAGTCGCAAAAATGAATTTGACGTGGGGGGGCGGCTCCTCCAGCGTTTTCAGCAGGGCGTTGAAGGACTCCTTGGTGAGCATGTGCACTTCATCTATATAGACGATGCGGAAATTGCCCCTGCTGGGAGCGAATCGCACGTTGTCCCTCAGGTCACGGATGTGGTCGATGCCGCGGTTGGATGCGCCGTCTATTTCCAGGACGTCCAGGCTGCGCCCTTCCGCTATTTCCTCGCAGATGTCTTCGTGCGGGTCAAAGTCCACCCTGGGACCGCCGCTGCAATTCAGGGCTTTTGCAAAAATTCTGGCGGTAGATGTTTTTCCCGTTCCGCGGGGGCCTACAAAAAGGTAGGCGTGGGCGAGGCGGTTGTGCTCAATGGCGTTTTTCAACGTCTGGACGACATGATCCTGTCCAAGGACGTCATCGAATGTCAGAGGACGGTATTTTCTGGCAAAGACCTGGTAACTCACGGTTCAGAAAGACTAGAAGATGAGTCCGTGTTTGAAAAGAAAATAGAGCGTAATTGTTTTAAAATGTTGATAAGAGAACTCTTGCGGTATCCTGTTACGGAGCTTCCCTGAAAAAAATATCAAGAAAACAGTGAGGATGACATTTTGATGTTGAAATCTGAAAATGTTCATGCCAATCTCACAAAAGTAACAGGAACCTTCTCATCTCTATTATTTCCTATGTGGGTCAAAGTATCAATAGCAGCCTTGGTCATTGCTCTTCTCGGCGGAGCCATGTATTATCTTGATAACGAGGAAGCTCTAACCAAGGAGCGTAAGGAATGCGTCTCCCGTTATAAGAACCTGAACGGTCTTCGCGGCGAGTTTACGGAAGAAAAGACAAAATATGTCGACTTCCTGGTGAAGAATGAGGCTTTGACGAACGATATCAACGCCCTGACCAAGCAGAAGGACGAGCTGGAAGCCAAGAACCAGGAGCTGGCCGCCGCCAATGAGGCCAAGAAGACGGACCTCCAGGCGCAACAAACAGCCCTGGCGGAACTTCAGTCCAAGAGCAAGGACATGGAAAGTATCCAGGCCATTGCGGACAAGATCAAGGGACTGGAAGAAGAATCCAAGCAGCTGGAAGTAGTCAAGCAGGCGGAGCAGGGCAAGCATGACGCCATCGTTGCTGAAACGGAACAGCTTGTCGTGAACAATGCGGCCCTTCGCCAGCTCAAGGCGGACCAGGATGCGCACCTTTCCCCGCCCAATCTGAAAACGCGGGTTTCCCAGGTGATTAATGATTTCAATGTAGTTGTGATTGACGGCGGTGCTGCCGACCTGGGCGTAGTGCCCGGCTCCAAGCTGGCCGTGATGAGGGACGGCAACAAAATTGCCGAACTTGACGTAAGCGCTGTTGAATCCCGTGTTTCCACGGCCACCATTCTCCCCAGCACGGTAACCGCCGGCGAACGTGTTGAAGCCGGAGACGTCGTTGTATCCGTTCGTCCCTAGTCCTTTCCCGGTTCAATACACACCATACACTCTCACATACATACACAATGAAAACTGTCTTAGTAGTTTTATTGATTCTTGCAGCAGGTGCGGGCGCCTGGTTCTCCGGTCTCAGCGGCCTCTTCGGCGTCAACGGCCAGTATCAGGACTTCAAGGAGATGATCACCTACCGCAAGGTTCTGGACAAGGAAATCCGGAATTGGACGGGATTGCGCAATGACATGATCAAGAACCGCGGTCTGGCTGCGGAGGAAAACCTCAGCTTGACCTCCAACAAGGCCTCCGTGACCCAGCAGCGTGACGAACAGCTCTCCAAGGAAACGGAGCTGAAGGAAGAAGAAGTCCAGCTGAATGCGGACCTGTCCAAGATCAACAAGCAGATGGATGAACTGAAGGCCAAGCTGAACGACTTCGGCGTTTCCAGCGTGCAGGAAATCCAGGCGAAAATGGAATCCATGGAAGCCTCCAACAAGAAGCTTCAGGAAGACATTGACCAGATCAAGAGCGCTACGGAAGTGGCCGCCAAGAAGCGTGCCGAGCAGGCTACCGAGCTGGCCGGACGCCAGAAGGAACAGGCCGAATACCGCGCCGCCCTCGCCAAGAATGGAGATGAATATCCCGTTCTGTCCGTGGACCCGCAGTGGGGCTTTGTGGTGATTGGCGCCGGGCAGGGCAGCAACATTGATCCGAATACGGTTCTGCTCGTTACCCGTGACGGCCGCAGCATCGGCAAACTGAAGGTGACCTCCCTGGAAAAGAACCAGACGGTGGCTGACATCGTCAAGGACAGCGTGCCCGCCGGCATGAGCATCCAGCCCGGCGACATGGTGCAGCTTCTGCGTCCGTTGCAGTCCGCCAAATAAGGTTTCTGCCGCGTATTTTCCTTGAACCCCGCTGTGCCCTCCGGCATAGTGGGGTTCAACTTTTTAAAAGGAAATGATGAAACGATTCACAGCCTCCCTTTTGCTTACGTCTTTCTCCCTTCTTCTGGTCTCTTCCTGCTCCTGGCTGATGGAGCCGAAGGAACGGGAGCGTGTTCCGCAGCCGCCCCCCGGCCCGGAAAAGAGCGCTCTTCCCCATAACAAGACCCAGAGATTTGAAGCGGAAGCTACGCTGGGACCGCTGGCTTCGCCAAGACGTTAAAGGCGTTCAAATAACGGTTGGCGGTGATTCTGTTCTTTACAGCATCCCGCAAACCGGATACAAACGCTCCCGATTTCCAAGCGGAGAGATGGCTGAGCTGGTCTAAGGCACTCGACTCGAAATCGAACGTGGGCTTTAAAACCCACCGTGGGTTCGAATCCCACTCTCTCCGCCAGTTTTTTTTAAGAGAAAGCCCGTCGCAAGACGGGTTTTTTGTTTTTATCAGGCGTCGTTCCGGAAGAAAATTCGCAGGAACGGTTGTTTAATGATAGAGAGGGAGGCCCTTGTCGGCTTCCCGGAGCCGGTCTCCGTTGGGGTGGTTATAGCTGTAATAGTTTCTGCGAACAGTTTCGGTAGGTTTTCCGATGATCACGTGGTCCAGGAACCGGACGCCCAATAGCTTGGCGCATTCCCGCACGCGTTCGGTCAGGAGGTCGTCCGGGCGGCTGGGAGCCGGGTTCCCGCTGGGATGGTTGTGCGCCAGGACGAAGCCGTAGGCATTGTGGATGACGGCGGGACGCAGAATGTCGCGCGGATGGGCGATGGATTCGTTCAGGGTGCCGCTGGAAATTTCCACGGGTTTGATGAGACGGCTTTTGGTATCCAGCAGCAGGACGAGTACCGTCTCCTTGTCCTTCCAGCGCATGGCTGTTACCAGGTAGTCATAGACGTCTTCCGGCGTCTGGATGGGTTGCCGGGCCAGCGTTTCCCGGAGAGCCCGCGCCCCCAGTTCAAAGGCGGCGCTCAGCGTGGCCGCTTTCGCCATGCCTATTCCCTTGCAGATGTCCGCTATTTCTGCGGCCTCCATGTGGGCCAGGGCGTCCAGAGAGCCTGCCGACTGGATCAGGTCCGAGGACATGTCCAGCACGTTTTTTCCCTTGATGCCCATCCGCAGGAAGATGGCGAGCAGTTCCGCATTGCTGAGGCTGTGCCTTCCCTGGCGGAGCAGCTTTTCCCGCGGCAGGGATTGGAAGGGAAGGTCCTGGAGTTTTCGGTAGGCCATTTTAGTAACAGAGACGTGCGGTGGAAAGAATGGCGGCGGGCAGATGGCGCAGCGTGTCTCCCGCCGTCAGTGTCTGCTGGGTGGAATCTCCGGCGGAGATGGCTATTTCAGAAGCTCGCCCGCAGAGATAGGTTCCCAGAACGGCGGAGACCAGCAGGGATTCCCCCTGGGCCATGAATCCGCCGCAGACGCCTGCCAGCACGTCTCCCTGGCCGGCGGTAGCCATGCCGGGGCCTCCGGTGATGTTGTAGAAGAGAGGTTTTCCCCGCTGGGTGACGATGGTGCGGGCCCCTTTGTAAATCAGGGCCGCTTCATGCTCCGCCAGGAAGCAGTCTGCGATGTCCGCCCGGATGGCGCAGTTGTCCGCGTCCGGCAGCAGACGGCGGATTTCCCCATGGTGGGGTGTCGCCAGAATATGTTCTCCCAGGCTCCATTGCATGGCGGCGGCCAGATTAAGGCCGTCCGCATCCAGGACGGTGGGAGTGCCGGTTTCCAGAATGAGGCGGATGGCTTCCGCGTCTTCCTCCGATACGGAGCCGATGCCGGGGCCAATGAGAAAGGCGCTGAACGTCCGGATGGAGACGTCCGCATAGCTGTCCACGGGTTTGACCATGATTTCCGGCGGCATGGACGGCGCTATGAGGGAATAGACGTTCCGGTGGACGTGGAGCGTCACCAGTCCGGCTCCGGCCCGGAGGGCGGCTTCACAGCAGAGCCTGGCAGCGCCCAGCATTCCTTCCGATCCGGCAATGACGCCGATGTGCCCGCGTTTGTTCTTATAGTCCGTATAGGGTCTTGCAGAGAGGAATTTAGTGAGCCGGGAGGAGGTGATGAGTTCCGTGGCTGGAAGCGCCTGCACATGGAGGCCGGGAAGGTCGATGCAGGCCAGGCGCCCCGCATGCAGGGTGGCGTCGTCATCCAGCAGCCCCTGCTTGACCGCTCCTATGCACATCGTGAAATCCGCCTCTACGGCATTTTCCTGGGGCATCCCCGTATCCGGGTCAACTCCGGTGGGAAGGTCGATCGCCACCGTGCGCACGGCTCCGCAGCGGTCCCGCAGGTAGTTCATTTCCGCGCAGAGGGCGGAGATTTCCTTGCGGAGCAGCCCTTTTGCTCCAATGCCCAGCAGGCCGTCCAGCAGAATCATGGGCTTGCCCGTACGGGGCAGCGGCGCTTCCTGGTATTCCTGGGGCGGAGGAGATATTTCCGCGAGCTGCCGCACGGGCAGTTCCCCCCATTCCGCGCGCGGGTAGGCGGCGCGGAAACCTGTTTCCCAGCCATGCTGTTTCAGGATATTGAGGACGGTGAGGGCGTCTCCGCCGTTGTTGCCTTTCCCCACGTAGGCTATGCATAACCCGGGGACGGGAAAGAACTGCATGACGGCTTCCGCAATGCCGGCGGAAGCCAGCTTCATGAGGGTTCTGGCCGGAGTTCCGTTGATGATGAGCTCGCGTTCCGCGATCTGCATATTTTCCGTGGAGCAAACTTTCATGGCGCGCTGATGGGGTCAGTGTGCACTGTACGTTAAAAAACCTTCTCCTGCAAGCCGGAGAAGGTTTTTCGCAAAAGGAGTGAATCCGGGGGCGGTTAACCGATGCGGAACGTGATGCGCGCCTTGGTCATGTCGTAGGGGGACATTTCCATGCGCACCTTGTCGCCCACAACGATTTTGATGAAGCGCTTGCGCATCTTGCCGGAAATGTGGGCCAGCACTTCGTGCCCGTTGGGCAGGCGCACCTTGAACATGGTGCCCGCCAGCACAGCGCAGATGGTGCCTTCCACTTCAATTTCGCTTTCGGAGTTTTCTTCCTTGGGGGCCGATTTGCTGAAATGCCTCCTGCCCTTGGTGTGGCGGCCCCCGCCTCCCTGCGGGCGCGGCCGGTTGGGCCCGCCTCCGGGGCGTGGTCCTCCGCCTGTTCTGGCGCCTCCCGGGCCAGCGGACTGTCCGGCCGGGCGTGCCGGGCCGGTGCCACTCCCGGCGGGCCGGGGCTGTCCGGGACGGCTGGCGTTGCCGGCCGGTCTTGTGCTGCTGCCTGCCGGCCTGGGGCCGGGGCGGGAATTCTGACCGCCGCTGGGGCGGTTGCTGGGTCTTGGATTCGGGCTGATAGGATTCTCCTTGTAAGGTTAAAATGAACGCGCGTGTACGAATTTTCGCGCAGGCGAATAATAGGCCATATTTCCACGAGGGCAAGTCCTGAATGTGGAAACGCCGCAATTAAGCCGCGATTCTGCGGAAGGGACGGAAAAAAGGCCGCAAAAGGGGAGTAAAAGAGAAAAAGTATTTGACATTTACGCGAATAATCATTAGGAATGCGCCCCCGAATTGGAAGATTACGGCAGGATGCCGAAAAACGAGAACGAAGAATTGAACCATGAAGACCTTCTCAGCCAAACCGCAAGAAGTAGAGCGCAAATGGTATGTTATAGACGCTGCCGACAAGGTGCTCGGCCGTGTTGCCGTTGAAGCGGCTAACATTTTGCGTGGCAAGAACAAGACAATTTTCACCCCCCACGTTGATTGTGGCGACTTTGTCATTATCGTGAACGCGGACAAGGTGGTGCTGACCGGCAACAAGGAAAACGCCAAGATTTACACCCGTTTCTCCGGATACGTCGGCGGCAAGCAGGTGGACACTCCGCGGAAAATCCGCGCCCGCCGCCCCGAACTTCTTCTGGAACTGGCCGTCAAGGGCATGGTGCCCCACACCCGCCTGGGCCGTCAGCAAATGACCAAGCTGAAGGTTTATGCCGGCGCCGGTCATCCTCATGAAGCCCAGCAGCCCACTGCCATCACTCTCTAATTGATTTCCCCAGACATGAGTCAGACAACCCCATACAACGCCACCGGCCGCCGCAAGACCGCCATTGCACACGCTTGGCTTACTGAAGGTGCCGGCCGCATCACGATCAATCGTCGCGGTTTTGAAGAATATCTTCCCACCGTCCAGTTGCAGAACGCCGTTCTCCAGCCCTTCCAGGTTACCAACACCATGAACAAATTCGACGTGAACGTCGTCACCAAGGGCGGCGGCATTCACGGCCAGGTGGGCGCCATCCGCATGGCGATTGCCCGCGCTCTGGTTCAGGTTGATGAAGCTTCCCGCGCCCAGTTGCGTGAATTTGGTCTTCTGACCCGTGATTCCCGCATGAAGGAACGTAAAAAGCCCGGTCGTCCCGGCGCCCGCAAGCGTTACCAGTTCTCCAAGCGCTAAGCTTGGCTGGTTGCGAAGGAACTGGCTTTACCATTTCTTTCTCGGAAAAGGAGTGCTCCCTGCGGAGTACTCCTTTTTCGTTGCAGGGGAAGCTGGTTGCTGTTACGATTGGCTATTATGGAAGAAGGTCGGCAGCAGGACGGAATTCCGGATTCTTCTCCGGAAGAAGAAAAAACGGAAAGAAGCGTTTTCCCTATTGCTCCTTTACTGCTTGCGCCGCTTTTTCTGGTGATAGCCTCTTTTCTGAAACATTCCCATCGCATGGCGGGGAATGTCTCCGGCCTCAGGAAGGTGGAATACGGTCCCGCTTTCCCTTTGTTTCAATTTGCAGGCGTGGCCTTGTATTTCTATCTGGCTTACGTGGCCTTTAAGAAAGGCTTTCCCGGCTGGGGCTGGGTGTTTGGTTCCCTTGCGGTGGCGTTCAATCCTTTTCCGGCGTTTGCCACGGGAATTGCGGGCGACTCCATGGCATGGGGTGTGGCCGTGCTCGCGACCGTTTCCGTGACGGTGAAAGCCTTGATGGACTCACCGCGGCAGCAAGGAAAGCTTTAGCCGTTTACCGGTGGTACGGCGTTCCCGCCAGAATGGTATGGCAGCGGTAAAGCTGTTCCAGCAGGACGACGAGCGCCAGCTCATGCTGGAGGGTGAATTTGCTCAGGGCCAGGATATGGCCGCACCGGGAACGCAGTTCTTCCGTGTGGCCGTCCGAGGCCCCGATGAGGAACGCGATGCGGCGCACGGAACGCATCTGCCAGTCCCGCGCCAGTTTGACCAGCTTCTCCGTGGTCCAGAGTTCTCCGCGTTCGTCCATGGCGATGCGCAGGCAGCCCTCGCTGGCGGCCAGCAGGCGTTCTGAAACGTCTTTGGAGCTTCCGTCTTTGACGAGTTTGAGTTCCGTCTTGCCGAAAGGCTTGAGGCGGTTGAGGTAGAGTTCCACGCCTTCCCGGGCATAGCCCAGGGCCGGCTTGCCTGCGGCCAGAATCAGGAATTGCATGAAAAGTCAGGAGTTGGAGGATGAATTGAGGTAGTTCAGCAGGTTGCGGGCCCAGGTTTCCGAAATGCCGCGGATGGCGGCGATGGAAGCCGGGTCCGCCCTTTTGATGGCGGCCACGGACTTGAATTTTTCCAGCAGCATGCTTTTTTTTGCCGCGCTCATGCCTGGGGCGTCGTCCAGGGCGCTTTCCCGCATGCGCTTCCGGTAAAGCAGTTCGTTATAGCCGTTGGCGAAGCGGTGGGCTTCGTCGCGGATGCGCTGCATGAGCTTGAGGGCTCCCGTGCTGTGCGGCAGGCAGAGGGGCTGTGGCTGGTGGGGGAAGAAGATTTCCTCCCGCTGCTTGGCGAGGCCGACGATAGGCATGTCACCCAGACCGATGGCTTCCAGATCGGCCAGGGCGGAGGAGAGCTGGCCCTTGCCGCCGTCCACCACCACCAGGTCCGGAACCTTGATGGGGGCTTTTCCTTCTCCGCTGAGCTTCTTGAGCCACCGGTACAGGGTCATGTCCGCGGGCCGTGAGGCCACGGCGTCGCTCTCCGCCAGAATGCGGGAGTAGCGCCTCCGGATTACTTCAGACATGGAGGCGAAGTCGTTCTGCCCGTCCACTGTGCGGATGCGGTAGCGGCGGTAGGCCTTGTTGTCCGGTTTGCCGTTGGTGAAGCGCACCATGGAGGCCACGATGTGGTTGGAGGAGACGTTGGAAATGTCAAAACATTCCATGATGGCTGGAGGCTCTTCCAGGCCCAGGGCCAGCCCCAGTTCCTTCATGTCTTCTTCCGGGCGCACGGTGCCGGGCAGGTTGGGCGTTCCCTTCTGGAACCGCCGCGCGGGCTCCAGAACCTTGACCAGGTTGTCCCGGATGTCCCGCAGGTACGCTGCGCGCTCGAAGTCCAGCTCGTCGGAGGCCTGCATCATTTCCCGGGTGAGCTCGTCCAGAGTGCTTTTTTTGCCGGTTCCCTCCAGCAGGCGCGCCGCCTGGTCGAAGTTCCGGTTATAGTCGCTCACGGAAATGCGCCCGATGCACGGGGCGGAGCAGTTGCGTATCACGTCCGCATGGCAGTGCTTGAACTCGTGGAGACCCGGATTTTTGGCCTTGCAGGTCCGCAGCCGGAAATGCCGGTTCAGCCATTCCTGCGTGGCGTAAAGCGCCTGGGAGTGGACAAAGGGGCCGAAGTAGCGCGCTCCGTCGTCCTTGCGCACCCGCGCCAGCTGGAAGCGCGGCAGTTTTTCCCCCTTGGGAATCTTCAGCAGGGGATAGCGCTTGTCATCCTTCATCTGGATGTTGTAATGCGGGCGGTACTGCTTGATGAGCTTGCTTTCCAGCAGAAAAGCCTCCTGGTCGTTCCTGGTTTCAAAGTAGTCGAATGACGCAATGGCATTGATGAGCGCCCTTGTCTTGTGGTTGGACAGGGTGGCCCCCGTGGGGGAAAAGTAGTTGCCCAGGCGGCGGTGGAGGTCCTTGGCCTTGCCCACGTAAATGGTATTCCCCAGGGCGTCTTTCATGATGTAAACGCCGGGTTTATGCGGAGTTTGCCTCCAGAGTTCCTTCAGAGATGGTTTCTCACGATCTGCCACGGGGATTATTATGCCATATGCGGCAAGAAATGAAACTGCGGAAACGTACTGCATTACGGCTACTTGGCTTGCCTAGGAAGACTTCTTCTGTATAATCCCCTACGTCTTTTGTATGAATCCTGTACCGTTTACCACGCTGGCTGCCGCCATGGACTTTGTGGTGGGAGATAGAAATTATCCCCTCTCCGAGCTGTTTATGAAAGGCGGCTTCATCATGTGGCCGCTGCTCCTGTTATCCATCGCCGGGGTGGTGGTGCTGGTCATGTGCTGTTTTTCCACCCGCGCCTCCGCCGTTCTGCCCACCAAGCTGGTGGAGCAGGCGGAATCCTTCATCCGCAAGAGGGATTATACGGGCCTTTCCATCCTTTGCAAGGATGGGGACTCCTGCTACGCGCGCGTAATGCTGACGGTGGCCAGTTTCATGCTGCGCAATCCTTCCGCCCAGTTTGAAGAGGTGAGGGAAATAGCCGCCGCGGAAGGCGGCCGCCAGGCGGGCTTCCTGAGCCGCCAGATTTCCTGGCTGTCGGACATCGGCGCCCTGGCTCCCATGCTGGGCCTGCTGGGAACCGTAGTCGGGATGATGAAGACCTTTTTTGAGATCGCCAACGGTGATTTCTCCGGCGGCAAGCAGCGCATCGACATGGCGGGCGGCGTGGCGGAAGCCCTGATTACGACCGCGGGCGGCCTGATGCTGGGGATCCCCGCCATCCTGGCCTATGTGTACTTCCGCAGCCGCGTTCACAAGCGCGTGGGGGACCTGGAAGCCGCCGTGACGCACAGCGTTTCCGTAGTAGCCACCCAGCTCCAGAAGCCGCGTGCCGGCATAGCCGGAGCCTTCCATGAGGAAGAACTTCCCAGGGTTCCCGTTGACCCCACCTCCCTGCGCGATGTGCGCGGGCTTTAGCCGGAAGCGGCCATCCCCACCACACCGGAAGAACGTATGAAATTCCACTATAAAATGCCCAGCCCCATCGGGTTCCAGCTCGCGCCCATGCTGGACATCGTGTTTCTGCTGCTGGTGTTTTTCATCGTGACCCAGACGTTTGAGGATGACGAGCCGGACCTTTCCATCAACCTCCCCTCCGCGGAGACTCCCAAGCCCGGTGAAAACATTTCCAATGAAATCATCGTGAATATCCGGAAGGACGGCACCGTGGTGATCAACCGCCAGGCGTATACCATGCCGCAGCTGGAGGACAAGCTTCTTTCCGTCGCCCGGCTGGATAAAACCATGCTCGTCCGCATCCGCGTGGATGAGAAGGCGGAATCCGGCGTGGTGGTGCATGTGATGGACGCCTGCCTGAAGGCCGGGCTGAACAATGTTTCCTTCTCCACGCGGCCTCCGGCTCCCTCTTCCGTCAATGTTCCCAACCCCCAGGCTTCATGAAAGCGTTACTTTTCATCAATGCAGGTTTAATGACTTTGGCGGCGTTCGCCGCCGCGCAGGAAAACATTCCGGATGCTGCTCCCATTGCGGACGGTCCGCTGGTCGCCAATCCGGAGCAGGATTCCCTGGACATGGCGGACATGCTGTACAAGCAGGCCCAGGAACCGGCGACGAAGGCAAACCGGCAGGAATATGGCCGCCTGCTTGATTTGAGCCTGCGCAAGTATCTTGAATTTGCCCAGCGTTTCCCCCAGTCCGCCCAGGCTCCCCTGGCGGAGTACCGCGCCGCCATGTGCCTGGAGGAGCTCGGCAGGAAGGAGGACGCGCACACCCTGTTCCGCAGGCTGACCCAGACGGGCGGCCCGGCTCTGGTTGCCGCTTCCGCCTACCGCCTGGCGACGGACGCCTCCGCTGCCGGGGAAACGGGCAAGGCTATCCAGTATTACCAGCTCGTGGTCCGCAATGCGGAACAGAATGATTTGAAAGTGGACGCCCAGTACCGCCTGGGACGTCTGTTTCTTGCCAGCGGGAATCCGGACGCCGCCGCCACCATGTTCTGCGCGGTGATAGGCAATCCGGAAGCGGATGCGAAATTTGTTTTGGTGTCCCGGATGGGGTATGCCGCCCTGTGTGCGGATACGGGCCGTCTGGGTGAAGCCTATTCCGAATACCGCAAGGTGCTGGAAACGCCAGGCGTGGATGACAGGAACCGGGGCATCGCCACCCTTCAGGCCGCCATGCTGGCAACCAGGCTGAAAAAGACCGCGGAGGCCCAGAACCTTTATGAACGGCTTTTGAAGGACGAATCCCTGAAGGAAATGGCGCCGGAAGCCCGCATGGGGCTGCTGCTGGGGCTGTACAACATGGGCAAGTACAAGGAGATCCTTTCCCAGCACGAGCAGCAGAAGGACATGAAGATGCCGACCAAGGACGGCCAGGTGCGCCTGCTGATGCTTCTGGGCCAGTCTGCCTACAAGCTGAAGGAGTACCAGAAGGCGGCGGATTTCTTCCTGGAGGCGGAAAAGGCCGTTCCCTATACGCAGGAAGCCATGCAGGCCTCCTTTTACCGTCTGCTGTGCTATAATGAACTCAAGCAGAAGGACCTTCCCCAGCGGGCACAGAGCTTCCTGAACCATTACGCCAAGGCCTTTCCGACCAGCGAACTGCACGACATGGTGCGCCTGATGGCCGCGGAGAACCTGTTCAACACCAATCCGGCGGATGCCGCCCGGTTTTACGCCAGCATTGATTTTGACAAGGTGCCCCCCAGGATGCGCGCGGATATCCTGTACAAGAGCGCGTGGGCGATCGCCCAGGCCGGGAACCGGGGCGTGGCCGCCAAACTGCTGACGGATTTCATCAACGATTTCCCGCGGGACCCGCGCATTTGCGAGGCGCTGACCCTGCGCGGGGACATGTACGCCAAGACCAAGAAGGAAGCGGAGGCCCTGATGGATTTTGACCGGGTGATCGCTCGCTGGCCGAAGGCGGAATCCGCCGCCGCCGCGTGGCAGCGGGCCGCCCAGATTTATGCGGGCCGCCAGGATATGGTGAACATGGCCAAGTATTATGAAGGCCTGATTCAGAATTTCCCGAAGGCGTCCCCCGCCGCTCTGGCGGAAGCTCATTTCCTGCTGGGGCGTGCAGCGTTTGACCAGGGAGACTTCAAATCCTCCATCAGCCACATGGCGGAAGCCAAGACGCTGGACCCCCAGAAGTACGGGGAACAGGTCAATGTGCTTTCCGTTCTGTCCTATCACAAGCTCCAGGACGTGAATAAATTGAAGGAGGCCCTGGAAACCCTGCAAAAGGAAAACCCCTCCGCCGTGGCCCGCGTGCCGGACGTCATCCCCGCATGGCTGGGCCTTCAGGCCTATGGCATGAAGGACCTGGAAACGGCGGACAAGTACATGACCTGGGCTACGCAGAACGACCAGCTTCAAAATGTGAAGAAGGTGATCTGGCGCAACCTGGCGAAGGTGCGCCTGGCGCTCAAGAAGTATGACCGCGCCCTGGTGGCTTCCAACAACTTCCTGAAGGATGAGGACCAGCCCTACCGCCGTGCGGACGGCATGCTGGACAAGGCCTCCATCCTGCTGGGGCTGGGCAAGTACGCGGACGCCCGGAAGACGGCGGAGGAAGCGCTGGCCCTGGGAGTGGAAGGCCCCCTGATGGCCTCCCTGAAAATTGTTCTGGGGGACATTTCCTATGCGGAGAAAAAGTTTGATGAAGCAGCCAAGCATTACGGCGTCACGGCCGAGTTGTTCGTCAATGACGCCGAATTGAAACCCAAGGCCCTGTTCAAGGCGGCGGAAGCGCTGGACAAGGCCGGCCGCAAGTCGGAGGCTTCCCAGTACCGGGCGCGCCTGCAGAAGGAGTTCCCGGATTGGAAGCAGGATGACGAATCACTGCCCCCGGATGCCCGCTAGGCGTCCCCAAGGATCGGAACCGGAATGGAGAACAGGCGTAAAAGATGGTATGATCTGTTCGGATTGCTGCCGCGCAATCTGGGCCGTCTGCTGCTGTGGCTGGGCCTCATTCCTATTGCCTTCATCATCGTTCTGCTCGTTTACGCCTGGAGGGCGGACCAGTATGAACTGGACGAGGTGCTGGCCCCACTGGAAAATTGCGCCGCGTATGACCGCAACGGCCAGTGGATAGGCACCCTGACGGACCACGACCGGGTGTACGTGGCCCGCAATGAACTTCCTGACAACCTGGTGAATGCCTTCATTGCACGGGAGGACGAAGCCTTTTTCGATCACGGGGGAATCGTGTATTCCTCCATCATCCGCTCCATTTGCCGGAACCTGACCACGCTGTCCTATGCGCAGGGGGCTTCCACCATCACGATGCAGTTGGCGCGGAATTGCTATGAACTGGGGGGGAAGACCCTGGACCGCAAGGTTCTGGAAATGGCCGTGGCGCGCCGCATAGAAGGCAAATACTCCAAGGATGAAATTCTGACGGCCTACCTGAACCGCATTTACTTCGGACAGCAGTGCTACGGCATTGCGCAGGCGGCGGATTTGTACTTCGGCAAAAAAGTGGCGGACCTGACGCTGGCGGAATGCGCCACGCTGGCCGGGCTGGTGCGCGGACCTTCCATTTACAACCCGGTTTACAGTCCGGAGGCGGCCGTCAAGGTGCGCAACGCGACGCTGGAAAGGATGTTTGAGTGCGAATTCATCACCCAGGAGCAACTATGGCAGGCGTCCCGCGAACCGATGACGGTGGCGGGAGAACGGGAAGCGCGTCCCGGTTCCTATCCCATCCTGGTCATTTCCCGTGAGCTGAGTGACCTGGACTGCTGCGACGAGCAGGAGGGAACTTCCAGCATTTTTGTAATGACTACGCTGGATTTGGAATTCCAGCGGATGGTGGAGGAAATAAGCGAGCCTGCGCTGACCGCGCTGGAAGTTTCCCCCGTGTGGGCCGGACTGCCCAGGAGAGTGGACAACCAGTTGAAGAATTGCGTGCAGGCAGCCGTGCTGTGCGTGGATTCCCGCAAAGGGGACCTGCTGGCCGTGACGGGGGGGCGCTCTGCGCTGGACGGCGTGGACCGGTGGCAGACGATGGTGATGCCCGGCGACCTGTTTACCCCCGTCGTCAACCTGTGCGCCGTGGACCAGCGCAGGACTGTTATTCGCAGCAGTCCTGAAGTGACCGGGCGCGGGGTAGGGTTCAATACGGTGATAGAAACGGCGCAGAAGGCCGGGTACAAGGGGGACCTTCCGCGTTCCCCGGATTTGTATGCCGGCAGGTTCCGCGCGCCTCTCTCGCATGCCGTCAATGCGCTGTACCTCATCGGCAACGACGGGCGCAACGTGCAGATTTCCTCCGTCAGGCAGGTGGGCACCACCAAGAAAAACCTGGTGATGGTGAACGCTCCCTCTCCGGAAGAAAGCCGCCGGGAAATCCTGCCGCGTGAATCCGCCCACCTGGTAGCGGCCCTTCCTCCCTTCCGTTACGACGAACGCTCCAGGAAGACGTCCGTCAATGTCAGGCTGCCGGAAAACACGGGGCATTTCTCCGCCGTCATGGGGCGTTATTTCACGGTCTTTGTCTGGGTGGGCTTCGACGAGCCGGATGAAGCCGTCTATAAAAAGAAGGGCGTTGCCTCCGCACTGGCGAAGACCTCCGCCGCGCTGGCCGGGGAAGTGTATGACCGGGCGGAGGAAAACCGCCGCAAAGCCGTCCGGGAGCGCCGGGAGAAGGAAGCTCCTGCGGAGCAGGACACCTGATGGCATCCAATTTTCCATTAATAGAATATCATGAACCACTCACCTGAAATGACCGCGGCCATCCTGGCCGCCAAATCCGCCGGAGCCTTCCTGAAAAAGCATTTTTACGACCAGAAGAAGGTGGATGAAGCCAGCCAGAACGACATCAAGCTGGAGCTGGACAAGCTCTCCCAGAAACTGATTACGGAGGAAATCCTCTCCGTGTTCCCCACCCACGCCGTTTTGGGCGAGGAAGGGTATACCGGAGACCGCAACAGTGAATATGAATGGATTGTGGACCCTATTGACGGGACGGTGAATTACTTTTACACCATTCCCTGGTTCTGCGTCTCCATCGCCCTGCGCCGCCGCGGGGAAATAGTGCTGGGCGTGATTTACGATCCCATGATGGACGAATGCTGGCATGTGGAAAAGGGAGGCATTCCGTACATGAATGACCATCCCATGCATTGCAGCCGCCGGGAAAAGATGGCGGAGGCCGTGGTGTTCGTGGGACACGGCAAGACGGACGGTTCCAAGGAAAAGGGAATCGAACGCTTCGCAAAAATCGCCTGGCAGGTACGCAAGGTGCGCAACAACGGTTCCGCGGCCCTGGCTCTGGCGTATATTGCCTGCGGCAGGTTTGACGCCTATGTGGAAAGCGTCATTTCCATCTGGGACATCGCCGCCGGGGTTCTGCTGGTGGAAGCTGCGGGAGGGAAGGTTGTCCTGGAACCAAAGGAGGACAATCCGGAACAATTCGCCATCGTCGCCTGGAACGGCCGCATTCCGATCATGGAAGCGCTGGACGAATAACTTGAACGACATTGCCGCAGTATTGTATGAAAGACATGATTGCACTGACCGGGCTGGGATATGACATCCACCGTTTTGCGGAAGCTCCGCGTCCCCTGATGCTGGGCGGCGTGCACATTCCTTCCGCCCGCGGGCTGGACGGCCATTCCGATGCGGACGTTTTGTGCCACGCCATTGCAGACGCGCTGCTGGGTGCGGCCGGATTGCCGGACATCGGCTACTGGTTCCCGCCGGGAGACCCTGGCTGCAAGGATATTTCTTCCCTGGACATCGTGGCGAAGGCCGTTTCCCTGATTCGTGAGCGCGGCGGCCGCGTGGTGAACGTGGATTCCTCCCTGATTGCGGAAGCTCCGCGCATCTCCCCCTACCTGGAACAGATGAAGGGCGCCCTGGGAACCGCCCTGGGCATCTCTCCGGCGCGCGTGGGGGTGAAGGCCACCACCAATGAACAGCTCGGCGCCCTGGGCCGCCGGGAAGGCATCGCCGCCTTTGCCGTGGCGGCCATCTTGATGCCGGAAGAAAATTCTGCCCTGTAAACGGATTTTCCTGAAATCCGTTTGTGCTATTTCCTTCCCTTTCCAGAATTGGAGGGAGGGAATTTTTTATCATGGGAAAGAAGCACCGGATTTCGAATCCGATGTCAACTTCTAGGTTTGATAAGGAAAATATTTGAATGAATTACTCGTTCGGAATTTAATAAAGAATTGCCGTTGACGAGGGTTGTTGGACTTGTGTGGATCCTCCGTTTTGAAGAGAGGAGAAAGGCTTTTTTAGCTATGACCAGGAGGATTGCAGGTGTTATAACCTGTTTTTTGTCAATTTGTTTTTAAGATAGGGGAAATTCCTTCCTGTAAGTTTTAAAACTTTTCTTTATTGTTACAATATCATGAATAAAAATCAAAGGCGGATTCGAAATTCGTTATATCTTGGACCGTATCGGAGAAATATTTCATTAGCTCCGGTTTCTAACAGATCAATTTATACTTATGAAGATACAACAATTCAATTTTTTCTCAACCAGGTCTTTACCCTCCAAGTGCCTTACGTGTCTCATGGCCTCCTCCATTCTGCTTTCTTCCTGCGCCTCCATGAACGACAGGGATAAGACGGTTACACAAGGGACCGCTATCGGAGCAACAGGTGGCGCTGTAGCAACCGGAGGTATTTTTTATGCCATTGGTAAAATATTCGGTTTGAGTGACAGGCAGTCTGCCGTTCTGGCTACTTCCGGAGCGGTGCTCGGCGGAGTTCTCGGCGCCCAATGGGGCAGAGGGTGGGGCGAATCTGTTGTCAAAAAGAAAGAGGCTTATGCCAGAACGGAAGATTACCTTAATGCCAATATCAACCAGACCAACAGCCGCGTAAAAACGCTCAATTCTGCAAATAAAATGCTTTCCGGTCAAATTCAGTCTCTGAAGAACCAGAGAGCCCAGCTGGTCAAGTCCCAGGATCAGGCTCAAAAGAAGGCATTCAATAATTCCATTGCCAAGACTACCGCAGAAATTGCCGCCAGGGAAAAATTGGTGAACAAGGATATTTCCAATGGCCTTGCAGCCATCAGGATCGCCAAAAAGGAAGGAATCTCTCCTCAGGAACTCGCCAAGCTGGAGAACGGTGTCAGAACCATGCAGGGCCAGCTGGCTACCATGACCGGCAACAGAAAGGCCATTGCAAGGCTGAAGCTGTAGTTGCCGCCTAGCTAAAGCGAATGTTTTTATTATATAACAATCAATAATATCCGACTATGAATAAAGTAGTATCCACTATTGCGAAAACAGGTGTGGCGGCGTTGATTTTCATGCTTGCCTCCTGCCAGAAGAGTGAGCCTGAACAGCTCCTGTCCATTCAGGAAGACATGTTTGAAGTCATGCAGGATGTCAAGGATTTATCCAGCGCCGACAAAGCCGCGAAAGAGATTTTCAAGCTTCGGGAAAAAGCGGGGAAGTTGAACGAGTCCGTCAGAGAGAAGCTGGAGTCCATGTCTCCGGAAGAGAAAAAGAAGTATCAGGACCGTGTCTGGGGCACGCTTATGAAGGGAGAACCAGTCAAACAGCAGTTGTTTAATAAAGACTGCTATGGCTCTTCCGAATTGAGAAAGGCCCTGTCTGGTCGTCTAGATCAGGAGTATAATTCCAATTCCCCATTTTGATATAATTATTTCTGTTTACAGGGCGTTATGACTGAATTATGAAAAAGGAATTCGCCGTTATCCTTTTTGGAGGGCTGGTTTTCATGCCTTCCTGCTCCACAGAGAAAGATTCCAATGACAGGCGTCCCTGTTGCATGCTTCCCTCCTACTCGAAAGGCTCCCTTGTCAGGAAAAGGGGAGACTATGTTTGTCCGGAGTCCTATTTCCAGGAAAATATTCGGCAGTCCTCCAACCGGATAAAGGCCCTCACTTCAACAAATACGGCTCTCACTGTGAAAATTCAGAGGTTGGAGCTGAGGAAATCAAGCATTGCCAAGGTCCAAAACCAGGCAGAGAAGAAGGCTTTCAACGATTCCATCATTAAAATAACGAAGGAACTCTCCAACAGAGAGAAGCTGGTCGGGATTGACATAGCAGACTGTCTGGCTGCCATCGGGCTGGCCCAAAAGGAGAACAAGTTTCGCCGCGAAATCCGCACTTTGGAGAAAAATGTGCGGACGATGAGGGAGCAGCTCGAAAAACTGAACGCCAACAAGCAGGCTATTGCCGGATTAACATTTTAACTCATCCTAACCATCAAAACCATGAAGAAAACAATCATTATTTCCCTGCTCAGCGCCGCCATGATGACCTCCTGTTTCACAACGGGCGATCCCAGGGACGGCGGTATTTTCTGGTCACCCTCCAAGGCTGACGCCCGCATTGGCCAGCTGAACCAGACGAATAACGAAGCCATGCACCAGAAGCAGAAAGCGGAAAACAGGAACAAGAGGCTGAAGGCTGAAAAGGTCCGTGAGCTGAATACCTATTAATCCTTGCCCCCGTGAGGGAAGGACCTTTCCCTCACGGGGACTCCCTATTTTTGCCACTCTCTTTTGCCATGCCGGACTACTCATCTGAGCCTTCGCCGTCCGACCTTTCAGGAACGTCATCTTGTATCAGCCAGGAACTCCCTGCGGGATATGTTCTGGGAGAATTCAGGATAACGGGAGTTTTGGGGTCCGGAGGTTTTGGGATTACTTATCTTGCGGATGATACGTCCCTGGACCGGAAGGTGGTCATCAAGGAGAATCTTCCCATTCAGGTGGCATTTCGGGATACATACCGGATGACGGTGCTTCCCCGGGATGGGGGAGATGAGTCGGATGTATATGAATGGTCCATCCATTCATTCCTGCAGGAAGCCCGGATGCTGGCTTCCCTTGACCATCCCAATATCGTCAAGATTATCCGGACATTTGCTGCGAATGGAACGGCCTATTTTGTGATGCCGTTTATTGAGGGAGATAGCCTGGACGCCATAGCCCGGTTCATGATTGAAAGCGGCAAGCGCTTGCCGGAAAGTTACGTGAACATGATTTTGGAGAGCCTGCTTGGAGCTCTCGCTTATCTCCATTCCAGAAATATTCTTCACCGGGACATCAAGCCGGCCAATATCCTGGTGGTCAACAGGAATACGCCCCTTCTCATTGATTTTGGGTGCGCCAGGGAACAGTCCGGGGCTAAATCTCTGACGGTCATTGAGTCTGCAGGATATACTCCGTTTGAGCAAATGCAGACCCACGGGCATGTAGGCCCATGGAGCGACCTTTACGCTCTTGGCGCTACCATGTATAAAATCATCACGGGAGTGACGCCTCCAAAATGCGCGGACCGCATCCGAACGGATTCTGTGCGGAAGCTGGCTTCCGATGAAGAGCTCTTGCAGGTCTATTCTTCCCGCCTTCTTGAATCAATCGATAAGGCGATGATGCCTTTTGAAGAAGACCGGTTCCAGACGGCTCAGGAGTGGAGCGTCTTTTTGCACGGGGATGCTGTTGGGCTGCCTCCCCAGCCGGAGGCTCCGGAGCCTTTATCCGTATCCGGTGAACCGGATCTTCCTCCTGTTCCGCCTGTTATGGGGCAGTCTGCCATTCTGCCCGCACCCGCTTCTGCCGGATCCCGGAAAAAGGGAGGGGTGGTGGTTTGTGCGGCCGCCGCCGTGCTTTTGGTGGGGGGCATCATGATGATTATGTATTCTTCTGAAGAAAATTCCGAAGGATACCGGGAGGAAAATCATGAATTGCCGGATCAGGGAAGGAGCCCTGCCGCTCTGTCCGCAGTGGCGGGGGAGGGGGAAAAACTGCCTCTTGAAGCACCTGGGGGAGAAAAAGATAGTCCTTCTGCTCCGGAAGAACTTGCCGGGAATGCCGGAAAAAGCGAAGGAACCCGGGAGGAGAGCCAGCCTTCCCCTCTGGAGAGAAAAACTCCGGTGACGGCTCAGGATTGGTTTGACGAAGGGGAGGTGTACCGGAAGGGAGAGGTTTTGTTTGGTATTTCCCCCGATCCCGTGAAATCCGTAGCCTGTTATAAAAAAGCGGCGGGGATGGGGCATGAAAAGGCGGAACTCTATTTGGCGGAAGCATATTATACGGGAGAAGGAAGTCCGGTTGATTATGCCGAATCCGCGCGGCTGTTTGAAAAAAATGCCAAAAAGGGAGTGCCGGAAGCCCAGTATTTCCTGGCCTCCATGTATTTTTCCGGCCAGGGGCTTCCGGAAGATGAAGAAAAAGGGATGTATTGGCTGAAGCAGTCCGCCCGGCAGCTGCCTGAAGCCAAGTGCGAATTAGCCAGGCTTTATTATGAATCCATGCCGCCCAAAATTGAGGAAGCTATTGTGTTGTTGGAATCCGCCTGCAAAAGTGAACAGGGGGCGCAGGGTGTGATGCTCCTCGCAAACCTGTATTATGCAAGCGAGGATGAGTCCCGGAACAGGAAAGTTCTTCCCTTGTTAACGGTGATGGCGGAGAAGGGCAATCCTGAGGCCCAGGAGCTGATGGCCAGGTGTTACTGGGAAGGCAAGGGTACGCCAAGGGATGTGGAGAAGGCTGTCAGGTGGTTTGAACGCGCTGCGCTGAACGGAAATGCGGATGCCATGTACATGATGGGGCTTCATTGCCAGAGGAAACATCTGATTGACAAGGCCAGGGAATATTACCGGCAGGCTGCGGACGCGGGGAACCGGGATGCGGAGAAAGCTTTTAAGTCATTGAAACAATGAATGCCATGAGATTATGGGTCCTATCCGGATTATTCCTCTTTCTGGGGGGATGCCTGCTGTCTCTTCCTGTGAAGGGGAGTGACTCTGCGGGGCTGGAGTTTCTTTTTCCTCCCCAGTGGTCTTACGAACCGGATTCCGGTCTGTTTTTTCTGGAAATCGCTCCCCGGAATGAAAGCGGCATCAACTCTGTACGCGTGTTTGGCGGACCGGAGTGGAAGGAAGAGATAGTTTCGGAAGGGCGTATTGTTGAGAAGGAATGCAGGGAAGCCTGTTTTTGGATGATTGCCCTGGATGTATCTGACAGGGGGAGAAGACGGAAGACCATTGAGCAGCAGAGACGGGATGCCCTTTTCCTGATTTCACGGCTTCCCGGGGCCGACAGGGTGACGGTTTATGCCATAGAGAAGGGAAAGATTCCTGTTTGCGTAGCTCTTGCGCCGAAACAGGCTGCGGAAAAACTGGGGAAGGCAAATTTTAACGGAGATTCCGTTACCAAGGGCGTTACCCATCTTTATAAGAATCTGGCGGAAATGACCAGGGCTGTGTCGCCCGGAGGTTCACTTCCGAAGATGAAAGCCCTGCTGGTGTGTTCCGACGGCCGTGATGAATTGGAAGGAATCAGCGGCCTTGTTTTTCAGGAGGAATTGGAAAGGCAGCTGCGGAGGCTGGAGATGACCTGCCATTGCATAGGCTACATGGAGTCCGGGAAAGACGTTCCTTTTACAGAGAAACTGGTCAAATTGGCTGAAGCTTCCGGAGGGTCATTCATGCTGGTGGACCGGAAATCAGGGGGGGAAGCTTCCCATGAAGAACTGGATGCCCTGGCCCGGTTTTCAAGAAAGACTTTCCGGGCTCCTTTCCGTTTGAGCGGAGTGAAGGGTCTGGTGAAAGTGACGATTTCCGGCAAGTCCGACAAGACATGGACGGGGGAATATTCCTCTGACGAGTTTGATAAAATGGCGGGCCGTCCTGTAGAAAGGGCATTGAAAAAGGAAATGGGCCTGGATGAGATTGAAAACATCATCCGGCGTATTCTGGTTGCCGTGGATACTCCGGAAACAGAGAAATCCCCGGAACAAAATTCCCCGGATGAATTGTATGCAGAGCTGGCCTCCCTTCTGAAAGGCCTGTCTGACGGAGTTCCCGAGCGTCTGCGCCGGGATATAGACGGGAGGGTGGAACATCTGGAGGAATGCTCGGCTTTTGAAAAAGGAGTCACCCGTCTCATTCTGCATTGGATGGATTTGCTTAAGCAGCGGAAGAAGGTGACTGTAGATTCCCTGAGAGCGGATATTAGTGGAATGGCTGATTCCGTCAAAAAGGAGGAAGAAGAGAAGGAACAGATGGCCTCCGTCCTTCCTGAGTCAAGTATGGAGGACGGATTCATGGTTCCTGAGGAAAATGAAGGCAAGGGCGGCATGTGGATCTTTACGGCAGGGGGAGTACTGGCCGTCGCTCTGGCATGGGGGGGATTTCTTGTATTCCGGACCCGCGGATATCCCGTGCTGGTCATTCACAACCGCACGGTAGTGCAGTATCCCATCAAAAGGGCGGTAACGAGGATAGGGAAAAATTCCGACAATGACTGCGTGATTGATCATGAAAGCGTTTCAAGGGTGCACTGCATGATCCGCCGGGAAGATGTCGGGAGATGGATCATTGCGGATTTGCAGTCGGCTAACGGCGTGTTCGTCAATAACCGCAAGATTGTGGAAACGGAGCTTCATGATGGAGACCGCATAGAGCTGGGAGATGTCGTTATGACTTTCAGGTCTCAGCATTAGTTTTTACACACCAATAAACAAACAACCATGAATATGGAAGATCAGGAAACAAGAATGATTCGCCGGGGACAGCCTACTGGGATGAACTTCCCTCCCGTTCCCGATAGGAGTTATGAAGATGACGACGCGACATTGGCGGATTTGCCGCCGGTGCCGGGCCGCGCAGCTCCTGGAGGACTGGGAGATTTGCCGACGGTTTGCGTTCAAAGTCCGGGACAGGCCATACGTCCTATTCCCCTGTCGACTTCTGTTGATGACCAGCCGACACGTTTTCAACGCCAGGAAGCCCCTTCCGTTCCCGTGCCTTCCGATTCCGATAAGACAGTACTGGTCAGGCCTTCTTCGTCCAGAGAGCACGATTCTTCCCCTAAAGAGGAAACGAAGCTGTCCGGAACTGACAGGAGCAACGATCCGGTAGTGGGCTGGATTGTTATTACGGAAGGTCCCGGAAAGGGGAATTCCCTCTGTGTAGGATTCGGCCAGAATACCATCGGAAGGGATGAATCCAACCGTCTTGTTTGCAATTACGGGGATAAAACCATTTCCCGAACAAGGCATTTGCTGATTTCCTACGACCAGCGGTCCAGAAAATTCTTTGTCGTTCCCGGTGATTCTTCCAACATGAGCTATCTGAATGATGAAGTTATTCTGACTCCCATAGGGTTGTCTCCCTACGACAGAATTAGATTGACGGAGGAAACGGAAATTATGTTCATCCCGCTCTGCGGTGAGCGGTTTTTCTGGTAGGCGGCATTCTTTTGCGATTTTCCTTAAACATATGAATGATGAACTGCGATATGTCCCGGTTTTTGGCTTATTCGTTTGATTTTGCCGGCGCCCAGATGCTGGGAGCCCGGGAAAATCAGCAGGATTTTTATGCCTTTGTTCCTCCCGACCAGTTTGAGGGACGGGCCGTCTTGTGCGTTCTCGCAGATGGAATGGGGGGATATGAGGGTGGGGAAATTGCCAGTGAATGTGCTGTCAGAGCATTTGTCAGTGTTTTTCTGAAAGACCTGGTTCCGGAGCCGGACAAGTTGCCTGAAGCTTTGTCCGCCGCTAACGAGGCGGTGGGGGATGCCCGGTTGGTTTCGGAGAAAGTCAGAAATATGGGCACTACGCTGTGCGCCGCTTATATATGCGGAAATTTTCTGCATTATATCAGTGTGGGAGATTCCCTTATTTTCCTGTACCGTCGCGGTAAGCTGCACCGGATCAACAGAATTCATACTATTGGCCAGGATTTGTCAGAGAAATTGGTGGAAGGAAGGATCACCCTGGAGGAATTTGATGCGGAGCCGCAGAAAAACTGCCTGACTTCCGCCCTTGTGGGAGAACCTTTGCTCCATGTGGATTACCGGTCGGGCATTTTCATGGAACCAGGGGATATGATTCTTCTTTCCTCAGATGGGATTCTGACGATAGGAAAGGAAAGTCTGGCGGATTGTTGTCGCCAATGCACCCCCTTGTCCCCTGCCATTCAGGATGTCCGGAATATTCTGGATACCGTCCGGGAGGCCGGTAGAGCTACCCAGGATAACACAAGCGTCGCCTTGATCAAGGTCCTGGAGATGTCCTCCCACAGGGATACCGGCAGAGAGACGCTCATCATCAAACGCTCCCATCAGGACTAACCTTATTTCAAATATATTAAATATTATGTTAACTCGTATCACAACTCAAGCGGCGGTAGTTCTTTGCCTTCTGTTCATCATAGGAATTTCAAGCGTCTATTCTTCGGATACGCCTCCCATTGTGATTAAAAAGATGGAACAGTCCGTCGCACGCATCGTCAACCTGTACGTAACTCCTCTTGGGAAGGAGGACGGAGTGCTGGGGTCCGGGTTCTTTATCAATCGTGAAGGTAACATCGTGACCAATCTCCATGTGGTGGAGGTGCCGGCGGGCTGCAAGCCTTTGGCTTTGGTCGTCATGTACAAGTATGATGGAAAGGCTGTCCTGAGCCGTGCTGATGTCATCCGCAAGGACGCGGACCGGGACATGGCGATTCTTCGCATAGAAAAGGCCCAGGGATATGAACCCCTCTATCTTCAGCAGAACAAGTGTATTGCCGGGCAGACGGTTTATTCCCTCGGTTTTCCTGCGGATCTGGACCGCATCCAGGATGCCAAGGCCATGTATAACAAGTGGATATCCTTGTTAACCAAGCAGAAAAGAACGGTGGAGTTTAACCTGACGGACGATATAGACCAGTTCATCCGGCCATCCCTTTACCAGGGGACGATAGGAAGAATCGTCAACAAGCCGTGGAATAATGACGTTCGCAAGCGGGAGCTGGAAATTCTGGAGCATAACGCCGTCATCAGTGCGGGACATAGCGGGGGGCCTCTTGTGGATGCGGATGGCAATGTGGTCGGAGTAAATACGGCCGGGAAATATTTGAAGGGGAAGATTGTTGACAAAGAGGGAGACATTGACATTTCCGGATCCGCTCAGTACCAGCTGGCTTCTTCAGCCCGGGAACTGCTCATCTTCCTGAAAAATGAAAAGACGGATCATCTGGTGGCCCAGGGAACCATGTCTTCCAGTACCAAGATGTATGTCTATCTGGGCGGAGGGATGATTCTGCTGGCCGTGGTTGGCACGATTGCCTATTTTTCCCTGAAAAACAGCTGGAAAGGGAAATCAAAGGCGGCCACTCCGGCCGTAGGGATGAGAAGTTCGGTTTCCGGCGCTCCGGCTGTTGCGTCTTCCTGGGAGATGCCTCCGGCCCCGCAGCAGGTGTCCCAGAAAAAGCAGCCTTCTTCGTTTCCCCGCAGTGATAGAGGGGCCGCATCCGTTCCCATTCAATTGAAGGGGCAGCTGGAAGACGGCAAGGAATGTTTGCTGACCTTCTCCATTGCGATGGTGGAGAGCAAGGGGAAACTGGTAATTGGCAGAAAATCGGACCAATGTGATCTGGTTGTTCCCGATCTTTCCGTTTCCCGCGTGCATGCGGAGCTTGTTTTCAGGAATGGCGGCTTGTACCTGCAGGATGCAGGCGGTTCCAGCCAGACGACTGTTAACGGCGTAACACTCTACAAGCAGAAGGCCCTATTGCATTCCGGAGATGTGATTACGCTGGGGAATGCAAAGTTTACCGTCTTGAGCTAGGTTTAATATTAAAGCAATGCCCCAGTCGTTTCCCAGGCAAGGTTTCAACCCCCAGGCGCTTCCTCCCGGAACGCGCCTGGGGGATTATGAAATCGTTTCCGTACTGGGCGGCGGGGGCTTTGGCATTACGTACCTGGCCAGGCAGGGGATATCAGGCGCCCATGTGGTCATTAAGGAGAATTTGCCCGCGGAAATCGCCTATCGGGACTGGAATACCCTGAATGTGGTCCCGTTCAAGCGTGGAAACGCGGAAGAAACCTATCGCTGGTCTCTCAACAGCTTCTTCCGTGAGGCCAAGACGCTGGGCAAGCTGAACCACCGTTATATCGTTTCCGTCTATGAGGCGTTTGAATGCAATAACACCGCCTATTTCGTCATGCCCTACATTGAAGGGGTGGATTTGCTGGAATGGTTCATGAAATCCGGAGAGGGCGGTATGCAGGCTTCCGCCCTGGAGCAATATTTCCTGATGCTGCTTGAAGCCTTGGAGCACGTTCACCAGCATCATTTGTGCCACAGGGATGTCAAGCCTTCCAACATCCTTATTACCCGGGAAGGTCTTCCTCTGCTGATTGACTTCGGGGCGGCCAGGGATAGTTCTTCTGAAGCCACACGTACGGTGCTGGCGACGATAGGATACGCCCCTGTGGAGCAGCTGGAGTCACACGGGCACATCGGCCCATGGACGGATATTTATGCGCTGGGAGCCACCTTTTACCGGATTATTACCGGGGAAGAACCACCCCTGGCTATCAGCCGGGTGCGTTCTGATACGATCAGGACCGTGTCCAGGGACAAGAATCTGTTGAGTCAATATAGTGAACCCTTCCTGTCTGCTCTGGATTATTCCCTTCAGATTAATGAGGGTGACCGTCCACAGAGTTGCCGGGTTTTGTCCAGGCTGGTTGTTTCCAGAAGAAACGCTCTTCCTGTCCCGGATGGGAAAAATCCTCCAGATGCCGGGATGAAGAGGGAAGAGGCCCCCCTCTTAAACGTATCAGACAGGGAGACGTCTCCGTTTCTCTCCCAATGGGCCTTGCTTTTCGGCTCCATGTTATTGGTCGGAGCGCTGCTGGTTTTTACCGCTCTTCAAAGTAAGGAGGGAGGAGAGAGGGCTTGGGCAGCCTCCCTCTGCATGTCCGTGGCAGGCATTGCCTGCCTGGTATGGCATTTCCGGAGAAACGGCAGGGAAAGGAATGACGCTGTCAGTGTGGTGCTGACTGCTTATAATAATGAAAATCAGAAGATTGCCAATTACATGAGTCTGACGCTCGGTAAAAACGATTGGGCCGTGAGTCTGGGCAGGAGCGCTGCCAGAAATGACTTTTTCTATCTTCCCAATGATTCATGCAATGCAAGCATTTCCCGGAGGCATGCTACTGTTTTTTATACGCGCGGGCAGCTTTTCATCCGGAATGACAGCAGGAAGCTCCCTCTCCTTTGGAAGGGAATGCCGTTGCCCCATGGGGAGGCGGTTCCCATTTCCCTGAACGAGTCAGGAAACATAGGGCATTATACGATTTACTTCCAATAACCATAACTACTATACCATGAGTAACACAGATAAAAAATACTATTATGCCCACGCAGGAGGCTCCCCTGAAGGCCCTTTTAGTGAAAATGAACTCCGGCTGCTTCTTTCCCAGGGAAAGATTAACGGAACTACCAACGTCATCCAAAAAGGGTAGCAGCAATGGAGCCTCCTTAGAGATGTTCTGAAAGATAATGAGCCGGCAAGGAGGCCTGATTCCGTTCCCTCTTCTTCGGAGGTTTTCTTTCCGGCCAGAGAGGCTCGCTCCGAGGCTCGTCCGGCCTCCTCTTTTGTTGGGAGTGGCCAGAGCATGGATAAGGTTACTTCCAGTATGAATGGATTGAATGCATTTATAGACAGATTATTATATAATGTATTCGGGTTTGAGAAATTGGTTCCCTTATTTAAAAAATGGGTGAAATTTTCCAATATGCTTACGAGTATAATGACCATTTTGGCTACGACTTTGATGGCCTTTGCTATCGCTACCATAGCTTCAGCTCCTTCCCCCAGATTTTCTCCGTATTCCAATCCTTACAGCCATTTCTCTCCCTCCTCTTCCATGGAAACCGTTGAAGGAGGTTTGTCGGGGGGAGCAATCATGGCCGCTCTGATTGGAGGAATTCTGGTCGGCGTCCTTTTACAATATGTTGTTACCTTGTTTTCCCGAGCAAACATAGGTTACTTCTTCGGAAGAAAACCGGTTTTGTCTTCCATGCTTATTCCCCGTTTGGCGTCCATCTTGGGTGTATTGTTTATAGTGGCCACCATCATCGGCATATGCGCGTTAAAAGGTGTCATGATCGTCGTCGGCATTCTAGTACTCGTATGCTTGTTCTATCTTGTCTGGCTGCATTTGAACTGCAATAGGATTTTTGTAGATATTAACGAGCAGGATGCATCCGGATCATCTGACCTGATCGGATACATGATGTACGGGTTACGCTACATGCTGGTAGCGGGGCAAACACTGACCCCTTTATGGCTGCTGGTATTAAGTCTCCTTAGCTGTAGCATTATTTTTGCAGGGGACGGAGGTAGCTCTTTTGCTTTTTTCTTTCCTTCTAAATTTTCCATGGGTGCCATCATCAGCATATGCGTGATGTGTGCCGCGCCCATCGTGCTTCATCTGGCTTACATCGTACTAAGCATTATTCCTGAGCTTCTTCTTGCCATCTTGAAGAGGAACCGTGCCTGAGTCCGTTCATTCACGAGGAATCCCTCATGTCCAGCCAACACATATTGCCTGATGGTATTTGCATCGGTCCCTACAGGATTGATTCTTGTCTGGGCATGGGAGGATTCGGCATCAGCTACCTGGCGGAGGATCGCATGGAGGGGAAGCGGGTGGTCCTGAAGGAAAATTTTCCCCATTCCAGTGCAATACGGTGTTCTTCCACTCTCCGGTTGCAGGTCAAGGAAGGCAGGCATGCGGAGGATTTCGAATGGGCTCGGCAGCGGTTTATCCGGGAGGCGCGGTTGATGCACGGTTTGAATCATCCGGGCATCGTCAAAGTGCATCGGTTGTTTGAGGCGCTTAATACGGTGTATTACGTCATGAGTTTCGTAGAGGGGAAAACACTGGAGGATATGATTGAACATCATCATATTGCCTCAAGCCTGACTCAGAAGGAGGTTCTTGACTATCTACGCCAGAGTCTCCATATCCTTGATTATATCCATGAACGGTTTATCTATCATCGGGATATCAAGCCCGCTAATCTGATGCTTACTCCGGAAGGGAAGATTGTCCTCATTGACTTCGGGCTTGCCAGGAATTTTGCGGCGGATTTCCAGCATACGGTGATGGGAACCAAATGTTTTTATCCGCCGGAACAAATGGACAAGGATGCTTCCCATGGCCCGTGGACGGATATTTATGCCCTGGGCGCTACGTTTTACTGCCTGTTGCTGGGAGAGCCTCCGCTCATCAGCACCATACGCTGTTGTTGTCCGGAAAATGACCATCTGGCGGAGAACTCTTCTCTTTTATCCCGGTTCCGCCGTGAATTGTTACAGGTGCTTGACCAGGCTCTGGAGCCGGATGCGGGGCAACGCCTGCGTTCTGCCAGGGAATGCCTGAAACTTCTGAACGGGATGGAACAATATTGATAACGCTCCTATGAAGAAAGAACTGAAGGCGTTGAAAAATGATCTGGTTTTTGCCGTTTCCCTGATTGGGGATCGGGAAAAGCAGGAGGATAATCTGGGCATGTGGACTCATGGCTCCGCCAGCCTGCTGGTAGTGGCTGACGGAGCGGGAGGCCATGCCGATGGGGCTGCGGCTTCCGCCTTGGCCGTCTCTATCTTTGAAGAGGTTTGGAGAGACCGCCAGCAGGAGCTTTTGAACAATCCTTCGGAGGTGATCCATCAGGCTTTGAAAGAAGCCCACCAGCGCATCATTGACCAAACCGGAGCCGGGGATGCGGGGCACAGTGGAAAGGCTGCGGTCGTCGTGCTTCTGGTACTGCCGGGAGAGTACGTGGTGGCTCATCTGGGGGATTGCAGGATGTACCATTTTTCCCGGGGGACTCTTGTGGATCAGACGGTGGATGACAGCGTTCTTCAGATATTGATTGATTCCGGTCGTGTAGCTCCGTTTGAAACCTACCACCATCCGGACCAGAGCAAGCTGATTCAGGCGCTGGGTTCCACCCGCAACATTGTTCCCCATGTTGACCGCCGGCCATGGATGCCGGGAGATGCCTTTATCCTGTGCTGTGATGGCTTCTGGCAGGAATTGCACACGGGGGAAATCGCCTCCGTCTCTCTTGGTTCCCTGTCAGCCATGCCGCAAACGCTTGAAGATTTGGCTCTGCTGGCGGTCCAGCGCACCAAGGGAAACTCTGATAATGTAACCGCCATAGGGTATTTTTCCCGTCCTCCAAGCCTGCTGGGAAGGATGGTGAATTTTCTTTTTAGCCGCTAATATCAATCAATAGCATGAAAATAAAATGAAAAGGAACCTCTTGTTTGCAAAATCATCCGCCACTGTTCTTTCCTGTGCGGCGTTTTCATATGCAGGAGAGGTCCAGGCGCCGCCATCTATCAAGGGTGCGACAATCACCATTGAATTTGAAGAAGCAAATCTTATTCGTAGAGAGACATTGGAGTATGATGAAATTATAGAAAGCGCTTATAGCGAATTGGTTTACGTACCTAAAAAAGGAACCGCACTTATTTCTTTTGGCTATACGCATACGGGACGAAGGTTTTATAATTTCATAGTGAGCGGAGAGGATAAGCACCTCGCAAATTTTGAAGAAAACGCTAAACCCGCAACCATTACGTTTTCCAGCAAGAAAGGCCGTATCTACCAGGGTAAGATCCATGGATACCGGACTTGCGACAGAGGAGGGGGATGGGACAAACTCATCAGCATCACAATCAAGCTGCCCAAATAGCCTTGCAGAAACGGCATGAAATATGCCGTTCTTTGCCGAACAAAAACAATAACAACAGAAAGAAAAAACATGAATGTAACTACATTGTTATCCTTATCCGCAACAGCCATCGTTTGCGGGGCCAGCGCGTTCTGCGCGGATATCCAGGCTCCCGACTCCATCAAGGGCGCGACGATTGAATTTGAGTATCAGATGGATAATCAGATCTTTTCACAGCAGCTGACACTCAAGGATGATCATGCCTTCTTATTGAAATACGCTCCCGACGGCGCTTCCGCGCAAATTGTTTTGAATTGGCTTAACGCCGCAGAGACGGGAACACGAGTAATCGAATTCTACTATCTCATTTCCGGGGAAAAGAATATGTCCGAGAAAACCAGGGACAAAATCCTGGACGGCGTCTTCAATGAAGGGCAAGGCGTGGAATTTGCGCCTGCCTCAATTACTTTTACCGGGAAGAAGGGGAATACATGGAAAGGCACATTGAGCGGGACTCTTATGTGTGACAGGTGGTCGCATACTTATCCCAAAGGGGTGAAGCTGGTCAGCATCACGATCACCGTACCCGAATAAGGAAACGAAAGGAGAAGCAACGCAGCCAGGTTCACCTCTCACGTATGTTTCATGGACGTCATGCGATTTTCAAGTAATTTAAGGCTTTGGGGTTGATATGAAATCTTCTCTCTTTCCTCCTGCCGTTCTTTTTACGGTATTTTTCTTTTCCCCCGCCCTGGGAAAAGACGGGGAGGACATGTGCCGTGAGGATGCTGTCTTGACTCGCTTGCTCCGTCAGTTTGACAGGCCCAACCAGGAAATGGTGGTTAATATGCTCAGAGTGGAACTATGGGCATATTGGGAGAAAAGGCTGGAAAAGGTCTACCGGAAATTATTGAAGCATTATTCGGAACGTCCGGAACTGGCGGAGCAGCTGGAGGCATCCCAGCAGGCCTGGATCACCTACCGGGACGCAACCGTGAAAACTTACGGAAAATGCATGAAGAGGGGAAGAAAAGACCTTCCGGAGAACGGCTGGTATGCGGCAAATATAAATTGCCTGTTCATTGATCTTGTCGAGGAGAGATGCCGAATTCTGGAAGAACTCCTTGGACTGGTTCAAGGAAACGGTCTTTGACACCCCAGGGTAAGAGGCGAATGGAGATGCCGGGATCTGAAATTAAAACAAATTGGTCATAAGAAAATGGTTAAGATATTGAATACAATCATGAAAGATGCAGTATGGGCTGTCATTGCCATTATGGGTGGCGTTTGCTCGTTCGCCGGAGATGTTCAGGCCCCCTCCTCCCTGGCAGTGGCAGAAGCGCAATGCAGTATTGTCTATCAGAACGGACAGGAGAAGGATTCCCTGCACTTTTCGGATGGACTGTCCTATGAGGGCGCAGAGAGCAAAATTACCAGATATGAACCGAAGGGGACTTCCGCCCTTATTACCGCCGTTTATGTGGACAAAACGAAAGAGGCGCCCATTGGCGGAGAGTATTATGAGAAGGACCCCAGCCAATACAGGCGTTACATTTTATCCGGAGAAGCGTCCTACGAAAAAGCCTGCGGAAAGAATCCGTCTCCGGCAACGATCATCTTTACGGATAAAGGCGGACGTCGTTACTACAAGGGGGTGCTTAAAGGATATCTTACATGCAACAAGGACCAGACTTCCAAAAAGTTGGTTGAAATCACCATCATGCTGGATGAAAAGTTCGTGGACCCCGAACTTGCTGAAATACGTGAGAAATTCAAAGGAGAGATTACCGGCCGGCAGGCCACCATACTCAGGTATGATCTTATAGAGTATTGGGATGGCCGGCTTAAGAGGGTTTATCAGGCCCTTATGGCCCATTACGCGAAGAACCCGTCAGTAGCCGGCAAATTGAGAACGGCGCAAAGGAACTGGATCGCCTGCCGTGATGCGACGGAGGAGGCGTACGGGTTGTGCTTGAAGGGAGGAGAGGAAAATGAGCCTGAAGACGAATGGTTCCGGGCCAACATAACTAGACTGCAGCTTGACTTTATTGAAACCCGCTGCGCCATTTTGGAAGAGCTTCTGGATACCGTTAAGTTGAATGATCTTTAACGGGAAAATGGATATAAAAATAAGAAATCACATGAAGAAAAAAACAATAACCGTGATGATGGCAGCCCTGTTGGGAACCGTTTTTGCGCCGGCCCAGGAACCCGCACCCGTTAACACTCCCGGCAAGGAGGATCCCGAATTGACGGAGCTGACCGCAAGGTTGGATGAGAGTACTGGCGACAGGGCGGCAAACATCGTCCGGGGAGAGCTTTTCGCCTATTGGGATAGAAGGCTCAACAAGGCTTATCAGGCATTAATGAAGTATTATGCAGCCCGTTCCTCCATGATTGCGGAGCTGAAAAAGTCTCAGCGGGCCTGGATTTCTGAGAGGGATGTGACTTTATCATTTTACAGATTGTGCCTTAAAGGCGGGAATGCGGAAGTTGTGGAAGACGGATGGTTCAATGTAAACGCCCTGAGTTTGGAGATCAGTCTCATCAAGGACCGCTGCCTGTTGCTGGAAGACCTTTTGGTGCTTGTGAAGGATAATGAACTTTAGGGAAAAAAGCTCACCCCCCCTCCGGTGTTTTCCCATGCCGGATGCAGCGGATATAAACTGCCATGTATATCATTCCTCTTCCGGAAGGCGTTAAATTGGGCGCGTATCAACTGGAAAGCGTATACTCCCTGGATCCGTACTATTGTATTTACAAGGCACAGGACAGGAAAAGCGGAGAAGGCGTGCTTGTCCAGGAATTTGCTCCTGTGAGCATGGTATCCAGGGAGGCCCGGGAATTTGATTTTGCCGCGGTTCCCGGGAAGGAGGCAGCCTTTGCAAAGATGCTGGAGAGGTTTCTGAAATTTTACAGTACGGCTGCGGAGCTTTCCCATGCGTCCCTGGGGAAAGTGCTTGGCGTTTACAGAGTATTGGGGAGCGGGATAGCTGTCCATGAAATGCCTCCGGAGGGCGCCTCCCTGCCGGAGAAAATGAAGGACCTGGCTGGAATGTCTTCAGACAGGTTGGAGAAGAAGATGATGCTTCTTCTGGACGCCGTCTCTTATATGCACGAGCGAAATGTCTTGCATGGCAATATTTCCCTGAATTCCATTTTTTGGGATGAAGCACGTCAGAACATGGTGATTCAAGGAATGTTCTGCCTTCTGGAGAGAGAACGGGACGTCCAGACTACGGTTGTTCATGATGTGAATGTGGCGGCTCCTGAAACTCTGCTGAAAGGGGGAGCTTATGATTCCCGCGCCGAGGTATATTCCCTGGCTTCCTGTTTCTATTTTCTGATAACCGGTGAGCCGTTAATACGCGGTGACCAGCGGTTTTGCAGTGCTCATCAGACAGGATTGGCTTCCGACAGGCATTTGCAGAGCCGGTACTCATCCGGCTTCCTGAAGAGCCTGGACCGTGCCCTCCAGGTTCGGAGAGAAGACAGATTCGCGTCTGCATCCGTCTGGATTAATGAATTGAAAAAGAGGGCATGATACAGCAGGAAAAGATGTTGTCTGCCGGAGGGAGGCCGTCCTGCGGCCCTTTCCCTGATTCATTGGTCGTGGGGTGGATGGTGATTGTTTCCGGCGTGGATTGCGGAAAGTTTTTCCCGCTAACTTATGGAAAAGCTTCCATGGGGACGGCTGAGAGCAATACACTGGTTATCTCGGAAGAGTATGAGGGAGTGGCGGAAGAGTCTCACTGTTCCATTTCCCTGACGAAAGATGACCGGTTGTTTAAATTGAACGTCTGCGGTGAGGAGAATTTTCCTGTTTTTGTTAATGGAGAGAGGGTGGCAGGCTCCTTTATCCTTTTGGGGAGGGAAGAGATTCGTCTGGGAGATTTGAAGCTTGTTTTTGTAGCTCTCTGCGATGAGAATTTTTTTTGGCCGGAGGAAATGATCCCCGGAGGAGAGACTGAATCTGCCGGAGAATTGGAAAGGAGGGATTGGGAAGAACTCGGAGAAATCCCCATTTCTTCCATTTCCTGGGATATGCAGAGGTGTTCCGGGGATGTGTCCGAACGAGAGTGCTTGTCGGACGAACAGCGTTTCAGTTGTTTCCTCCAAAAAAACTGGTTGTTCATGTGCAGTGATTCCATGCTGGGAGACCGGAAGGAACAGCAGGATTCTTCGGGTTACTGGAATAATGAGGAGTGGGCTTTTTTCGTGATTGTAGACGGAGCCGGAGGTCACTCTCTTGGGGCGGAGGCTTCCCGGGCAGTTATTAAAACGGCTTCCAGATATTGGAAGGCTAGCGTAGGCATGCCTACTCCGGAGCCCCGTTTATGGCTGGAATCCTTTTTCCTCTGTGCCAATGAAAAAGTCCGGGTGGAAACTTACCGTGGCGGCCGAGCCTCCGTAACATCTGTCCTGTTGCACCGGTCCGGACGATGTTATATTGGTCATGTAGGAGACTGCCGCGCGTATCATTTGCGCGGCAGTAAAATCTGTTTCAGGAGCAAGGATGATAATGTGGCTCAGCTTTTGGTGGACCAGGGACTTTTATCCGCAGATGAGGTGAATGGGAACAGATCAAGGCATCAGTTGAT
The DNA here is from genome assembly GCF_017566105.1 of Akkermansia sp. GGCC_0220. Taxonomy (NCBI): domain Bacteria; kingdom Pseudomonadati; phylum Verrucomicrobiota; class Verrucomicrobiia; order Verrucomicrobiales; family Akkermansiaceae; genus Akkermansia; species Akkermansia sp. GGCC_0220. The sequence continues at coordinate 46,821 of NZ_JABFCI010000014.1, forward strand.
CAAGGCCCTGGGAGGAAGCATTCCTCCCAAGATGGGCTACCGGGAGTTGGAATATGAGCGTGGAGATTTGTTTTTCCTTTGTACGGATGGAGTCTGGGGCGTTCTTGATGATTTTTTGATTGCCGCGTCATTGTCCGATGCCTCCTCCCCTATGTATTGGAAAGGGCCCGATTGTGAAATGAGGCAGAGGGAACATCTTGCTTCCTCCGTGCAGTCCCTGTTCCATTCCGTCCGCTTTCTTTCTTCCTGCCATGCGGATAATGCCAGTTGTACGGTTGTTTCCGTAAGTCCCTTGTCTGAAGATGGTGCAGAGGGGCCGGACAGGAGATTTTTTGATTAGCGTCTTTCGGTATTTAAATAGAAGGAATTCGAAAATCCCCGTCGGGAGAGGTACGTTTTTTATAACCCATAAAAAAGTGCGGCCGTGTGAACAGCCGCACTTGCAGGGAAGAGAGAGTAAAGGCGCGCCCCTACTTCTTGGGCGTTATGTTGCGCATGTTGCGGCCCTTGGCCTTGCGCTGCTGTTCCTCCAGGGCCACGCGCTGCTGGTCCATCATCCTCTGGAAGAAGCCGGGCTTCTTCTTTTTGGCGGCGGAGAGCACGGGCATGGGCAGGCGGCGGATGAGGGCCGTCTGGCCGATGGAAATCAGGTTCTGCGTGGTCCAGTACAGGGCCAGGGCGGAAGCGAAGTTATAACAGAAGAGGAAGAACATCAGGGGCATCAGGTTCATGATGATGCGCTGGGAGCGTTCGCCCGCCTGCGGGGTCATCCGCATCTGGACAATCATGGTCACGGCCATGATGAGAGGCAGGATGTTGATCGGGATGCCGAACAGGTGGCCTACGGTGTCGGGCAGGGACAGGTCCGTCATCCACAGGCAGAAGGGCTGCCCCCTCAGCTCCGCGGAATACTGGAGCACGCGGTAGAAGGCGAAGAAGATGGGGATCTGGATGAGCATGGGCACGCAGCCGCTGGCAGGGTTGATGCCGTATTTCTGGTACAGCTTCATCATCTCCATGTTCACCTTCTGGGGGTCGTCCGGATATTTTTCCTTGAGCTTGGCCATCTCCGGCTGAACCAGGGACATGCGCTTCATGGCCATGTAGGATTTCTTGTGCAGCGGCCAGATGAGCGCGCGGACGACGATGGTCATGCAGATGATGGCCACGCCCCAGTTTCCGAACCATCCGTGGAAGAGGTTGAGCAGCCAGTTCATCGGCACGCTCAGGAAGACGAGCCAGCCGTACGCCATGATGTCGCTGATGGCGGGGTAGGTGAGGTTCAGGTCGCGCAGGTAGGCGTTGAATTTGGGACCGGTGTAGATGTCGTAGGTGAGCGTCTTTATTTCGTTGGGCGCCATGGTCAGGTTGGGGATGCCCATGGCTACGGTGACGCCGGGCACCAGTGTGTTGTTTTCATGCGCCAGCGGGAATTCCTGGCGGGTGGCGTACACGGTGGAGCCCTTGGACTCGTTCTGGGGAAGAAGAATGGTGGCGTAGTACTGGCTCATCACGCCGGCATAGGTCAGGTCCTGCAAGGGGCCTTCCAGGACGCGGGCCTTTGCGGTGCTGAAAAAGCCGCCCGTGAAATAGGAGGGCACTTCCTGTTCCAGGGAACCGTCCGCATGGTAGAAGAAGTGGGTGTAGGTGTCCTTCGGTTCACTCTTGGCGATGGGGTAGGCGCTGCCGCCGAAGATGCCCATGTAGCGCAGATCCTGGACGTTGGAGGATTTGTTGAGCAGGGAGACGGTCAGGCGGATGAGGTACTTGCTGCCGGGCAGTACTTTTCCTTCCAGATTCTTGACGGGGTGCAGGGTGTAGGTCTTGGAGATGAAGAGCTGCCGTGCGGGATCATAGCCCTCCAGGGTGACGGAGTCCGCCGTGCGGCTGACTTCCTTGTACACGGTGTTGTCATAGGACGGGTCCTGGGTGGCGTCCATGTTGAAGACAAGCTCGCCAATGCCCCTCTGCTGGGCTTCGTTGATGGTGATGTTGTGGTCCGCGACTTTTTGGGAGTCCACAATGTCGTTGTGGAGGGTAACGGCGCCGATGGAGCCGCCGATGCGGTTGAAGGTGTACGTGATGAAGGGTTCCTGCTTGCCGTCCGCTTCCTGCGTGGCCGTCAGCGTGATCGGGCTGGTCTTGTCTTCTTCAAGGGCCTTGCTGGCGGAAGGCTGTTCCGGGGCGCTGGGAGCGGCGGGCGCCTGTGCTCCGGGAGCCGGGACGCTTGCCGGAGCGGCGGCCGTCTGCTGGACGGGAGCCGGGGCGGCGGGGACGGGCTCTTCCTTTTTATTGTTGCCCATGTAAATGTTCAGGCCCAGAAGGGCGGCGCAAACGCCTATGACGATCCATGCTGTGCGATCCATAATGTGATATAGCTTGATTGAAGTTGGTTGAGAGGGAGGGGAGAGAAAGGTAATTTAATGCGGCGTGCGGGCCGGAGGCACAGGATCATACCCTGAACCGCCCCACGGGTTGCATCTTAAAATGCGCCATGAGCCAAGAAGAAAGCCGCGCCAGGCTCCATGGACCCGGACGGCCTGGATGAAGTACTGGGAACAGGAGGGAGTATAGCGGCAGCCGCTGCCGGGGCCCCCCAGCGCATGCAGGGGGGCGCTGATGAAGGTTTGGTAGCCCCGTACCAGGGCAATGAGCAGCCATTTCATCATGCTTTGTCTTGTTCCCGGGAAAGAAGTTGAAGTTTGAGCTTGCGGGCGGCTTTCTGCCAGTCCCGCTCCAGGTCTGCATAGCTGGCTTCCACGGCCCGCCAGCGGAGGACGCACACCAGGTGCACGCCGTGTTCAAAGGGGGCTCCGTGCGCCCTCAGGATTTCCCGTACGCGTCTCCGCAGCTTGTTGCGGACGACGGCGCAGCCGATTTTTTTCGTGCAGATGATGCCGAATTTGGAGGGTTCCTCCGGATGTTCCAGCGGGGCTGCACTTAAAACAATAAGCCGACCTGCTACGGATGGTCCCTCGTTGCGCACCCGGGCAAATTGGAATGCCCTGGTCATGCTTTGTTGACGAGTAAGACGCATCTCCCGCGGGTCGGCCCGTGAAAAAGTTCCAAGGAGGCGTTAACCAAGTCCTGGCGGCTGAATTAACGGCCGTGCTGGATGGTATGGCGCTTGTACTGGATTTCGGCTCCCTTGGGAAGCAGGCGCTTGCGGCCTTTGGCGCGGCGGCGGCGAATGATGTCTGCTCCGTTCTTGGTAGCCATGCGTGCACGGAATCCGAACTGACGCTTGCGGCAACGCTTGGATGGTTGATAAGTCCTCTTGCTCATGATGTTGAAAGATGCTTCTTGTGAATTACTAGATTCAGTGCCGTCCGTCTAAGCGGCCTATGCACAACCGGACGGAAAGGATAACTATTTTGGCTGTTTTGTCAATCCGTCAGGCGATTAATTTGCCCTTTTTCTTGGGGAAGGTACTGGAATAAGTGATGTTTATGGTTGATAGCCAGTTATTTTCTGTTCCGGAGGGAGCCCTTTGTTTTACAGAAAGAGCAGTTCCGCATAGGTGGGAACGGGCCACAGGTCTGCGTCCGTCAGGCTTTCCAGCATGTCGATGGTGCTTCTTAGATTGTCCATGCCCGTCTGGATGACCTTCGTCTCGGCTTTGTCCACGGCGCAGCGGAGTTCCTGCACCTGGGTGGGGAGAAGGTCCAGCAGCGTGCCGATCTGGTTGGCGCGGTCCGCGGTGGCTTTCATGCCCGCCTTGATTCCGGCGGCTTTCATCTGGGCTATGGCGGTGGTGAGCTGCGTGAGCTGTTCCGTCACGGCGGGGATGTAGAGGGTTTCCACCATCAGAAGGGCGGTTTCCGCTTCAATGCTGATTTCCTTGTGGAAGATTTCCGTCTGGATTTCATGGCGGGCGTGGAGCTCCACGGGGCTGACCACCTTGTATTTTTCAAAGAGGGCCTTGGCCTTGGGCGTTTCCAGCGCGGCCAGGGCTTCAATGGTGCCGGGAACGTTGGGCAGTTTGCGGCGTTCCGCTTCTTCAATCCAGGCTTCTCCGTAGCCGTCTCCGCTGAAAAGGATGCGCTTGTGCTTCTTGATGATGTTCTGAAGCAGCTTGTTCAGCGTGGCATGGAATTCCTCCGGCTTGTCCTTGACAGGTTCCAGGATGGTGCAGATTTCATCCAGGCTTTCCGCCACGATGGTGTTGAGCACCGTCATGGGCCAGGCGCAGGTCTGGGAGGAGCCTACGGCGCGGAATTCGAATTTATTGCCCGTGAAGGCGAAGGGGCTGGTGCGGTTCCTGTCGGAGGCGTCCAGAGGGAACATGGGCAGGGTATCCACGCCGATGTTGATGGTTTTCTGGGTGCACGCCTTTTTGGTGCCGCCCTTTTCAATTTGCTCAATGATTTCATCCAGCAGATCCCCCAGAAAGATGGAGATGATGGCCGGAGGCGCTTCATGGGCGCCCAGGCGGTGTTCGTTGCCGGATTTGGCGACGGAGGCGCGCAGCAGGTCCGCGTGTTCGTCCACGGCCTTGATCGTGGCGCAGAGCAGGGTGAGGAAGATGGCGTTTTCCTGCGGGCTGGAACCCGGGTTGAGCAGGCTGCCGTAACCGGGGGCGGAGAGGGACCAGTTGTTGTGCTTGCCGGAGCCGTTCATGCCGGAGAAGGGCTTTTCATGCAGCAGGCAGACCATGTCATGCTTGTTGGCGGTCTTGCGGAGCACTTCCATGACCAGCATGTTGTGGTCCACGGCCAGGTTCTGGCTTTCAAAGATGGGCGCAATTTCAAACTGGCCGGGCGCAACTTCATTGTGGCGCGTTTTGGCCGGAATGCCAAGTTTCCAGAGGGCTTCGTCCACGTCCACCATGAATTCCAGCACGCGGTCCTTGATGGAGCCGAAGTAGTGGTCTTCCATCTGCTGGTGCTTGGGGGGGACGTTGCCGAAGAGGGTGCGGCCGCACATCATCAGGTCCGGGCGCAGGGCGTAAAGCTGCTTGTCCACCAGGAAGTATTCCTGCTCCGCGCCCAGATCGGCGCTGACGTGGATGTTGGACGGGCCGCCGAAGCAGGACAGCAGGCGCCTGGCCTGGCGGGTGACGGCGGTCATGGAGCGGAGAAGGGGAGTCTTTTTGTCCAGCGCCTGTCCCTTATAGGAGCAGAAGGCGGTGGGGATGCAGAGGGTGGCGCCGTTTTCCGTGCGCTTGATGAAGGCGGGGCTGGTGGGATCCCAGGCAGTGTAGCCGCGGGCTTCAAAGGTGGCGCGGAGGCCGCCGGAGGGGAAGCTGGAGGCGTCCGGCTCGCCCTGAACCAGGCTCTTTCCGGAGAATTTGAGTTCCAGGTTTCCTTCCGGGTCCACGTCCACGAAGGAGTCATGCTTTTCCGCCGTGCTTCCGTTGAGGGGCTGGAACCAGTGGGTGTAATGGCTGGCGCCCTTTTCCAGAGCCCACGTCATCATGGCCTGGGCCACTTCATTGGCAATGTCCGGGTCCAGCTTTTCGTCCTTGCGGATGGTAGCCAGCAGTTTCTTGTAGACGGGACGGGGCAGGTAGTTGCGCATGGTCTCCATGTTGAAGACATCCTGACCGTAAATTTCCGCAATGAAGGTTGCGGCATTGCCAACATCGGAAGGTGGGTTTGTATGCATCTTGGTAGGGAACGCGCCAAAAGGCTCGGAATCTACCAAACCTTAAAAGGGGGGTTTTTGCAAGCCGAATCCTGCCGGAGAGCTCCACGGAGGGATGATTCAGGGAACAAAAGTTCCGGAGGAGTCCAATTTCACCTTTTGAAGGGAAGGACGGAAAGGCTGCCGTTCTTCATGCTCCCCTGTCCGGAAGCGGTACGGAACGGCCTGGGAGGTCATTCCCCGCGCATGGGGTTTCCTGCCAGCCGTCCGTTCATCCGGAGGCGGAAGGGAGGGGGAATGCCTGCTATTCCAGCGGTCCCACCGTGATTTTCTGGCACAGGGTGTGGGATTGTCCGGAGGCGAGGGGAATGCAGCGGGAACCGGCATTGCCCATTTCCACGCACAGGAATTTGTTCCAGGATTCCGCGCCCAGATCCGCCATGTTTCCGGCTCCCTGCTGTCCCGGGTTCCAGATGATGACGGAAGAGGCGTGGTCCCGCTCCACGGTGATGGTGCGGTTCAGCACGAAGTCTTCCAGCACGATTTTCCCGGAACAGGCCGGGCAGTCGTAAACGCGGTCCAGGCACCCCAGGGGGGCCAGCGGGCGTTCTCCGTGCTTCATGGGCTGGGGCGCTTCTTCCCGGAACGGTACGTCGTCCAGCCCGTGTACGCGGCATTTGGTCAGGTTGCCGACGGCAAAGTAGTTGTGAAAGGCTTCCGTGAGCTTGCAGGGCTGCATGCGGGCGGTGGTTTCCAGCTTCATGGCCAGCGTGCGGCCCAGCGCCAGGCGCAGGATGGCGGCGGGGTAGGATTCGTCTTCCGGATAGAAGGCCAGGGAAAGCAGGGCGTTCCCCCGCTTGTCCGTCTCCTGGTGATGGAGGCGCCATTCCGAGGTGCGCGCCACGCCGTGGGACGGTTCGCCCTTTCGCGGACCGAACCAGGGCCAGCAGACGGGAATGCCGCCGCGGATAGCTTTGCCGGGCGCAAAGACCGCATTGGGGGAAAGGAAGAGGCATTCTTCCTGCCCCTCCGGCTTCCATGACGTGAGGTGCGCCCCTTGCAGGCACAGGGTGGCTGTACAGAGCGGTGTTTCCACGTCCAGGAAAGCAACTCCCTGGTCTGTTGCTCGCCGGGTAATCATGGCTGGAGGCGTTCGATCGTCCAGGAACCGTTTTCCTGGAGCTTGTACATGAAGCGGTCGTGAACGCGGCCGGGGCCGCCCTGCCAGAATTCAAAGGTGTCCGGAATGATCCGGTAGCCGCCCCAGAAGGAGGGCAGGGGGATTTCTCCCTTGGAGAATTTGTTTTTCAGCTCCATCAGCTTCATTTCCAGCAGTTTTCTTCCGGAGATGACGGAGCTTTGCTGAGAGACCCACGCGCCGAGCTGGGATTCCTTGGGACGGGTGAGGAAGTATTTCAGGGATTCCGCGCGGGAAACCTTGACGGCCTTCCCGTAAATGATGACCTGGCGTTCCAGCATCACCCATGGCAGCATCATGCAGACCTGCGGGTTTTCTTCAATGTCATGGGCCTTGTGGCTGCCGTAGTTGGTGAAAAAGACGAAGCCTGTCTGGTCAAAGTATTTGAGCAGCACCGTACGCAGGGAGGGCCTGCCGTGGGCGTTCACCGTAGCCAGGGAAAAGGCGTTGGGTTCCGGAATGTCCGCTTTCAAGGCCTGTTCAAACCAGGTCTGGAATTGTTCAAAGGGGTTTTCCGCCAGGTCTTTTCTGTGAAGCTGGCCCTTGAGGTATTCTTCTCTGAAATTGGACAGGTCCATGATAGGGTGAAAGGTAAGTGTTATTCCACGCTGAAATCCAGCCCCAGGTCCAGGGAGGGGGCGGAGTGGGTGACGTAGCCCACGGAAACGAAGTCCACGCCGGATTCCGCAATGGCGGCCACCGTGTCCAGGTTGACGCCCCCGCTGGCTTCCATCAGGGGCGTGGCGCGGTCGCCGCGCATGGCGACGGCCTGCTTCAGCATCTCCGGCGTCATGTTGTCCAGAAGGATGTGGTCCACTCCTTCCAGCTTGAGGAAGGCTTCCACCTGTTCCAGGGTGTCCGCTTCCAGCTGGATTTCCACGCCGGGCTTTTCCGCGCGCAGCCTGTTGATGCACTGCTGGAGGTGTTCCGTGTTGCCGTCCGTCATCAGGTGGTTGTCCTTCACCATGGCGCGGTCATAAAGGCCCATGCGGTGGTTGGTGCCTCCGCCGTGGGCCACGGCTGCCTTTTCCAGCAGGCGGTAGCCGGGAGTGGTCTTGCGGGTGTCCAGGATGCGGGCGCTGGTGTGGGAAACGGCCTTCACGTATTTCCTGGTGAGCGTGGCTACGCCGGAAAGGCGCTGGATGAAGTTGAGCGCGGTGCGTTCCGCTCCCAGGATGGAGCGGGCGGACCCTTCAATGAGCATCACCACGGCGCCGGGCGCCACGGCCTCCCCGTCATGCAGGTAGACTTCCACCTTCAGGGAGGGGTCCACCTTGCGGAAGACTTCCGCCGCCACGTTGACGCCGGAAAGAACGCCCTTTTTCCGGGGCGTCAGAATGGCTCTGGCGGTCAGGTGTTCCGGGACGAAGTATGTGGAAGTCACATCCCCGGGGCCGAAGTCTTCGGCCAGCGCCAGATTGATCAGGGTTTCCACGTTGTCGGATACGGTTTCTGCGGGCATGAAAGAAAATGCGGCTTAATATTCGCGGTTGAGGAGATAGTTGGCCAGTTCCACCAGGCGGGTGCGGCGTTCTTCCGGGAAGATCATCAGGGCGTCCAGGGCCGCCTGGGTGCGGCATTTCGCTTCGGAACGGGCTCCGTCCATGCCTATCAGGGCCGGGCAGGTGGATTTCTGGGCGTTCACGTCCTTGCCGGCGGTCTTGCCGAGCTTTTCCGTGGAGGCGGTCAGGTCCAGAATGTCATCAATTACCTGGAAGGCGAGGCCAAGGTTGTAGCCGAAGTCCGTGACGGCTTCCAACTGGGCTTCCGTGGCGTTCGCGGACATGGCGCCGAAGCGGAGGGCCGTGGTCAGCAGGGCCGCCGTCTTCCCTTCGTACACGGCGCGCACTTCCGGTTCGGAGAGCTGCTTGTGCTCCCCTTCCAGGTCCAGAATCTGGCCGCCGATGAGCATCGTGCTGCCGCCGGTAGCCGCCAGTTCCCGGACGTAATCCCGGACAGTGTAGCGTTCCGTGTCGTCCACCTGGGCGATCACGGCAAAGGCTTCCGTCAGCAGGGCGTCTCCCGCCAGAATGGCTACCCCTTCCCCGAAGGCCTTGTGGCTGGTGGGCTTGCCGCGGCGCAGGTCGTCATTGTCCATGGCCGGCAGGTCGTCATGAATAAGGGAATAGGTGTGCATCATTTCCACGGCGCAGGCGGGCACCAGGGCGTTCACCGCCAGACCGCCGCAGGCTTCCGCGGCCGCCAGGCAGAGCACGGGGCGCATTCTCTTGCCGCCCGCGAACATGCTGTAGCGCATGGCCTTGTGGATGGTTTCAGGGCTTTCGTCCTCTGCGGGCAGAAGCCTGTCCAGCGCGGCGTCAATCAAGGCGCACTGTTCTGTAATGTAGTCGTTCAGGGATTGTTCTTCACACATGACGTTAAGGAATGGGGGCGGGGATAGTAGATATAGTTCAGCGGCCGACCAGAAGTTCCGCAATCTGTACGGCGTTCAGGGCTGCCCCTTTCCGGACCTGGTCGCCCACGACCCAGAGGGTCAGGGCATTGTCGATCGCCATGTCCATGCGCATGCGCCCCACGTAGCAGGTGTCCCCGTTGGTGCTGTCCAGCGGGGTGGGCCACACGCCTTCCGAGGGATTGTCCATCACGGCGACGCCGGGTTTTCCGTCATAGGCGCGGCGGGCCGTTTCCACATCCACGGGCTGCTCAAACTGGGCAGTCACGGAAATGGAGTGGGAGCGGTACACGGGCACGCGCACGCAGGTGCACGTCACCTTGAGGTCGGGAAGGGAAAGGATTTTGCGGCCTTCATTGAGCATTTTAAGCTCTTCCTTCGTGTAGCCGCTTTCCGTGAAGGAGTCGATCTGGGGAAGAAGGTTGAAGGCGATCTGGTGCGGATAAACGTTTTTCACCACGGGATGGCCGTCCACCACGGCGCGCACCTGGGATTCCAGTTCCGCAATGCCGTGCTGCCCGCTTCCGGAAACCGCCTGGTAGCTGGAGGCGATGACGGTTTTCAGCCCGAAGCGCTGGTGCAGGGGGAAGAGGGCCATCAGCGTAATGATGGTGGTGCAGTTCGGGTTGGCGATGATGTTGCGGGGGTGGTTGAGGGCCGCTTCCGGGTTGATTTCCGGCACCACCAGGGGCACGTCCGGGTCCTGGCGGAAGGCGGAGGAATTGTCGATGACCACGCAGCCCGCGGCCGCGGCAATGGGGGCGAACTTCAGGGAAATGCCGCCGCCTGCGCTGAACAGGGCGATGTCCACGCCGTCAAAGGATTTTTCCGTCAATTCTTCCACAGTCAGCATTTCTCCCCGGAAGGCGACCTGTTTTCCGGCGGACCGGGCGGAGGCCAGAAGCTTCAGGGAGCCTACGGGAAAGTTGCGTGTTTCCAGGCAGGACAGGATCTCAACGCCCACCGCTCCGGTGGCGCCGACGATGGCAACATGGGGTGCTTGGTTCATGGTTGTGTCAGAAAATGGCGGAATTCGGTCCGCATGGGTATGATGATAAAGGTTTTTTCCCGGAAAGGCAATACGGGATCGGCAGCAGATGAACAGCGCAGGTCAATATGCAAGGTATAAACAATATTAACTATTTACTGTTAACTATTACATGCCTATTTAACCCATTTGCCCACGCCTTCCGGCAGCCTGCCGTCGGAGACAGGGCCGTAGCGGGTGGATTCCGTGTTGCCCCAGAGGGGAACGCCCACGATGCGCTTCCACCAGCCGGACATGCTGGCCCCCGTGTAGCAGCCGAAGCTCCAGCAGTCGGACCGCGGGGTGAAAATGTCCCGGCGGATGCGGTTCAGGTCTGTTTCGTGAATCCATTCCGTGGAGACGGCCATGATGTTGTTGCCGTAGTCCAGCATCCACGCAAAACAGTTGGAATGGCCGAAGTAGTAGAAGGATTCCACGAAGTCTCCGCGGAAGCGCGGGGAGGAATTCAGCGCCCGGATGGCCTGGTCCGCGCTGTCCACCCAGACGAGCTTGATCTTGTACTTGGAAGCCAGGTCGGCAATCCAGCGGGTATAGGGCTTGCCGTCCTCCCTTCCCCGTGTCGCATAGCCCGGACGGTAAACGATCCAGGTGATTCTGGCGGAGGGGTCCTTCTGCTGGATCTGGGCGATGCGGATGGTGGAGGCCCTTACAAAGTTGGCCCACCAGTTGTCATGCCTGTCAGGCTGTATTCTCAGTCCTTCCCATTGTCTGAGGGCGGGACCGCCGCACATGACGACGTGGACGGCCTGGGACAGTCCCGTGCCGCCCGCCAGCAGGGCCAGAGCGAGAAAAAGGCGTGAAAACATGCCCGCACCCTACCTTTGCTCCCCGTGTCTGTCAACCCGCCGGAGTGTTTTTTACCGGAACAGACGCACATGGAATCCCATGGGATGATTTCCGTTTCCCTTTAGCAATTCACCACGTTCACGGCCAGGCCGCCCTGGGCGGTTTCCTTGTATTTGGACTGCATGTCCCTTCCGGTATCCAGCATGGTGCGGATGACTTTGTCCAGAGGGACGAAGTGGGCGCCCGTGCCGCCCAGGGCAATGCGGGCGGCGTTGATGGCCTTGATGGCGGCGATGGCGTTGCGTTCAATGCAGGGTATCTGGACGAGCCCAGCGATCGGGTCGCAGGTGAGGCCCAGATTGTGTTCCATGCCTATTTCCGCGGCGTTTTCCACCTGGTGGGGCGTTCCTCCCAGGTACTCCGCAAGCGCGGCCGCGGCCATGGAGCAGGCCACGCCCACCTCCCCCTGGCAGCCGACGTCCGCGCCGGAGATGGAGGCGTTTTTCTTGTACAGGATGGCAATGCCACCCGCGGTGAGCAGGAAGCGATGCACGGCGTCCGGATACGGTGAAACGCAGAATTTGGTGGCGTAGTTGAGAACCGCCGGAACAATCCCCGCCGCTCCGTTGGTGGGGGCGGTGACGATGCGGCCGCCGGCCGCGTTTTCCTCACTCACGGCAATGGCGTACAGGTTGATCCAGTCCATGATGGAGAGAGGGTCTTTCAGGGCCGATTCTCCATGCACCAGAAGGGATTTGCGGAGCGTCTTGGCGCGGCGGGGCACTTGCAGGACGCCCGGCAGGTTGCCGCGCGCGCTCATGCCGCTGGAAATGGACTGCTTCATGGTGGCCCAGATCAGGTCCAGCTTTTCACGGACTTCCCGTTCCGGAAGCAGGGCGCATTCATTGGCCATGACGATGGAGGAGAGGGGGCATTCCCGTTCATCCGCCATGCGCAGCAGTTCTTCCGCGGATTCATAGGGGAGGGGGAACGGCTCCCGGTCCGGTTCCTCCGGATGCAGAAGCTCCTGCTCGGAAGCGACGAAGCCGCCCCCCGTGGAATAAAACACGGCGTCTTCCACCGGTTCTCCCTCCTGGTTGACTGCGGTGAACAGCATCCCGTTCGGGTGCAGGCGCAGAGGCTGGTAGTGGGAAAGGTCCAGGTCGCGGGTGGGGGAGAAACGGACGGTTTTTTCCTCCGTGACAGGGAGCGTTTCCTGCTGGTGCAGGCGGGCGATTTTTCCGGGAATGCTGCGCGGCTCCACCGTGTGGGGCTCTTCCCCCAGCAGGCCCAGCATGATGGCCGTGTCCGTGCCGTGCCCGTGGCCGGTGGCCGCCAGGGAGCCGTAGCATTCACAGCGGATGCCCGTGATTTCCGGCAGCCGGGGGGAATGGCGTATCTGTTCCAGAAAACGGTGCGCCGCCCGCATGGGGCCTACGGTATGGGAGGAGGATGGTCCTATCCCGATGCTGAAAAGCTCAAAAATGCTGTAATGGTGCATGTCCGTTTTCCTGTAGCGGGGCGGGGCGGAATTTCCCGCGGAAACTCCGCCCCGTTCCGGAAGATGGGCTTACAGCCCCAGCAGGTAGCGTTCCGCTTCAATGGCGGCGCCGCAGCCCATGCCGGCGGAGGAAATGGCCTGGCGGTAGTGAGGGTCCGCCACGTCTCCGGCGGCGAACAGGCCCGGCGTCTTGGTCGCCATCAGGCCGGGTTCCCGGATGATGTAGCCGGCGTCGTCCCGGTCTACCAGATCCCCCAGGAAAGACGTATTCGGCGTGTGGCCGATCGCCATGAAGACGCACTTGACGGGCAGTTCCGTTACATCCCCTTCCACCAGGTCCTTCAGCATGACGGCCTCCAGTTCTCCCTTGTCGTCCGTCTTGTAGCTCACGATGGTGGAATTCCACATGGGGAAAATCTTTTCATTGGACAGCGTGCGCTCCGCCATGATTTTGGAGGCGCGGAGCGTGTCCCGGCGGTGGATCAGGTACACCCTGGAGGCGAAGCGCGTCAGGAACATGGCTTCTTCACAGGCGCTGTCTCCTCCGCCCACCACGCACACGGGCACGTCCCGGTAAAAGGCTCCGTCACAGGTAGCGCAGGCGGTGAGGCCGTGGCCTACCAGCCCTTCCTCCCCGGGTATGCCCAGGTAGCGGGCGGAAGCTCCCGTAGCCACGATGATGCTGCGGGCTTCGTAATTCTGGCCGCTGGTCTTCACGGTGAACAGCCCGGTGGCTTCATCCCTGATGACGCTCTTGACGTCTTCATACGCAAACCGGGTGCCGAACTTTTCCGCCTGCTGCTGCATCAGGAACATCAGGTCCGGCCCCATCACGCCGTCCGGAAAGCCCGGGAAATTTTCCACCTCCGTGGTGGTGGTCAGCTGGCCGCCGATCTGGGAGCCCGTAATGAGAAGCGGAGAGAGATTGGCGCGGGCGGTGTAAATGGCCGCCGTGTAGCCTGCGCAGCCTGCGCCGATGATAATGACTTGTTCGCTCATAATATGTGTAAGTGATCGCCGCAAGGTTAAAGGAACGGCGCCCGTTTTGCGAGTAGATTTTGCGCTATGCGGCAGCAGAGCGGCGGCCTATGGCCCTGCGGCTCCGGGGCGGTTTCCGGCAGAAGAGGAAAAGAGCTGTTTGCACGTATCCCTGGCGACGGTTTGCAGTATTTTGGCCCTGTCTGCGGGAAGGCTGCACAGCCGCACTCCTTTCAGGGACAGTTTGGCCGGGAGGCCCAGCGGAGACTTTCCGAACAGGGTGCAGTACATCACGCAGGCCGCCAGGTAGCTTCCCGCCTCCGTTGGGTGCTGGCCGTCCGCCTGGTACAGGGCAATTCCGGGATGGCGTTTGAGGCAGTTTTCCCAGGCAATTCCCACAGGGGCCACGGCGGCTTTTTCCTTCCGGGCGAGATTCAAATACGTGGCGAGGAGGGCTTTTTGCTCCTGCGGGTCCGGAACGCCGGAGGCGTCCTTTCTTCCCCACGTCAGCATCAGGACGGGCGTTCCCTGGGCGGCGCGTACCTGGGAGCACCATTTGCCGCCGAATTCCATGGTCCGCTCCGGGGCCACGACGGGAGTGGCGCTCTGGTCCTGGAGAATGACGAAGTCCCAGGCCGTTCCTTCCAGCTTTTCACGGGCGCGCCCGTCATTCCAGTGGGACTGGAAGGAGGCTGCCGGAGCCGCGTGCATGTGCACGTCCGGCCGCAGTCCTTTGGTGTCAGCCATGGCCTTGACCATGGCGGGCATGCGGTTGAAAAACGTATAGCTGTTTCCCAGGAAAAGAATATGGCTCCCGGAACGTGCAGGGGCACAGCGCGGCCAGGGGCTTTCCCCTTGCGGTTTTTCCTGCGCCTGGAGGGTGCATGGAAAAGCTGCCCAGGTGAAAAACAGTAGCGGGAAAATTTTCATGGGCGGCATCATGGCTTTAGCTGAATTCTAATGTTTCCGGAATGAAACTTCAAATGGATTTCATGAAGCACGCCACTTCTCTTTATGCATCAGGTAAAACGTGAATTGAATGGAGATGAAGGGGAAGCGTTCAATCCTTCCGTTTCGGCAAACCCTTGTACAGGTACCGGGCTTCAGGAATCCTGCCGACGGTTCTGTCAAGCAGGGCGGGGATATCCTTGTCGCCGTAGCCGGCCATGCGGAGGTATTTTTTGACTTCCACCGCTTTGGTCGGGAAGCACTGCATTAATTCGCGGACGAATATTCTTTCCCTTCTGGGTATGATGTTCTTAAGTTTATTGTTTCTTGCCTCGTTGGTCGCGAGCCTGTTGGCGAATTCGCCGGCTGCTTCCCGGTCGCCGGTGAGCTGGGGGGCATGGTCCAGAAGCATTTCCGAACAGATCCAGGTGGCCTCAAAGGCGTGATCGAAACTGCTCCGGAATTGCTGGAGAACCAGTGCTCTCGCTGTTAGAAAAAACCGCAGCGCTTCCTCCTTTTCCGGCAAGGTGGAATGCTTGTCCGTTAAGGCGGCTAGCGGCATGCTCCGGGACATGAAATCTTTAACTTTATAGTCCAGGTTAGTGTGGTTCATCAGCCACATGACGTTGCTGTGCCGGTTAACGTCGATGAATGGCGCGGTCGCAATCAGGCGGCACAGGAAGAGGCCGTCGGTCAATTCCTGTGGAGTGACATTTTTTTTTCTGTAAAGGCTGGCCTCCTTCAGCATTTTGTCGGCTTCCTGGTAGAAGGGAATGATGCTGTCCTCGTCGAGCAGTCTTTTAAGTTGGAGCAGTTTCGTGTTCTGCTTGTTAAGGTTCCTGGTGGCTGAGGGAATGGGCAGGCGGATATCGGAGAAAGCGGGAGAATGGAACAAAAGGAGGGCCGTCCAAGCCAGGAGAATAGGTACATAAACAGGGTTCATGGAATGATATGGAAAAGGATTATTTATGAGTTGGTATGAAGCGCTTTGCCTGTCGTACTGCGTGTCACGGTGCGGCGGAATTTGGAGACGGTTACTTTGACGTTTTGTAATCCTTTGGTTGGAGAATTCTCATCGGTTTCTTCTCCGTCATAAGTGAAATTAAAATCCTGGGGATAGGGTTTGCCATGAATCAGAAGGCAGTCCTTGTCACCGGAACGGACATGCCAGCCGCATGCCCATGAAAAGGGCTTGGGAAGATTGGAAGCCTGCAATTGGGGCAATCGAATTCCGGGTTTAAACTTCCATCCGATATAGTCACTGGGAATTGCCTTGTTTTTGGCGTTGGGGCGGAACAAAACGGCGCCGGGATCATGTTCCGGTTTGAATCCTTCCGGATCATTCGCCCGTTCAATGAAGGCGATATTACTGAAACTCACTTTTAATGGATGCAGGGTTAAATCCAGGACGGTGGATGCTCCCGCATGGTCTTTTTCTCCATCTGCTGCACACTTGGGCATTCGTTTCCCCGTATGTACTGCCATGATTTCAGATGGAATAAAAATATGAAGAATCAGAGGTTTTCTCTCCGGCAGTTCTTCGTCGAGATTTGTTTTGACTCGGATTGTAAGAATCTTGTTTTCAGTAATATCCTTGTTGATGGTTAGAATTGCCTGATTATCTCCATCCTCCGATTTTTCAACGGTGGCCAGATTATCCGGTTCCATGGTCCATTCTATGGAATCCAAATCCACCTCTTTTAACCGCTTCCCGGTCACGGTCAGTTCAACTTCTTCTCCAATACCCACATCAGTCCGTTTTTTGTCGTCCTCCTGGTTTCCTCCGTCAATCATGCATTGGGCGGACGCCACATCCGTCTTTGATTCAATATACAGGGAGCAGTCGTCCATGTCTGGAGTTTCTTCCGCATGAAGAACCGTATTGGCGCCTCCCGGAAATATCAGGAACAGCAGAAGAAATAAAAGGCGGAGAATCGGTGTAAACATGGAGGATGGATGAACTATTTCTGCACTCTTATCACTCTATCTTCTTATTTTATTTATTGTCAACGGTTTATATAATATGTTAGAAAAGTAGTGAATCGTCTGGAAGGTGAATGGGTTAAGTCTGGCCGCGTTGTTGCATGACTGGGGAAGTTTTTCCGGGAGCCTTGCCGAAGGAAGACGGGTGTGGTTGGATATGGGGCATGAAGCCTGAATCGCTGACCAAGCACCGTGCGACGGGAGTGGATGATCCTCTATTCCTGGATTCCCTGGATATTTACCGGACAAGTTTTCCGGTGCACGAACAGCGGCGCGTTCAGGATTTTCCGCTGGCGTTTCAAGACCCGGGTTTTTGTTATGAGGTGTTTTTAAACGGGGAAGGCCGGGTGGTTGCCATGCTGGTGAGCTGGCAGCGTGAGGCATTCGTGTATCTGGAATATTTCGCCGTGGATGCCTCCCTGCGCGGACAGGGCGCCGGCCAAAGGATTCTGGAAGAATTGAGGGACGCTTTTCCCCACAAGGTTATTCTGGAGATTGATCCTCCGGAGGACGGGATTTCACGCCGCCGCCTGGGGTTTTACCAGCGGCACGGCTTTGTGCCCAATCCCCAGTTTGATTACATTCATCCCCCTTATACGGATGAAGGGAAGCCTTTCCCCCTCCTGCTGATGACGCATGAAACCTTGCTGGACGAGGAAACGTACCGGAGCTTTGTTGATTTCCACCACAATCACGTGGTGGCGAGGTAGGCGCATTTCCGGGAAAAGGGCCCGCCGGAAAAAGAGCTGTTGAATCCGGCGTCTTCTTCCTTTCCGTTTTAGCGTATTGGTTTTTATTTCCTGATCCTGTCACATCGTTTCCGTGCGTTCAAAATGCCGGGAGGATTGAGTATGATGGGGAATGATTTGCCAACGGATTACAAATTCCCAGATTGACCATTCACCCTCCTGATGAAGGCGGTACCTGCAAAAACAAAAAGGCCGTCCCCTCACGGGAACGGCCCTGGCTTGGAAATCTTACCTTATTGCTGCTGGGCGCCGCTCTGCTTGAGCATCTCCTGGAGCTGTTCCGGGGAAATGCTCATGGGACCGCCCTGGGGAGCCGGGGCTTCCGAAATGCCGTCCAGTTCCAGATCAAAGATGAGCGGGGAATTGGGCTCGATCGGAGCGCCGGGGGTGTTTTCACCGTAGGCCAGCTCGGAAGGGATGTACACGATCCACTTGGAGCCGACGGGCATGGTGGTCAGCGCCTCGGCAAAGCCGGGGATGACCTGGAGGGGAAGTTCCACGGATTTGCCCTTGGTGTCGTCAAACACGGTGCCGTCCAGCAGCGTGCCCTTGTACTTCACCTTGAACATGGGGTTCTTGAACTTCTTCTCGTCAAATTTTTCTTCGCCGCCCTTGTTCACCACCTTGTACTGGAGGCCGGATTTCGTGGTGGTCACGCCTTCCTTCTTGCCGTTTTCCTCCATGAACTTCTTGCTGGCTTCCAGATTGGACTTGGCCTTGGCGGAGATGCGTTCGTCAATCTGCTTCTGGAACGCGTCCAGGGCGGGTTTCAGCTGTTCCTGGTCCTTGGCGGGCTTGCGGACCATGCCGTCCTTGATGCCCTGAAGGAAGGATTCCTGGTCCAGGTCGTCAAAGGTAAGGGTGGGAATGGAGCCGAGCTGCTGTCCGCTCTGGAAACCCAGAAAATAGCCCAGGTCCTTTTTCATCTGTTCGGGAGACACAGTAATTTCTTTCTCTTGTTTGGGTTGGTCGGCCGCCGGAGCTTCGGCAGCCTTTTCTTGCGCGCCCGCCACACCCGCCAGAAGGGCGGAAACGGCAAACAGGGCGATGGAAGGGTTCATCTTCATGGTTGTTTTTTATCCTTTGTTTGAAAAGAGGACTCCTTTTTAACGGATTCCGTTCACAGAACAAGACAAGAGAATCAGTCATCCTGTCATCCGTTCCTCCAGGAGCGGCGGAACGTCCTCCGGTCAAAAGACGCAGCGGGTTATGCGAGCGTTTCCAGAACGCGGGCGATCATGGCGGGATAAAGGGCATGCTCCTGCACCTGAATGCGGGCGTGCAGGCTTTCCGGCGTATCCCCCGGCAGCACGGGCACGCGCGCCTGCCCCAGGATGGGGCCCGTGTCCATGCCGTCATCCACGTAGTGAACGGTGCAGCCGCTTTCCGCCGCACCGGCGTTTACGGCCTGCTCCCAGGCATGAAGGCCGGGGAAGGAAGGAAGGAGGGAAGGATGAATGTTCAGAATGCGGGAAGGGAATTCCTTCAGCAGCGGATGCTTCACCAGGCGCATGAACCCAGCCAGGCAAACGCAGTCCACGCCGTATTCCTTCAGGCGCGCAGCGACGGCGGCCTGGGACGCCTCCGGGAATTTGGTTTTAAATCCCCCGCAGTCGATCACCTCCGCCGGGATGCCCCAGGAACGGGCGCGCTCCAGAATGTAGGCGTCCGGATTGTCAGACATCACCACGGCAATTTCCGCCCGGAGGGAGCCGGTCCGGATGGCGTCATAAATGGACTGGCAATTGGAACCGGAACCGGAACCGAGTATTCCTAATTTGGGCAACTTGGACATCCGGGGGATGAAACCACAGTTTTTTGCCCGTGGCAAGTCTCCGGCTTGACAAAAAGGCCCCGGTATTCGCCTAATAAAGGCATGAGAGACACCCGTTTTCAGGCCCTGGCGGCCCAGCTTGCAGGGTATTCCACCACCCTGCGTCCCGGAGACCGGGTTCTGCTGGAATTAACGGATATTCCGGAGGAAATGGGAATAGCCCTTATCCGGGAGGTACGCGCCGCAGGCGCAATGCCCTTCCTGCGCCTGAACCAGTCCCGGCTGAACCGGGAAATGCTCTCCGGAGCCACGGAGGAGCAATACGGCATCATCGGCCGCCACCGCCTGGCGGAAATGGAGGAGATGGACGCCTATATAGAAATACGCGGCGGCGGGAACGCCTTTGAGCTGTCCGCCGTTCCCCAGAAGAATATGGCCGTTGCCATGAAGGCCCTGAACCCCGTCTCCCAGAGGCGCATCCGCCACACGCGCTGGTGCGGGCTGCGCTGGCCGTCAGAGGGAATGGCCCAGCAGGCCGCCATGAGCACGGAAGAGTTTGAGGATTTCTATTTCCGCACCTGCCTGATGGATTACGGCGCCCTGCGCCCCGCCATGCAGAAGCTGGCCGCCATGATGGAGGCGGCGGAACACGTGCGCATCACCGGACCGGGAACGGACATTTCCTTTTCCATCAAGGGGCTGCCCGCCATCCCGTGCGCGGGGGAATGCAACCTGCCGGACGGGGAGGTGTTCACCGCACCCGTCATTGACAGCGCCAACGGCCGCATTTCCTTCAACACCCCGAGCCTGTTCCAGGGCATTCCCTTTGACAACATCAGCCTGACGCTGGAAAACGGCCTGGTGGTGCATGCGGAGGCGGGGGACAAGACCGCGGAGCTCAACTCCATTCTGGACACGGACCCCGGCGCGCGGCGGCTGGGGGAATTCGCCTTCGGCGTCAATCCGGCCATCACCCGCCCCATGCGCAACATCCTGTTTGACGAGAAAATCTCCGGCTCCTTCCACCTGACGCCGGGACAGGCCTACCACGTGGCGGACAACGGCAACCAGTCCCGCATCCACTGGGACATGGTATGCATCCAGACGGCAGCAGCCGGCGGAGGCGATATTTACCTGGACGGCGTCCTGGTGCGCCGCAACGGCTTGTTCACCATGCCGGAACTGGCTATTCTCAATCCCGCCCAATCATGACTACGGACTCCACCCCCTCCAAAAAACGCTCCCTGCTCCGCAAACTCCTGTACGCAGCCGCGGCAGTCATTCTGCTGGGGTCCCTACTGGCCTCCTACATGAACTGGGAGGCCAACCATCTGGAATTCAGTGAAAACACCGCTCCAGCGGGCTGCGTTCCGGGACTTTCCGGACTGCGCATCCTGGTGCTGTCAGACGTCCACACCAATCTTCCCCTGCTGGAAAAAGCGGCGGCCATGGCGGAACAGGCCAGGCCGGACATGATCGTGTTCCTGGGAGACCTGTACACGGATTTTCTGCGGGCCACCCACGCAGGAGACTACATCACGCAGATGAAACGGCTCTCTTCCATCGCCCCGGCCTACGCGTGCCTGGGCAACCATGACATGGCCCTGGTGGACAACGTGGAGCGCATCCTGAAGGAAGGCGGTTTCACCCTGCTGAGGAATTCCGCAGCCTTCGTCACCATCCCCAGGCTGGGGAACGCGGAGTTCAAGCTGGTGGGACTGGGAGACCTGCGCGAGGGGGACTTCTTTCCGGACCGGTGCATGAGTCCGCGGGAATTGGGGGAAGAATCCGTGATGCCCACCATCGTCCTGAGCCACAACCCCAAGGGGAGGGAATTGCTGGGCGGCTATCACTGGAACCTGATGCTCTCCGGCCATACGCACGGCGGCCAGATCAAACTGCCCTTCTTTTCCACCCCCCTGCTGACGTCGGAGGGGGAAACGATGTACTCCGGCTTCCATCCTTATGAAGACAAGCAGGTCTTCGTCACCCGCGGCATAGGCTACATAGGGCCGGGACGCTTCAACTGCCCGCCGGAAATCAACCTCATCACCATTCCATAGCCCCTTTTCCCGACCGCCATGGTTCTCTCTCTGCTGGCTTCCGGAGGCCCCAACGCCGCGCCTCCCTTCTTCACCCTGCTCACCGTCGTCTTCATGGGCATCATTGCGATTGCCCTCATTCTGGCCCATTTCCGGCAGTCCCTGCTGGCGGGCTACTTCATCTGCGGGGTGATTCTGGCCAACTGCGGCATCCTGGACCACATCCCCAATTCCGACGTCAGCATCCAGGCCCTTTCCGAGGTGGGCATCATCCTGCTCATGTTCACGCTGGGCCTGGAATTTTCCATTGACGAGCTCAAGCACCTGCGGAAAACGGCCCTGGTCGGCGGCGGCATTCAGATGTTCATCTGCACCGCCGCCTTCGGCCTGGGGCTCCATTACGCCACGGGCATGGATATGAGCCATTCCCTGACAGTCGGGGCCATCATGGGCCTTTCCTCCACGGCGGTGGCGCTGAAATCCTTCCAGGAATTCGGCCTGAGCGGCACCTCCGGGGCAAAAATGGCGGTAGGCATCGCCCTGTTCCAGGACATTGCCGCCATCATGCTGGTAGCGATCATGCCGCAGATCTTCGCCGCCACGCCCGACTCCTGGGAAACCGCTCTCAACATCGGCATGGCCGTCCTGCGGGGGCTCGTCTTCCTGGGGGCCGCATGGCTGATCGGCCACTACCTGCTCCCGCGCATCATGCTGGCCGTGGCCCGGACCAAGAGCCGGGAGCTCTTCACCCTGATGGTCTTCGCCATCTGTTCCGGCATCGCCATGCTCGCCAGCCTGCTGGGCCTGAGCATTGCGCTGGGGGCCTTCACCGCCGGGCTTTTCGTCAGCAGCTCCTACTACAGCCACCGCGTCCTCAGTGAAGTGCTCCCCTTCAAGGACCTTTTCCTGACCATCTTCTTCGTTTCCGCCGGGCTGCTGATTGACATTGACGACCTGTGGGAGCACATCGGCCATGTGGCGACCTTCGCCGCCTTTGTCCTCGCGATCAAATTCGTGGCCTGCATCGTGGCCGCAAGCTTCCTGAAAATCCCCGGCCGCATGGGCATCATGGCCTCCACCGCGCTGACCAACGTAGGGGAATTCTCCCTGGTGCTCATCCCCTTCATGCAGGAAATCACCCCCATTCCGGCGCTGGTGACCACCAATGTGTACGCCATTGCCGCCGTCTCCATGGGCATGACGCCCCTGCTGATGAAGGCGGCGCGGAAGCTCACCCCCCTGCTGGTGCGCATTCCGGGCCTGAAGACAAAAAGGGAACGCCTCAGCGTAGAAACCATGATCACGCGCGTGGAGGGAATCAAGAACCACGCCATCATCTGCGGCTACGGTCCCGTAGGCAGGCGGCTGCATGAAAGCCTGTCCCAGTACGGCATCCCCTGCATCATCATCGACCTGAACGCGGACACCGTCAAGACCCTGCTCAATGACGGCCATCTGGCCTTCCTAGGGGACATCCAGCACCAGATCACCATGGACCTGGCGGGAATCCGCACCGCGCGGCTGATCGCCTTCACGTTCCCGGACCCCGCCCCGGCCCTGTCCACCTACATGCAGATCAAGGGCGCCAACGCGAACATCACGGTGATAGCCCGCGCCAAATTCCGTTCGGAAGTGGCTTCCCTGCATCATGCGGGCATCGCCAACGTCATCCATGATGAAATGGAAACGGGCGCCGCCGCGGTGCGCCTGGCGAAGCTGAGCTTTGATATTATTGAACCCGCAGACGCGCCCACGCTGTCCCATTAAACAATGACGAATCTTCCGGACGCCCACACCCACCCCGCTCCTGCCGCACCCGGCACGGCGCCGCGCTTCATCTGCGGCACCTCCCCGGCGGACTGGGAGCAGGTGGCCCTTCTGGCGGAACGGGATAAAAACGTCACGCCTTTCTTCGGCATTCATCCCTGGCGCCTGAACCCGGCTGCATGGAAGGAGGAAATGCGCCTGCTGGAATCCTTCCTGAAAAAATTCCCCCGTGCGGGCATTGGGGAAACGGGGCTGGACAAGTGCCGCCGCGGCATTCCGGGGCTGCCCCTACAGCGGGAAGCGCTGAAACAGCACCTGGAGCTGGCCGCGCGCCTGAACCGCCCCGCCGCCCTGCACTGCTGCCGCGCGTGGGGCACGCTGGCAGGAATGCTGAAGGAATATCCCCGGCTGAAAGCCGTGCTGCACGGCTGGACGGGTGCCCTGAACCCCGGCGCGCAGCTCCCTTCCGGCAACTGGCTTCTCTCCGTGGGGCCTCGTGAAATGGATCGCCCGGGCCTCCTTTCCTCCATCCCGCTCCATCGGCTGGCGCTGGAATCGGACGAACACCCGGAGGCCTTGCCGGAGCTTTACCGGAACGCCGCGCAAGCCCTCTCCATGAAAGAGGAAGAACTGGCCGCCCTGGTTGCGGACAATATGGAGAGGATCTCCGCCCGCTAGCTGCCGGAAGGCGCAACGCCCTGCCGGAACGCGGGTGGCAGGAAACAGCGGCTTTTTTCCTTGGCAGGCTCCTGCCGCCGGCTATCATGCGGGCATGGGCCTTTTTCAGGATCAAACCAGTTCTCTGTCGGAAATCAAGCGGCTTGCCGCCCTCGTCATGGATCCCTCGCGCAGGGATGAAATCGGTCCGGACCAGTGGCCCCTGGCCATGATCGCCTATGGGCTGGTCACCTGCAATGAAATGGGCAGGGAAGAAGAAGGCGTCGCCATTTACAACATCTTCCAGTCCTGCTGCGCACCGGACGCGCGGCGCAAATGCGCGCTGCAACTGGCCACCTTCATCCGCCAGCGCAAGGGGGACGGATGGCGGGCCCTCCTGCCCTTCGCCATGACGGATGAGGCCCCGGACATCCGCCGTCAGGCCTCCTTCCTGATTTACACGCTGGCCTCCCCCAAACCGGAGGAACGCTTTCCCGGAATCGCCGGGCTGGCAGACATCATCTGTGCGAATCCGCTACCCGGCCAAGCGAGCATGGCCCCAGCGCTGGACGCCCTGATGAGCCTGGGCGACATGCGGTTTGCCCCTTATCTGGCCTCCATCTCCAAAAAACTTTCTTCCGAACGCCTCGCGGACCTGCTGGCCGGAACGGAAGCCATTCCCACGGACCTGGGCTGCGGATGGCTGCTGGATGTTCTGGACGAACGTCCGGAGCTTTCCTCCGCCATTGCAGCGGTACTGGCCGGAATGCCGTCCAGGGCCGGAGAAGTCCTGGATGTGGTGGTGCCCATCCCCTCCTGGCAATTCACCAACTCCGCCGTTCAGCCGCTCCATTCCTGGAGCATTCCCGAATACCGGCTGCGCATGAGGGAACGGCTTTCCAGGCGCCTTGGACCGGAAGAACAGGAAGCCGTTGACCGGGCATGGAGCTGATTCTCCGCGCCCTGCGGACCAAGGCCCACTTCGTTTATAAATTAAAAGAGCCGTTCCACGGAAATGAGGAACGGCTCTTTTAATGTTCAGAAAAACCAAGCTCAGGCACGTTTGCGGCGCACCAGGAGCGCCGTCAGCCCGAGAAGCCCCAGCGTAGCGGTGGCCGGTTCCGGGATGGACAAGGGCATGCCGTGCGTATCCAGGTAGGCAAAATCGTTTCCGTTCAACACGCCGTCGTACACAGCCAGGTTATCGACGAAAAGGCCGTTGGCCCCAGGATTGTGATCCCCGCTCCCCTTGATGCTGGTAACCTTGGAATCACCGGAAAGACTCGTCGTGACCGTTTTGACAAGCTCGCCATCGTGGTAAACCTGCATCTCATTTCCCTTGAACGTCAGTCCAAGGTAGTTCCATGTATCATCAGAAGCAGCAAACAACTCGGTTCCGTCCGGAATTCCGATATTCCCCCCGTTGTAAATCACCCATTTATTGGCGGCCGTCATCTCCACCCTGATCGTCGTGCCCGCTATCGTCATGGAAAAAGCATCCTTCCAGTCAGCACTAGAAGAACTGTAATACATGTGGATGCCCACGCTGAAACCGGTGGCAAAATTCAGGCCGTCAATGCCATTGGTGCTGGTGATGTTGAACGTTCCACCGTTGGGACAGTGGGAATAACCGCCGTCCGTCATGGGTGTAATACTATTACTCCAATTGATGTACCCGGTCGTTTTTGAAATGGCAGTGGAACCGCTTCCCAGATTGATGAAATTCTGATTGCTCCCAAGCTGGTTGAAATCCAGTCCGTACAACAGGGAAGAAGCCTGTACGCCGGAAATGAGGCATAAGGCTGCCGCCACTGCCGTTCCCTTGAAAGTTAAATGGCCATGGGGATTGAACATGCGTCCACTGAAACGGATAACAAATCCGGTATTTGAAAAAAACAAGCAGTAAATGATGAAATAAATTGAAATAGAACAAGGAACCGCCTGTTCTTTTTCTTAAAGAAGCGGTTTTAAGGAAGGCCGCCGCTCTATTAAAAGAGAAATATAAATGGGACCTACATACTTGACTAACCACTCCCAAATGGTTATCTCACTCGTCAAAGAAACTAATTTTCCTTGACATTTTTCACATAATGTTACTTTCTATAAAAGTATATGGATATATCTCTACCTACTAGAAATAACGGCCCCATTCTTCTTTCAGATGTAAAAAAATGGAAAGGTTTATTTAAACATGAATTTTTAAATAAACAAGGATCTAAAACCTTCTATTTAATAGATTTTTATCCTGACTGTGACAGAAAAGATCTAATCCAAACATTGACAGAAGATCAATATTCTGAATTATTTGATAAAACACAATATCAGGAGATAGGGTTATTCAAAACATTATTAACTATTGAAAGTAAGTGGAATAAGGATGATTTCAATCTTTTTGACGAGACTACTTGGTTAAAAATGACTCGTCCTTATCTATAAACATAAAAACATCCTTTTTAAATCTTTGAAGAAGTTCTTCTTTTTCACTCAAAGTTAATTCTGGGAACGACATTTCAATACATTCTTTCAAGGTATAATCTGGATGAATTTTAAGTGGTCTTTCTTTACTGGGTAATTTTTTATTCTCATTCATAAAATTATTTATCTCCCATTTTTGAAAACAACAAAAAACGGTGACTAGATATTCTAGTCACCGTTTTTCATAATATACTTATCATCAAACAATTGTTTGATGTAATCGCGAATGACTTATTCCTTATTTTCTATTATTACACCATTACTAATTTCTACGTGTGATTGAAAATCACTCCAATCATCTAAAATACCTTCAAATTCGATTCTATCACCGACTTTATATTTTAGACCTTTTTCCTTTTCACTTTTCTTTAAAATGACTTCTACTTCAGGAGAAGAAACTAAAAGTTCACTAGAGGAATAACTCATTCCTCCTAAAGAAACCGTATTGGAATAATTCATTATAATAGACATACTTAGTACTCCGAATGTGGTCTCAATTTCTCCAACCTTACCAGACCATCTCACTTTTTTCCCTTTAAAATCTTTCCATTTTTCCTTTTTGAAAATCTCAGTTGCATCGCTGTTATTTCCATAAATCTTACCTACGTCATTCCAAGTAAGGTTGGACAAAGGGATTTTAGACGTGTCTTTTTCTTCTGGAGATACATCACAGGAGGTTGTGCCCATGATTACTACCGCAGACGTCACTGCGGTCAAAATATGTAACTTCCTCATAATAATTCTCAGTTTCCAGAAACGGTAGTTGTATACTTGTTATAAATGCCCAAGATACTATAGACCTTGGTATCTACCGCCGAGACAGTCTTGATGCCTCCGTTCTTTTTGGCCGCTTCAATGGAGGAGTCTCCCAGGGCAACCAATCCGCAATAAGATTTGGATTCAGATTGACCTGTCCTGATACCACTGGCGGATGTCGCATGTACAGGCTTGTTGACGTCCGAATAGACGACGCCGATAGGTCCCATTGTTCCGCAACTGCACAGAAGTGTTGCGCCCAGTATTCCAAGTAATAATGTCTTCATAGTTCTTATCTAGGTTTGTTCCCATTTTAGGAACATTGAAGACCTATTACCGAATATCGAATGACTTGTAAATACTTTTGTACCTAAATTTGGTACAATCTTATTCTCTGTTATTGTTCCAAAATGAGGA
The DNA here is from genome assembly GCF_017566105.1 of Akkermansia sp. GGCC_0220. Lineage (NCBI taxonomy): Bacteria > Pseudomonadati > Verrucomicrobiota > Verrucomicrobiia > Verrucomicrobiales > Akkermansiaceae > Akkermansia > Akkermansia sp. GGCC_0220. The sequence goes on from NZ_JABFCI010000014.1 coordinate 73,899, forward strand.
ACAGAAATAGTATTGAAGAGAAAAATCTTCGTAAAATATTAAAAGAAAAACGTTTAGAGTTGAATATGACTCAACGGGACTTGGGGGAACTTTTGAATACGCCTCACACCTTTGTCAACAAATATGAAGTAGGAGAACGGTACCTTACATTCACAGAAGTCATCAACATTTGTAAAAGTCTACAGATAGATGTTCATAGCCTTCTGGATGATGTGATGAAAAGCTCTTCTAAGTAGAACTCTCTGAGATGTGTAATCTTTCTCAGTCATTCGTCTCCAAATATGAGACAGGAGAAAGGTATTTGACTTTCATCGAAGTTTTGATGATCTGCAAATTACTCAAAATCAATATTTTGGAATTATCCAGAGAAATTGAGCCTTGACTATCTTACTATAGTCTTCCATTCTTGGAGTATGCAAGAAAATGATAAGGAATATACATTAACTGATGCAGTAGATAAGATAGAAAATATATGCAAAGAATTACATGAATATATTCATACTTATCAACATGAAAATAAATTAGATTCAAAAGATATTCTTCAATACAATCAGATATTCAATTTTGTTCGGATGTATATTCAAAGCAATAAGGTTATATCTCTCTCAATACCTCAATATGTGCAACTTTATGAACGTCTAAGATGTTGTAGTATTCATTTTCAGGAAAAAGCAAAAACTTACTCTAGCGTTCAATTTTCTCAAGAAGTTTTGATAATCCTAATGACTGCTTTTCTGACAGACATTTGGAAAGTAAGACATTCACAAAATAGTAGTAAATTTTCTCCAATATCTGATTTGAAAGATTTCGAACATTACGAAAAATTATGTAAATTACGTAAAATAGATAGTAACGAATTTTTATGTTTGTTAAGATAAATACTTTCTTTTCATTTTTCCAGTTTACTTTCCCATCTATTATATCATAATAGTAATAATATCCTTTTTTCTTTTTCATAAAACTACTTACCTTCAATTTTCCAAAATCATTTTATCAAATCACAGTACATCAATCTTTTACCATCCATCATCTCAATAGTTTTTCCAAGGAAATCTAGAACATTTTCCTTAGAAGTATTGTATCTGAAGGAAAACTCATGGATATACCTCTTAAGATGTTTTTTACTCATGTAATGGTAAACGCCATAATATCCTCTCTTCAATAGAGACCAGAAGCTTTCAATGGAATTAGTATGAACCTCTCCATTGACATACTGTTTCCCCTTATGGTTGACAAACTCATGGACAAATCCGACAAGTCCTTTATAGGATTTGAACTCATCCGTAAACACATTGGAATTCCTCTCTACATGTCTTCCGATGAATCCTTGTAAATTGTAAGCGGAAGTATCGTCGATATGTTTGACGATCACCTTTCCATTCCTCTGTTTGGCCCCGATGACAATCAATTTACCTACAGAACCTCTTCCCTTGTTCAGCTTCTTGGAAAAGTGTTTGTTGGATTCCTTTCCTCCAATGAAGGTTTCATCTACTTCCACTATACCGTCCAACTTCTCCTTTTTATCTTTCATCCAAACTTCCCTGATTCTGTGACAGAGGAACCATGCACTCTTCTGGGTAATTCCAAGTTCCTTGGAAACCTGGATAGAAGAAATGCCTTTTCTTGAAGTCGCCAACAGATACATGCACATCAACCATTTGTGAAGAGGCAATTTGGATTCCTCTAAAATTGTACCGAATCTGACGCTGAAGAACTTTCTACAATCCTTACAACGATAAGGCATCGGAAAGTGGTTTTTACATTTGGTGATATGATCTGAACCGCAATGAGGACAACGGACATGACCATTCCATCTTTTTAACTCAAAATACTTCCGAGCAGATTCCTCATTAGGAAATTTGGAGAAGAACTCATATAAGGAAGTATATTTGAACTTAGTTTTTCCCATATCTTTGTTGTGATAGGGAAATTTTGTCGTGTTTTGATTAGTTCGTACGCGTTTATTTTCAGCGTATTGAGAAGTATTTTGTATTACAATTTTCTTACCCATATTGGGCGAGTAGAAAATTGATCTCAGAATTTAAAGGTATAAAAATTAATAAGGATTAAATTAACCATCATTGGGTTTAATGATGGTTAAGTTATATATCATTTATAATAAATGAGTTATTTTCAAATAATTGTGTCATGCGTATTAATTGTGTGGTATACTAAGGCCGGTCGGAGGAAAGATTGGATGAATGAAAGGCCATTCATTGTTATATCTTCTCCAGGACCGACCCTAGGTGGTAGTAAAATACCATTTAGTTAAGAACTAATAATAGAAAGGCGCTTATGGCGACAATATATTATATTAAAACTATTTGGGGGCTACGCAGAATTTATTATCTGCGTAGCCCTGAAGGAAAAGAAAGATTTTTCTTCAGAAAACCCAATAGAGAAATAGTCTTTATTTAGACAAATATAAATTAATTAAATTACTATTTACAGTAGTATGTTTTATCAAATTACTATTTGATAATCCTTGATATAAGGAGAATTTTTGTATAAAGGTGAAGGTAACCGCAAATTACCTTCACCTTTTTTATTTACCAAATTTCCTGAAAAGGAAGAGGTGATCTGTTGGATGGTTAGTCAAGTATGTAGGTCCCATATAAATCTTTACTTATCAAAAATACACGCTTGACACCGGATTTATAATCCTTCTTCTTCTTTAAACTTCCATATCTTGCTTGTATTAAAAGTATTGCATTAATAATTTTTGAAATGGATGGAGAGATAGTTTAAGGAAGCCTGTTTTATTCCCCTTCATGATTTGCTTAAGAAGAGTCATTAACGAAAATAGGCTTGCCAACGGATTATAAATCCGGGTATTACTGGTCATAATATCATTGATACAATATGAGACTTCATCTCCCCCCTTCTTTGCGTTCCGCCCTTCTTGCATCCCTGGTTTCCTTCTCCGGTTTTTACTCTTACTCCCATGCCGCCACATCGGCGGATTTCTGGCAGGCTCCCGCGTTTGGCGGTCCTGATTTTACGTGGACGGGGGCAGGGGAAGGCGATGCCGTAGATACGGCGGGCAACTGGGAAGGGGACGCCGCCCCCTCCCGCCAGGAGAATAAGGGCCCGCATTTGATTTTTAATGATGTAGACGTTACGGTTACGGGCACTCCTCCCAACACTTCGGATGGCGGCGGCATCTCCGTGACGGGGAACAGCAATGTGTCCGTTAGCCTGGGACAATGGGGCGGCAGTGTTTACGTAGGCGCCGGATCCACTCTTTCCACCACCTTCAGCAACCAGATCAAGAGCATGGAGGCAGAGGGGCACGCTAATATTTATGTGGACGGCACGCTGAACCTGACCACTCCGGGAGGCAATCTCAACTTTGACAACGGTACCGGTTCCGGCAGCCACTACTGGCACATCGGGCTTGACGGGATGATCAACCTGTCAAATACCACTACAGTGACCAAGAATGACCGGACGTGGAATGTAGAGGTAGTGGTTGCGGGCGCCATGGAAGCGCTGACGGTTACCAACCGCGAGCTGGTGGACGATGCCCTGCTGACCCGCTATTTCATGTCCACCGGGGCTGATCTGGGGGCTTCCCTGGATTCCCTTCTTATTTGGAAGCAAACCGGGGAGGACACCTATGAGGCATTGACGAGAGTCGATTCCGCCGACCAGCTGGGAGCCGGCAATTTCGTGCTTGTCTCCAACGGTTCCGGCATGTCCGTGCAGTATCAGGGAACAGGCTACAATATGGAAACGCTTGTCTGGAATTCCACTACCGGCACCTGGAGCAACACTGGAACGGGCTGGTACAAGAGTGGAGATGGAGGCAAGACGGATACTTCCTTCCTGAACAATGACTCCGTTATTTTCACGGCTGCGGAAGGGGTTAAAACCATTGCGTTGACCGGCAACATTATCGCCGGTACCGTAACGTTCCAGGACGGGACGAACTACACCTTGAACATGGGAGCCGGGGATTCCCTTCAGGCGGAAGCCCTTTCCCTCGGCAGCCAGGCGACGCTTACGCTTGGGGACGCCGCCATTACGGGGGGAACCTTCACGCTCGGCAATAATGCGGGCCTCCTCGTTTCCGAAGGGAAGACCGCAGCGATCGCTTCTTCCATCACCTTCGGCACGGGCAATACCTTCACGCTGGGGAACAACGCTTCCCTGACGCTGGGAGACGCCACGCATCTCATGGAGTCCTTCTCCTCCACCGTCATGGGCGGGACGAACTCCTCCCTTTCCGTCTGGCTCGGCAATACGGACGGGAGCGTCACCCTTTCTCCTGGATCCACGCTGAAGGACATCACCGTATATGGCAATTACGCCGCCAATACGGCCAGCCAGCCTGCGGCGGACACGCTCAACGGAGCAACCCTGCATATCGGCAACGGCGCCAATTTCATCATTCGCCCCGGAGCGGGAACGATTCGTCCTTCGGACCGCATCGTCGTTGAAGGCGGCATGTACGTCCTGATGAACCACAATGCCGCGGATACGGTTACGATCGCCTCCGACATCGTAGGAGGAGCGGGCGTCACCCAGGATAGTTCAATCACCTTCCGCCGCAGTGAAAACCTCAACCTGAATATCTCCGGCAACGTTGACTATGCAGGAACCATGCAGCTGGACCAGGCTTCCGGCGGTTACGGTCCCCGTGTAACCTTCCTGAACAATACGGTTAACCTGGGCGGCCTGGCCGTCAATTACTGCATCGGGGGCTTCACCCTCACCAATTCGCAGGCCACCATCGGAACCCTCAGCATGTCGAGCAACTGGGCGAGCAGTTCCATTCAGGTCAACTCCGGTTCCGTCGTCAACGCTACGAACGTGCGGCTCCTCAAGAACGGGACCCTTTCCATCAACACCGGCGCCGAGTTGAATGTCACGGGCACCAACAGCGACCACGGAACCGGCCGCAGCTTTATCGTGGACAATGGCAGCACCCTTACTCTTAACGGGGGGCTTCTTACCGGCTCCGCTGCGCTGAACCTTGGGTACAGCGGAACGGGGACCTTCCTTGCTTCCAGCGGCACGGCCAACCTGGGCGGCCTGGACTTCTGGGCCAATGGCAATGGAGTATTCCGCGGGAGATTCCAGTTGGGAAGCGCAACGGCCGGAACGGCCCGCGTCAACTTTGGCGGCAACATCGTTAACTTTGCCAGCGGCAGTGAAATTACGCTCGGCATGGGAACGCTGGGAGCCACGGCCAACTGGTCCGTGACCTACAATAACGAGTTCACTCCCTCCTATATCACGCTGGCGGCTTCCAACGGAAGTTATGTGGATACCTTGGACGCCGGGGACAAGACAACCGGAAGAACCATTACCTTTAATACCGGCCTGACCGGCAGCGGCAAGCTCACGAAGATCGGCGTCGGCACCCTGGTGCTCAATGGAGCTGCCAAGGTTCCGGTTCCCGCGGAAGGTGAAACCGCCGCCGTTCCTGGTTTCACCGGCACGGTGGAATTGAGGGAAGGCGCGCTGACCGTGAAGGACTCCAGCGTCATCGGGCAGGGGACCCTTCTTATCAACGGCGGCCTGACCGTAGCCGTGACTTCCGCAGACGGTTATTCCCTGGATGCCGGCTCTACGCTGGGAACCATCAATCTTGACGGGGGCACCGCTACTTTGGCGGCTGCTCTGACCCTGAACGGAGGCTCCCTGAGCTTTGGAGCCCTGAGTACGGATACCGCGGCATTAACCGTCAATTCAGTGGCGGGCACCGGCGCTACGGCTCTCCAGATAGGCCTTTCCTCCGTCACCGCCAATACGGAATATGCCCTCCTGCACGGAACGGGCATGACGGATACGTCCATGTTCACGCTCGGCGGCTCCGCGGCTGAACTTTACAAGGCTACATTCACCGTCAGCGATGATACGCTGTACGTCTCCCTGTCCGACAAGGACGGCCTGCTGAGATGGAAGAGCGGCAACTGGAACACGGACACCTCCAATACCGCCTGGGACCTTGACGGCACTCCCACGGCTTACGCCGATGGACAGACCGTGTATTTCTCCGATGGTGCGGACGTGAACAAGACTGTAACGATCGTCGGGAATGTTGCTCCGGGTAAAATTAATGTTTCCGGCACGGATTTCATTTTTGCTGGTGACGGCTCCATTACCGGGGATACGACGCTGAATCTGCTGGACGGAGCTTCCCTGACCATCAACAATGCCAACTCCTATAGCGGAAACACTGTATTGTATAACGGCAGCAAGCTCGTCGTCGGCAATGCCGGCGCGCTGGGCACAAGCACGGTTCTCCTCCAGGGCAATTCCATTCTGGAGCTGACCACGGGCACGTGGAACGGCCTGGGCACGCGCCTGAATGCCAATTCCACGGGTACGCTGAAGCTGAGCGGGAATGCCTCCGGCACGACGACGGCCGCGCTGACTGGCGTCAAATATGATGTGGGCGCGGGAACTACCCTGACGCTTTCCGCCGGAACTTACGGAAACACGATCACCGGCGCCGGTTCTCTGATATCTGCTGCCGGCACAACGGTTTTACAGGGTGATGTCAATATCACGGGAAGCTATACTTTGATGGCGGGTGCGAATGCGGCTGCTTCCTGGACGCTGGATTCCGGCGCTTCCCTGACGGCTGGAAGTTTCATCGGCCGTAATGAATACAACGGGACGACGACGCTCACTGTCAAGAAGGATGCTTTCATGAACATTACCGGCACCCTGCGGATTTCCCGTGACGGGAAGGGGGTCATGAACATTGAACAAGGCGGCATGGTCCTGGCTCAGACGCTGGATCTGGGGCAGAATTGGGCCGGAGCCGCCGCCAAGGGCGCCACCATTAATCTGAATGGCGGTTCCCTGCTTCTCGGAGCGGGAGGCATGACTGCGTCCGGCAATACCAATACGATTGTCCTGAACATGAATTCCGGGACCCTGGGAACGACGGCGGCGGAAGGCTGGTCCTCCGCCTATAACATGAATCTTGCCGGCAACGTGACGGTTGATACCCGCCAATACGATGCGGGAACCAAATCATACAATGACCAGGCTTCCACCAACATCACCCTCGGGGGCGTCCTTTCCGGCGCCGGCGGCCTGACGAAAGTGGGTTCCGGCACGCTGACCCTCTCCGGGCAGAATACCTACACGGGCTTGACGAACGTCCAGGCCGGCACGCTGGCATTCACGAATGCGAACGCCATGACCCTGGGCAGCATCTCCATGGGCGCGGGCGCCAAAATGACCACGGCCTCCGCCCTGACGCTGAACAGCGGCGCTACGCTGACCTTTGACATGACCGGAGTCGTGGCAAACGGCCCGATCATCAATATCCAGGCAGGGGCCCTGGCTCTGACGGATGCCAACTGCACGCTGACCATCAACAACTATGGTGAACTGGAAGCATCCGACTACGTCCTGGCCCAGTGGGCTGCGGCGGGCAGCCTGACCACGGATTCCTTCACCTGGACGCCGGACATCACCCGGGAAGGCTTTGAATACTCCGTCGTGGTGGAAAACAACCAGCTCGTGCTGAAAGTCGTGGACGTCAGCGGAGACAACGGTTTTGTCTGGGACGGTGGAACGGACCGCAAGTGGATCAACACCAGCATTGACGGCTGGACCACCAAGCTGACGGGCGTGGACACGCTGAACGACCAGGAAATCTATTTCTCCGCTGCGGAAGCGGGTGAAGTGAAGGTCTCCGGTACCGTGACTCCCAAGAGCGTCGTCTTCAACAGCGGCACTTACACGCTGGTCAGTGATCCGGACAACGCGGGTTATATTGCGGACTCCGTTGCCCCCACTACGCTCACCGTGAACGGCACGGCCAACGTCACCCTGAACCTGGCGAATACCTACACCGGTGGCACAGTGCTCAACGGAGGCACTCTTACCATCGGAGCGGACGACGCGCTGGGTACGGCGGGTGACATTACCTTTAACGGCGGTACGCTGGCTTATGCGGACTCCGCCGCCGGTAGGGACGTGACGGGATATGACGTTTCCAGCCGCGTCAAGGTTGGAGACGGAGGCGCTCTGAACGTTTCCGTAATCGGGGCAGGGGACACTGTCTCCTGGGCCGGACTGACGGCTGACGTCATGGGCGCGGGCACCACGCTGACCAAGACGGGGGACGGCACGCTGGCGCTGGGATACTCCGGGAATACCCTGGCCCACCTCACCGTGGAAGAGGGAACGCTTGCCTTCACGGGCGGAGCGACCATCGGCGTGAACCCCAATAACGCCACCATCGTCCGCGTAAGTGAAGGCGCCTCTCTGGCCCTCTCCGGCGGAACCGTCAACCTGCACGCCCAGCTTAACGGCGCGGGCACCATCACCATTGGGACGGCGGATGCCGCGGGACAGGTCAACATCTCCAATACGGGCAATACCAATTTCACCGGCCGTCTGGAACTGCTCGGAAACGGGGAAAATATGAGTACCAATGCCAACTGGGCGGCTTTCGGCGCGGGGAATACGCTGGGAGGCGGCACCATTTTCATCGACGGCAAGGGCTTCCATTTCTCCGCGGGCACGACGGCGGCCAACTTTGAAATCGGCGCAACCCACGGCACGGTGCAGAACGGTTCTTCCGGCGCCACGTACACCTTCTCCGGTAATCTTTCCGGTTCAGGCGCATGGGGCATGTCCACGAACGTGCGGATGACCAATATCCTCACGGGCTCCCTCAAGGACTTCACGGGAACCCTGTCCACCGATGAAACCTCCGCCAACAACAGCCGCCAGGTCTGGAACTTCGGCAACGGCGGCGCGAGCGTCACGGGTGCGGGGAATGCCATCTTTGGAGACGGCGCCATCCTGGCGGGCAACACGGGGTCTGCGGACGCCGGGCTGGCCGCACAATACAACGTCAATTACAATAACGCGGAACTGGTGCTGAATGCGCTGGTGCAGGGCAACTCCAACCTGACGCATGCAGGCACGGGCACCCTGATCCTGGATCAGGCCAATACCGCTACGGGAGCCCTCGGCATCACGAATGCCGACGCCGTGGTCCAGCTTGGCACGGCGGACAAGGCCGGCCAGTGGGCCGGCACCGTGCTGAACGGAGCGGGAACGCTGAAAATCGTTAACGGATCACTGACCTCCGCCATGACGCGGGGAGAAGGCGCCACCGCGGGCATCGTTGTGGACTCCGCCGTCAGCATCAATCTGGGCGGCACCAATGGCGACATGCTGAAAGGCATCACCCTGGCTGCCGGAGGCAAGCTCACCAACGTCTCCGGAGACATTACGGTGGGTGCGGGAGCTACGGAAACGCTGAACCTTACCCTGGGTGCGGACAACGTCAACCAGGGAGCGGCCGGCACGGCCATCATTGACCAGGGGGCTGGCAAGCTCGTCATCAATGATTCCGCCACGGTCAATCTGGATATTGACGCCATTGTGAACACCCTCGTCGCCCACAAGGACGCCGGGGTGGAAAGCTGGCTGACGCTGACGACCGGAACGCTGGAATGCGCCAATCTGGGCGACATCCAGTTCAGCAAAATCCTTTCCAACTACGGCATCCGCGTGACGGGCACCGACGGCGGCAGCCTGGTCCTCAGCGGACAGGTCAGCGGCCTTTACATGGTGGACGGCACCGCCTCCTCTGATCCCGATACGGTCACGAACTACGGAACGCTGGGCATGTACGCCGGCGTGGTGATCGCCCAGGGCAAGACGCTTACCGTCCAGTTGGCGGGAGCCCCCGGCGATACCGACGGCGACGGCGCGGTCATCAACAACCTGCTGGGCGCAACGGGAAGCACGCTGAAGGTGGAAAACACCAATGCGGACGGAGGCAACGCCGTGGTCATCCTCAACAACGAACGCCTGGAAACGGGATTGCCCGCACCGGATGATTATGCCGGGGCGGACTCCATCATGGGCGGCAGCATCGTTGGGGAAAACGGGGTCACCTTCATCAAGCAGAACACGGGCAAGCTCACGGTCAACGGCTCCTTTGTGACGGACACCCTCCGCATGGAAGGCGGCACGCTCACCCTGAACGGTGATGGCAGCAACTTCAACCATGTGGTGCTGGCAGGCACGGCGGAAGGCGTGGTTCTGGATGTCAACCGTAATACCGTCATGGGAGACCTGACGGACAGCGGCGAAGGCGCGGACCTGAACATCGGCAGCGGAGCCACCCTCACCATTAACGATGCCAGCAGCCTTTCCGCCAGCACCATCCAGGGCAGCGGCACGCTTGCCCTTCATGATACGCTGGCCCTTTCCGGAACGGCTTCCCTCCAGGGCGGCGTACTGCTGGACCTGGTAAAGAACGGCGATTCCACGGGAACGCTTGACCTTGGCTCAACCACCGGCAACACCGTTGCCGGAATCAGCGGCCAGGGAACCTTGAAGAGCAATGGCGGCGCTCTGGCCGTCAATACCGGCAATTCGGGCAGCGGTTCCGTCTTCAGCGGCACGCTGGAAGGCCGCGGGCAGCTCAACATCTCCGGCAATGCGGGACAGACCCTTGACAACGTCATCACCGCCGCGGGCAGCAACTGGGCGATCAACAACACCGGACGCCTCAATATCAAGATGGGCGGCACGGTGGAAGACCCGAGAGCCAATACGGCCCTTACCCTCAGCAGCATGACGCTGGGTGAAGGTTCCAGCACGAACTTCACCTTCAACACGGACTACGCGGGCCCCATCATCAGCGTGACCGGAAACATCAGCATCAGCCAGGGAGCGGAAATCACCCTCAGCTCCACCGGCAGGAATGAATTGACGCTGGGCGCGGACGGCAGCTACACGCTCATGCATGCGGACGGCACCATTGACCTGGGCGGAAGCGACCGGCTGGCTATCCTGCTGGATCCCTCCTCCTCCGCTTTCAAGAAGTTTGAAAATAATGCGTACCTGGTGATGGAAAACGGCAACCTCGTTCTGGTGGCTACGGCTTCCAAGGACAACAAGTATGCCCGTATTGCGGATACGGTCAACTCCAAGGCCGGTGCGGAACTTCTCTGGAACCTGCCCGGGGACCTGGCCGCAGACTCCATCCTCAAGAAGGTGGATGACGCCGTGGGCGCCCTGACGTCTTCCAACCCCTCGGAAGCGAAGCGGGTGATGGCCGCCGTAGCGGGCAGCACGGTCAACGCGCTGGGCACGGCCCAGAAGGACGC
>NZ_JABFCI010000148.1:0-222 GCF_017566105.1 Akkermansia sp. GGCC_0220
GCAATGACATCCTCCTTCTTTACCTCTTTTGGAGGAATCTCTTTCGTATAGATCAGGCTTCCTGTGGGGATCGCCGGCTCCATGCTTCCACTGATGACCGTATATATATCATAGCCAAACAGCCTGGGGACTGTAATCGGGATGCATAGTACGATAACCAGGATCAAAAGTACCGTTCCTCCGATACTGAATATCTTCGCCAGAGTGTTTCTATGTTTTCCT
>NZ_JABFCI010000149.1:0-222 GCF_017566105.1 Akkermansia sp. GGCC_0220
AGATGGAATACTTACTGTAGTTGTTACAATTGAAAAGGAAAGTGCAAGCGTTATTGCAGGACCTGATATAATTTCAAGAGGTTTTGTATACGTAAGGGAATCAGAAGATCTTATGGAAGAGGCAAAGGAACTTGTTCGTGGTGTGCTTAAAGAATGTGAAGAAAAGCACATAACTGAATGGGCAAACATAAAATCGAATGTTAAGGAAGTTCTAAGATCATT
>NZ_JABFCI010000150.1:0-222 GCF_017566105.1 Akkermansia sp. GGCC_0220
TCGATGGAGTCCAGTATATCCTTGAAATCTTCTCTTGGCGCCAGATCAATATACCTTTTCAGGATCTCTTCTTCATTTCCTTTATATTTTCCATAGAAAATATCATAGAGGTTATGCCCGCGCATATAGATCTTGATTTCTTCCATGTGGCTTTTAATATCCTGTATCGTCAACAGATCCTTTCCAAGAATCTCCAAAAGTTTTTTCCCGCTTTTCATTCTA
>NZ_JABFCI010000151.1:0-221 GCF_017566105.1 Akkermansia sp. GGCC_0220
TGTCTTCCTGTCTGTTTGTGGGCAGAGATGATCCGGTTAATCTCTGTAAGATCAGAGGAGGGCAGATCCCCGGGAATGGTATTTTTCACTGCGCTTGTGGCATCGCCGTATTCCATTGCCCTTTGGCAGTCAAAGTCGTGGGCCAAAAGTCCGTACAGGGCGCCGGAGATAAAGGCATCTCCGCTGCCGATGCGGTCAACAACATCGATATCCCTGTAAGG
>NZ_JABFCI010000152.1:0-221 GCF_017566105.1 Akkermansia sp. GGCC_0220
TGGAACAAGTATAGTATATATAGGAAGCTTATTTTCATCAATTTCATCCATCTCTTCCTGAGTAAATCTTAACTGAGCATCTCTATGCGCACCTTTTATTACTATTAAAAGCTTCAATACAGTCATAATTGCATAAATAATCTGAAAAAATATATTTACTGAAAAAAGTGCAGCTTTATAATTTGAAATCATCATTATAATAAGCACAAGTAAAATAATTA
>NZ_JABFCI010000153.1:0-221 GCF_017566105.1 Akkermansia sp. GGCC_0220
GAGCATTGGAAGCGGCCACGCCATGGGATGGCGGGCCGGAGTGGAATTTACCATGATGGAGAAATCGGTGCGCGCGGAATTTTCGGGCGCAGGAAGAAGCTTCCCTGCATACGGAACCGGCAATAACCACAATACCTGGTACGCGGCCACCATGGTGGATGCCAGAGGCGTGGAGATTCCATATGTGGACCGTGACGGAAAGGAGCTGAAAACCGTATCCG
>NZ_JABFCI010000154.1:0-221 GCF_017566105.1 Akkermansia sp. GGCC_0220
TTACCGGCAATATATTGGAATCCAATATATGTTCTTTTATTTCTCCTGAAAATATTATAATAGAAATTTTGGAAAATATTGAACCTACAGACAAGATTATAGACTCATGTAAATCATTAAAAGAAAATGGATTTGTACTTGCACTGGATGATTTTGTATTCAATATCAAGTACGTGGATTTAATCAAACTTGTAGACATAATAAAAATAGACTTTTTTATG
>NZ_JABFCI010000155.1:0-221 GCF_017566105.1 Akkermansia sp. GGCC_0220
CGAAGGCGCGACGGTACTTGGCCTCTTTATCATGGGTGTTTTAGTCACAAAATGGACAACCATTAATGTACCATTAGTTGTTTCGAAGACGACCGTGAGTGGTAAAACGACAGTAACGACCTTGCAAAATATCCTAGATCAGTTTTGTGCAGGACTCTTAGCGTTGGGTCTGACACTGTTGTGGATGTATTTACTTCGGAAGAAAGTTAGCCCAATTCTTT
>NZ_JABFCI010000156.1:0-221 GCF_017566105.1 Akkermansia sp. GGCC_0220
TCTCTGAGCCATACTTGTTATTTCCTGAAGGCCACCTTCTGCAGTCTGAAGCATACTTACGCCATCTTGAACATTTCTTAATGCATCTTGAAGTCCTGAATTTTGCATTCTTATATTTTCACTTTGTAAAAGAGCTGTAGGATTATCTTTAGCAGTTATTACTTTATATCCACTTGATATTCTAAGTGAATTTCCGCTCTGTCTATTTAGAGCTTGATTTT
>NZ_JABFCI010000157.1:0-220 GCF_017566105.1 Akkermansia sp. GGCC_0220
TGTTGATCGTGTTATAATGGCTGGTGGTGGAACTGATACACTAGGACAGGCAATAAAAATGCTTAAGCCGGGTGGAGTAGTTTCAAATGTAAATTACCATGGAAGTGGTGATTTGGTTATACCGAGAGTAGAGTGGGGTTGTGGAATGGCCCATAAAACTATAAAGGGTGGATTATGTCCAGGAGGAAGACTTAGGATGGAGAGACTTATAGATCTTATA
>NZ_JABFCI010000015.1:0-84657 GCF_017566105.1 Akkermansia sp. GGCC_0220
TGGCGGCGGTCAGCGTCTTGACGCGCTGTTTCTTCAATTCCGCAAGGGCGTCTTCAGTACTTTCAATGTGCAGGCTCATGCAGTAAGGGAGGTTCCTGAGAATAATATAACGTTTTTTCCGGTTGGGGCGAGTGCAAAGATGTTAATATTCCTCTGGTCTGCATGATGACCAGATATGAATAAAACGGTGTTTTATGGTGAGCGGTTTACGAGTTTTATGGCAGTCGTCCGGGCTGGGGAGGAGCGTTTCCTGGTTTTGTTTGCGGGCCGGAGCATGGGCTGTCCCGGGTGCGGATGAAGAAGGCTGGGGAATACGGAAGGAATGTCCCGCATGTTCAGGCGCGTGTTTTCCCTGCACAGGCTGACCATGGAAAAAGCCTGATGCCCCGGATGCCGTTCGTTTTGCGAAAAAAGCCCTGCCATGGGCTGCATGGCAGGGCGGAAAAGGGAATGATCCTTTAAGGCAGGAAAGGGAATCAATAGTGGCCGTGGCGCGGACCGGTCATCCACTTCCAGGCTGTTTCCACGATGGCTCCGGCGTCCTTGCACCGGGCTTCCCAGCCGAGGATTTCCCTGGCCTTCTTGGGATTGGCAATCAGGCGGGGCGGGTCGCCTTCGCGGCGCGGGCCGTAGCGGACGGGGATTTTCCTGCCGGTGACTTTTTCAGCCGTTTCCAGGATTTCCCGGACGGAAAGCCCCAGGCCGGTTCCCAGATTGAAGCATTCCGTGGAGCCGCCCTTCATCAGGTAGTCCACCGCTCTCAGGTGGGCGTCCGCCAGGTCGTTGACGTGGATGTAGTCGCGGATGCAGGTGCCGTCCGGCGTATCGTAATCCGTGCCGAAGACTTCGATGTATTCCTTTTCCCCGGTCAGCGTGAGCAGGATGTTGGGGATGAGGTGGGTTTCCGGGTCGTGGTCTTCACCGATCAGGCCGTCCTCGCTGCAGCCGGAGGCATTGAAATAGCGCAGGAAAACGCTCTTGAGGCCCCAGGCGCGGTCGCAATCCTTGCAGACCTTTTCCAGCATGTACTTGGAGCTGCCGTAAGGATTGATTGGATCCTGCTTTTCCGTTTCCGGGATTGGAATCTGGGTGGGGACGCCGTACGTGGCGCAGGTGGAGGAGAAGACGAAGCGCTTGACGCCGGCGGCCTGCATGGCTCCCAGGAGGACGAGGGGACGGGCGATGTTGTTCATGTAGTACTTGAGGGGATCCTGGACGGACTCGCCCACGTTGATGAAGGCGGCAAAGTGAATCACGGCGTCAAAGCCGCCCTTCATCAGGAGGGGATACACGACGGAGGCGTCTCCCAGGTCGCCCTTGACCAGTTTCACCTCCGGGTCCACGAGGGCTCCGATGTGGCCGTACACCATGTTGTCCAGCACAGTCACGTCAGCGCCGATTTTGACGAGCTGGCGCACCGTGTGGGAACCAATATATCCGGCGCCGCCGGTTACAAGTACTTTCATGATCTTATCAAATTGCTGTTGGGCCGGTTCAACCTTTTCTCCGGCAAGGGTGTCCGTACGCGCCGGAACCTGCGGAAACTTCCGGTTCGCGGCAGGCTGCGTCACTGTTCCGGACACCTGTAAAAGTGACATGTTTTCCCCTTTTTGTCAATTTGTGATACGTCTGCCGCCGCCCATGCGCAGGATGCCGGACGCATGGGGCGGCAACGCTCCCGTTCCGGTGCGCAAGGGGCAAGGCTCCTTTGCATGGTCCGGGCGCTTTCCTCTGGCGGCGTGCGGGCCGCCTCCGTTTTCATGCCGGAAACTGCCCCGCTTTTTACTGGCTCCTGATGTGCATTTTTGAGAACATCCCCTTATTATGAAACCGTCCGAGATCAGGAATGTTCTGGAAGATCACGAAGTGCGCCCCAGCAAATCCCTGGGACAGAACTTCCTGACGGATGAAAATGTGGCGCGCTGGATTGTGGGCCAGCTTGAAATTCAGCCACAGGACTGCGTGGTGGAAGTAGGGCCCGGAACCGGAGCCCTGACGGAGCACGCCGCCCCTCTTTGCCGCAAATTGATTCTGGTGGAATTCGACTCCCGCCTGGCGGAATACCAGAAAGAGCGCTGGGCCGGAGATCCCCATGTGGAGGTTCACCATGCGGACGGCGCGTCCTGGGACCCGCGGGGATTGTTTGCGGAAGCTCCCGTCAAGTTCCTGGGCAACCTTCCCTATTCCGCGGGAGGCGCCATTCTCCAGAACTTCCTGTCCAGGCCCAGCGCCGTGGAACGGGCCGTGGTGATGCTCCAGAAGGAATTCATCGACCGCATTCTGGCGACTCCGGATGACGACGCCTTCGGGCTGTTGTCCCTGCGCATCCAGAAAAACTGGATTCCCCGCGCCCTGAAAACTATTCCCCCGGAAGCGTTCCATCCCCGGCCCCGGATTGATTCCACCGTGATGCTGCTCACGCCGCGCCCCGTCCGCGACCTGCCCCCGTATGACGACCGGCTGATGGACGAGCTGATGCGCAAGGCTTTCTCCCAGAGGCGCAAGCAGTTGAAAAAACAGCTTCCGGCCTCCCCTCCGTGGGAGGAAGTAGCCGCCTCCCTGGGACTTTCCCCTTCCGCCAGGGCCGAGGAACTGAATTTGGCCCAGTGGGTGGAGCTGGCGCGGGCTTACGACGCCAACCCCCTCAAGGACGTGGCGCAGAGCGGGGACGAATTGTTTGACGTGGTGGACGAACTCAACCAGATGACGGGGCAGGGCACGCGCCGGGAAATCCATGAAGGGAACCTTCTCCACCGCGCCGTGCACATGTTCCTGGTCAACAAGCATGGGGCTGTGCTCCTCCAGAAAAGATCGCTGTGGAAGGACAGGCAGCCGGGCAAGTGGGATTCCTCCGCTGCCGGGCATCTGGATGCCGGGGAAAGCTATGGGGAGGCCGCGGCGCGGGAGCTGAAGGAGGAACTGGGCATCTCCGGCTGCGAGCTGCGGAAAATTGCGGACTTTGACGCAGGTGAAAACAACGGCTGGGAATTCATCGCGCTCTATGAAGGGCGGTACTCCGGGAAAGTTCGTTTTCCCGCGGCGGAAGTGGATAGCGTGCAGTGGTTTACGCCGGAACAAATCCAGGCATGGGTGGAGCGCCGCCCGCAGGACTTCTCCCCCGCGTTCATTCCGTGCTGGAATGCATGGCTGGCCGCGAACAAAAACGCATCATTCTAACTCAAATACATATCATGATTAACCCTGATCAATTATCTCCGGAGCAGGTCCGGTCCATCCGGGACTGGGCGGAAGAAGGGCTGGATTTAAACGCCATCCAGAAGAGGCTGCATGAAGACCTGGGCATCAAGCTGACATTCATGGATACCAGGTTCCTGCTTCAGGACCTGGATATTCAAATCAGGCAGCCGGAACCGGAACCCCAGGCCGAGCAGCCGGCGGAGCTTTCCGGAGCGACGGCTCCCCCCGCCTCTCTGCTGGGTAAAACCCAGGTAACCGTGGATGAGATAACGCCTCCCCATGCCCTGATGGCCGGCAAGATTCTGTTCAGGAGCGGAGCCCAGGGCGTGTGGGACATCGACCGAACGGGCCGCATCAACTGGGACGCCACGCTCGGAGAACCCACGGCGGATGACCTGAGGGAATTTGAAACGGAGCTGCAATCCGTCATCCGCAGCCGCATGGGCGCCATGTAGGGAAAACAGCAGGCATCCCTGTGGAAATGGAACGGAGCAGCAACCCGGAACATCAGCCATGTTGCGATAAAAAAACCGGGAGGGAATCGAAAGTGAGATGACGGTAAATAAGCCGCAATGAAAATGAAATTCAAGATAACAAGCGATTTAAGGCAGGCAAAAAACATCGGGGCGGCTATAAAAAAATGCCTTAATGAAATCGGTGTGTTCACCTTGGCTGATCTTGAGAAAATGACTTCCGTTGAGGCATTTAAAAAAATATGCGGTAACTATCCTGACAAGACGGTGCCTGTATGTTATTACCTGTATTCTCTGGAAGGGGCGTTGCTGAACTTGCACTGGAATGACATTCCCTCTGAATTGAAAGAAGAATTAAAGGCAAAAATCGAGGATTGATCATTGGAATCAAATTATTGAAAAATTAATATTACCTTTACGGAGCCGGCATCCTGGCAGCGCAATTCAGGGGCGGACAGGGGAAAATTCTCCTGAACTTCGTTAGGGTAATCCAAACAGCAGAAGGAAAATCTTATGGAAATACCGGATGAAATGATTGAAACGCTGGTGCCTGCCGTGCGGGAGCAGCTGGAAGCGCCGGACACTGCCTATGTCAAGGCCTGCCTGGAGCGCCTGACGGGCCGGGAAAAACTGGAAGAGCAGGAAGCCCTGGAACTGATGGCGCAGGCCCTTGCCATCACCATTAATGAGATGGTGGTGGGCGGCCGCCCCTTTGATTCGGGAAAGTACAAGGCGCTTTTGAAAGATTTGCCGGCCCTTCCGGATGAGGCTCCGTGATAAATCTCGACAATCTCCGGAATTGATTCATAATCCTTTCTTTCACTTGAAATTTTATGGCAAAAAAACCATTAGAAACAGGTGCTCCGGAAGCGTCCGCAGCCAAAAAAACGGCTGCCCGCAAAACGGCTGCCAAAAAGACGGCCTCTACGACCAAGAAGGCCGCCGCGGCTGAAAAGAAGCCCGCTGCTGACGCCGCTTCCGTAGAAGCGCCCAAAATCAAAACGGTCAAGTCCGCCCCGAAAACCGCGGCCAAGGCAAAAACCGTGAAACCCGCCAAAAAGGCGGCTGACAAGAAGGCCTCCGCCGCTGAAGCGCCGGCTCCTTCCGTGACTCCGGCTCCCGCCGCTCCCGTTGAAAAAAATACCGCTCCCGAGGCTTCCCAAAGGCCTCAGGCTGCCGCTCCGGTCAAGGTCAAGCGCGAATCCTTCCGCCCCAACCGCAACCCGGAACAGCAGGAACGCCATGAACAGCATGGCGGAGACTCCTTTGCCCAGCCGGAAACCGTGGGCGGAGCTTCTGAAGGTTCCTTCAACAAGCGCAAGCGCCGCCGCCGCAATAAAAAGGGCAACGGCTCAGAAGACCGCCAGCCCATGCAGGACTCCGCTTCCTTCAAGCAGCTGGATGGCAAGAAAGTGGCCTCCCGCGCCTGGAAAATGTTCCTGGCGGAAGTGTCTGAAGAAGGGCTTGCCCTGATGGACGACCAGACGGCGCGTGAAGCCGCGCGCCGCGCCTTCCGCTGCGCGGAATTCTTCATGATGGAAGAATCCCGCCGCAAGCACGCCCAGAAGGCCGCCCCCCAGCAGCAGGAAAAAGCTTCCTCTCCGGAGGAAGACCGTGATTCCGAAGAGGATTCCGGCGAAGAATAATCCCGGCCTGTTCCGTTTTTGCCCTGCGGCTTGTGCCGCGGGGCTTTTTTATGCCCTTGGGAAAGACCTCTGAAAGGTGGCGGTGCTCTCCTAGGAAAGGCCGTTCCGGAAATGCGCTGGCGTCGTTTTCCCCTGATTTGCAGAATGGAAAACCCCTGTTTCACGCTTAAAGGTTCTTCCTGAATGGGAGCGAATCGATCTATTCTTCCGGCGTCTGTGAATGGCCGGACTTTTTTATCCGGGACATGGATGAGGGAAACGGGTTGAACCCGGTTGGCTTGACTGGGGCGGAATGGACACTCCTCCATCCATGCCGCTCTCATCAAGGAACGTCATGGGCATGGATGGATGCCGCCGCCTTTTACGGTGGAAAAAAGCAGGGAAGGGTTGCGTTTTTGCCGTATTCCTGTTTATACCTTCTTGCCGCGCCATTTTCCGCTCTTCAGGTACCACCACGCCAGTGCTATCAGGGCAATGCCGTAAACGTGTTCGGAGAACCAGCAGAGAGCCACGTCAGGCTTGAGCCTGATGACGATGTAATAAACGGCGGCGGTGTAAACAGTCAGGGAAATCATCTCCATGATGAAGCCCGCCTTCGTGTTGCCCGTGCCGGATACGGCATTAAACAGGATGAATGCCGGAGCCATGATCAGGGTGGAGGTGGACATCACATAAACGGAATTAATGCTGGCGGCAATCAGGGACGGATTATCCGTGAAAACTCTGAGAACGGGTTCCGGGAACAGGCACAGGATGACAAGCAGCGGAACCAGGATGGCATACGTCAGGTTAAGCGTCATCCCGCAGGTTCTGAACAGATAGCGCTGTTCCCCCGCGCCGATCTGGTTGCTGATGAGGGCCCCCGCCGTGGTGGCGAAGGCGCTGATCACCATGATGAGCAGCGCGGAAATATTGCGCACGATGTTGGTCACGGCCAGGGGGCGTTCCCCCAGATGTTCAATCGCCAGGAAAAAGATGAACCAGATGGAGACGGAAATGAAGGATTGCACCATGGTCCAGCCGGAAATGGACAGCATGCCTTTCAGCAGATGGGGACGGAACGTGAACGCCCGGCGGAAGCCGTACTTCCGCTTGTCTGCCGTCGTGCCCGTGTAAATGATGAAAAAGAGGAGGGAAACGGCCTCCGACACGCTGGAGGCAATGGCCGCCCCGGCGATGCCCATGACGGGAAAGCCGCCTTTCCCGAAAATGAGGCAGTAATTCAGCACCACGTTGCTCAGGAGCATCACGACGGAGTTAATCGTCAGAATCTTCGTTTGGGTAATCCCCACGTAATAGGCGCGGAACATCACGCAGAGGAAGGAGAAAAAGATGCCGTAGGTGCGCCAGTGCAGGTAATCCGCCGTGGCGTCGTAAACCTGCGGGGACTCGATGATATCCCGCAGGATGATGGGCGAAAAATATTGGGAGGCGGTGAACAGAACCACCGCCAGGGCCAGCATGAAATAACAACCCTGGATCATGGTGGGTCCAATGCGGTTGTAACGGCGTTCCCCGTTGCGGCGCGCAATGATGATCTGCGCCCCGAATCCGAAGCCGAAAGCCAGCATGAACATGGCCATGTAATACACGCCGCCCAGGGCGCACGCTCCCAGCGCCACATCCCCCACGCGGCCCAGGAAAATGGCGTCCGTCAGGCCGATCATGTGCTCAATGATCAGGCTGATCATGAGGGGATACGACATGAGCCATATCTTTTGATAGGAAATAAAGGAGGGATTATTCATAACAAGGGCGTCCCGCGGGCATGATCTGCCGGGAGCAGGCGCTAAAGGTCCGGCATTCTTGACTCAAACCGTTTTCATGCAAGAAAGAAATGCGTTTGTCTCCATGCATGTCATGAAAAACGGAGAAAAACCGCGGGTCAGCTGAGGGGAAGCCTGGTTTCCGGATACCGCAGCGGAGACTTGCTGGGCTGTTTCATGAACGCCAGCACGAATGCCACCATGCCCACGCGGCCCACGATCATGTTAAACACGATAATCCATTTGCCTGCATCGCTGAGTTCCGGCGTGACGTTCCAGGAAAAACCTACCGTGGCGAAGGAGCTGACTACCTCGAAAAACAGGCGTTCCAGGCTCAGTTCCGGTTCCGCAAAACACATGACCGTGGTCATCATGCCTACCCAGGCCCCGGCCAGGATAACGGTGATGACGGCGCGCTCCACCACGCTGCGGGCAATCCGGCGCTTGTGCATCACCACGTCCTGCTTGCCCTGCAAGATGCGCGCCACCTCCCCGCAGGAAACGGCGAACGCGGTGGTATGGACGCCCCCCGTCGTGGAACCGGGATTGCCGCCGATGAACATGAGCGCCCCCAGGAACAGGGCGTACGGGACGCTGTTGAGCGCCATGTCTGAAATATTGAACCCGGCGGTGCGCGCCGTGGCGTTGAACAGGCTTTCCCACAGAATCCAGTACCAGGGATCGGCAGAAGTGAACAGGCTGCCGTCAATCGCCTTGATCAGGAACAGGATCAATCCGCCGCCCAGCACCAGCGCGGCGGTCATGCGCACGACCAGCCAGCTGTACGTGGACCAGTGGCGGCTGATAGTGTTCCGGCTGTCCCAGCCCAGGGCCACCCTGGCGCGGCGGACGATCTCCAGGTACATCGCAAACCCCAGGCTGCCGCAGAGCACCATCACCATGATGGTAATCTGGCCGCCCATATTGTAGGCCACATCCGGCGTAGCCAGGTTGTCCGCAAACAGGCTGAACCCTGCGTTGCAGAAGCCGGAAACGGAATGGAACACGGCGTACCACCAGAGCGTGTCCCCCTCCAGCCCCGGTACGTTCCTCCAGGAAAAATAAAGGGCTATGGCTCCCAGCGCCTCCACCCCGAACGTGACGGCAATGATGTTCTTGATGAACCGGTCCACCTGGGCGATGCCCTCTTCATCCAGCAGGTTGCTGATGGTCACCTTGGAACGCAGGCTCAGGCCCTGGCCCACCATCAGGGAGACGAAATAAGTGAACGTCATGATGCCGAAAGCGCCTACCTGGAAAAGCACCAGCAAAATGGTCTGCCCGTAATTGGTGAAATGCTCATGGACGTTCAGGGGCACGAGCCCCGTGACGCAGACGGCGCTGGTGCTGATGAAATAGGCGTCCGTAGGGGAAAGAATGATGCCGTCCTTGGTAGCGCCGGGCGACATGAGGAGGGTTCCCCCCAGCGTAATGAAGGCAATCAGCGTGAGCAGGAAAAGCAGGGCCGGGCGGATGCGCGGCAGGTGGAACCCCCGGTTCCGGCGGGCCAGGCGGAAAAAATACTCCTTCAGGTTTAGCAGGGGAGCCGCTCCGTAGCAGAGGCAGAGGGCGCGGAAAATATTCTGAAGTTCTATTCTGGAAATAAAGGTGGAATTGAAAAAATTCCCGGCCAGCATGACCAGGATAAGGAGGCCCAGCCCCAGCTCCATCCACCGCGGGTTCCGGATGGACCTGGCAAGCCACTTCTCCCGCAGGATGCCGAGAACTCCGGTAAGCTGGCCGAGCACCAGCAGGGACAGGATTTCCCGGAAATAACGCAGGGAAAGCTGGTCCTCATGAATCTCGCCGAAGCCGTTCCACCACAGCAGCCACATCAGGGCGGCCAGCGTACACAGGCCGAACCCCATTTCCATGACCTCAAAACGGTTCAATAGCGGTTTTTCCCTCGTCTCATTCACAAGCCTGCAATGGTGGTGCCTCTGATGCTGAGGGGAGACTACTGCATACGGAAGGATTTGAGAAGCCCTTATATCGTTTCCATGCCGTCCCGGTTGCCGGGAGGAAAGAGGTCCTGGAAAATATTTTCTTTCATGTGCAGGAAAATAGTTGCCAATCCGCCGCCGCTGTGCATAATAACCCCCGTTCTTACCAAACCATGTGCGCTCGTGGCGGAATTGGTAGACGCGCTAGATTCAGGTTCTAGTGGGGGTTCCCCCGTGAAGGTTCGAGTCCTTTCGGGCGCACCAAATAGCCTCTGTAAGTTAATAGCTTACAGAGGCTTCTTGTTTGTAGTCACACTTTAGTCACACTTCGCGGAATTGATTTTTGGAATTATTCTGGTAGAATAAAAGGGTGAGTAAAAAGGGGTATCATAAAAAAGTAGTTCAGGAATTTAGTAACGACGTTCTGATTACGTTGACGGCAAAAAAATCGGCTCCGTATAAGATATGGTATCCTGTCATGTCGGCAGATGGAAAGAGACAAAAAAAATCTCAATACGCTAAATCTCTTGAAAAGGCGGTAAAGCTTGCAGAAACTCGTGTCGAAAGTATAGAGGCTTCAGGATTGGCTCATGTAAAGCCGTTAAGTAAGGATGAGGCATCGGCTATTGACCATTTCAAAAAGAAAAATCCTGACACATCATTGAGTGAAACCGTCAGAGAGTTTAGCTCTAAGAAAGAGAAGATAAGAGCAAATTTGTTTGCAGAAGAAGCCGTTGAACAGTTTGTTAAATGGTGGTCAGTTCAAAGAGAGGTAGGCTCAGGGTCAAAGCAGTATCAGAAGGCATTTGTTAATCGAGTTCAAAGGTTCGCAAAAAGTTTCGAAGGTCACAAAATGTCTTCCTTGTCAGAAGAAGAAGTTGAGGATTGGAAGAATGGATTAACTGATGAAAAAACGGGTAAGCTGCTAAGTTGCAAAGCAAGAAATGAATATCTCAGTACGATAAAGAAGCTATTCACGTTTTGTAGACTTAATACAATAGAGAAATTAGAAAATCTATTGAAGGAAAATCCTCCTAAAGAATTCTATTCTGTTTCAAATGTGGAAAAGATACTCGATGTTTTCAGGCCGAAGAAGTATGAGAATAAGCCGATGCATCCGTGTTATCCAAGTGTCGTATTGAGTATTTTTGCAGGTTTACGACAAAGCGAAGCTATTGTATTGGATTGGTCAGTTTTAAATAAGGCCATGGCTTCTAAAGTAGAAAAAAAGACTTTTGTAATTACGGAGTCAAAAACTGACCCTCGCCAAGTTTTAATGAATGAAACTTTGCTCAAATGGTTGGAAATTGTACCCGAAGAAGAAAGAATTGGAGAAGTTTTTAAGACTAAGGCTAAGAATAAGCAAAGAAAGCAGGATGCTTTTTCGGAGCAATTCCGAAATGCTTTGAAGGGTGTTGTTCGAGTCGCAAAAAATGGTTTGCGTCATTCATGTGCGACATATCTTGTTGCTAAACATAATGATTATCAATTTGTTGCAGACCAAATGGGAAATTCGGTAGCAATGCAAAGGCAGCATTATGTAACTCCATTAACCTATGAAGAAGCCATGGAGTTTTGGAATCTAACCCCCTATTCAGAGGTTGAAGCATTACAAATCGAACTTGAAAAAGAACGCGCCGAAAAAGAACGGCTAGCAAGGGAAGAACAGGAAAAAGAATGGAGAGAACAGTCTAAAAAAGAGGTCGAAAAATGTATTCGTGACACAGGTGGTATTGAACCGTTGCGTTATGCTGAAAATTTATCCGAAGAGGATGTCTGGGAGGATTTCTACGGTGAAGACTAAGAAAAATTGTACTTTCCTCGTCGGGTAATATGAAGAGCGCAAACCGGACGATAAAACACCAGCTACGCCCCAGAACGAGATTTTAGAGCGGTGGGATTCGAATGGTTCAGAATACAAAAAGATGATTATTTTGAGTAAAATCATCTATAATACTTAAAAGCATTTCTGAAGATGACAAAAATGCGAGAAGTATGTTGAAATAAGATGATGGATTTGTAGCTTTTTTCTGGCTCCCCCATTTTCAAAAAGACAGAGATTCCTGCATTTTGAAAACAAGAGTGGGGTGTCTTTTGCAATAAATATATCATTATCTTGATATATAAGAATTAATAGAAATGGAAATAATATTCTTTTTCTATTTATAAATAATTAAGAATAAATTAAAAACACATTTAATCAGATATCATAAAGGATAGATGGCATCATATAAAAAGAATATGAAGAAGAAAAATTATAGTTTAGAAAAAGTATCACAGGGAGAAATGAATTCTTTACAGAAAAAAGAATATGTAAAATATAAAAAACTTCTCGAAGAAATGAAATGTACTTGTAAATCAATAGGTTATAAATTTATTGCTGATAAATACAATCATTGTTTGAGCCATATTTCCTATACAACAATAGTCTGTAAATCAAGAATTTGCCCTTATTGTTCTAAAAAGAATTCTCAAAAATGGATGGCCATATTCAATAAAAATATAAATAAATTCTATGAAGAGAATAAAAAGAATGTGTTTTTTTCGCTTGCCTTGACAGTCAAGAATTGTCCTATAGAGGATGTCAAAGGAGAAGTAGAGAAAATGAGTAAGGGATTCGAAAAACTCTTAACGAGAAAGACCTTTCAATCTCTACAAAATCCTGAAATCAATCCGTCAAAAACAGATTGTTCTAAAAAGCGTTTCCAAGGATACGTGCAAGGGTACGTTAGGAAGCTGGAAGTAGATTATAGTGGCCCAGAAGAAGCTCATCCGCATTTCCATATCCTTTTATGCCTGAAACCCTGCATGTTAGGAAAAAACTATATCTGTAGGAATGTCCTATCTTTGATGTGGCAAGAAGTGATGGGCTTGGATTATGAGCCGCAAGTGAATATGAAGAGATTGAAGGTCAAGGAACAAATCCTTCAGGAATTGCACTACTTTGCCAAGCCTTTGAAAATCGAAGAAAATTTTCGGAGGTACGGTAAGCCTTTTATGGTGTGGCTTTGCAAGTATGAAAAGCAGATGGAGCGTAAGCGCGATATTTCTTTCTCTAAAATTTTTCAGGAATTGAAAAAATCCGCTCCTTACGAAAACCAATCCCTTCAGAAGACCCCACCATATTTTTGGAATCGCGATTTGGAAGACTATGTGGACTATTATTCGCCTCGTTCCACATTGCCACGGGCCTCTTGAGAAGCATTTTCTTCGATAGTCTGGGCAATCCAATCTTCTATTTTCATATTGGCCCTAACGGCCTCTTTCATTGCCAGATTGAGAACATGGCTACTCAGAGGAACCACCAATTGAGATTTCATCTCAGTGGGGGAAAGCCGTTCTCCCGCCATAATGCGGTGCAAAATAGCATGGAAATGGGTAGGTATGGAATTGCGCTTGCTAGAGAACCAGTTATCAACAGTTGACCTTTGTATATCAAGAGCTTTTGCCAACGCGCTCCGCGAAACGGCGTTTTCTTTCATCCATTTTCTTAACTGCTCAAGAGACACAATCGGAGCTTTTTCCATGTCGTCATTTTCTCCTCTATGAGCGATTTTGTCGAAAAATAATCTCTTCATCCTGCAATTCTTCTGGACAATCTGTCATATAATATACTATATACGCTCATAGGAGCGCATATGACGAATATTGTAGCGAAAGAAGAACAGGGCAATTTGATAGTTTTGCCGGATTTGTCCGCGCAGGCTTACGAATGGCTTTGCAAGAAGAGCGTTGAGGAACGGATTTCTGTTTCTGCCCTGATTGAGCGATTGATATTGGTTAAATTGGTTCGTCACAAGCTCTTGAAGAATGTATCTCCAAAATAATTTTTACCATCATAATACTATGAAGAAAAACATACTCATTGCAGGCATTCTCAGTGCCATTTCTCTTGCCGCTATTTCTCAAGCCTCAGATAATCCTTGGGAATACTACTGGGCTGGTAGTTCTCAGAAGAAATCACGGTCCTACAGCCAGTCCTATAATGAAACTACATATGGAGTAGGAATCAAAGGGCTTTATGCTTGGGCCTCTCAGGACTGGGAACCCGATATGGGAGGGGTACTTGCTGATTTCTACGAAAACATCAGTACAGAAAGCGTAATTCATCAGCTTTCAATCACATCTGGGTACATGAAAGGAAGTCATGATTTTGGTATTCAGGATACAAGTAGAAAAATAGTTCCATTGCTAGGGGGCTATACTCTGCATGTTCCTGTCTGTGACAGTGCTTCCCTCTATTTCGGTGCAAAATATGGAATAGCATGGACATGGCTTGACGAGAAATCCAAAACCAGCACGGCTTATCGTGAGGTAAAACAAAGTATTAGTATGTATACGCTCAATGCTGGATTAGTTTTTAATGTCAGTGAAAATGCGAAAATACAAATAGGATATGAGCTTATAGGCATGGGTTCTAATTGCTCTCCGTGGCATGCCATTGAGGCAGGATTTAGTTGGGATTTCTAATTTTCAAAGCATGACTAAACGTCTCTTTTTCTGATTTTGGAAGAAGGGGCGTTTTTTAGATGCGAAAATTAACGTGCATATGAACAAAACTTTAGGCAAATCGATATTGCTAATATTGGCTCTCATTCTCACAGCAGGCGTATGTTGGTTATCGGAAGAAAAAATCAATCAATCACAAAGGGCAAAAGAGAAAGTGGATATGATGACTGAAAATGCTATTAGAAAAGCGATTTTAACACGACAAGGACCCACTTTTGAAGAGGCAGGAAAAGCAGGTCAGAATGCTTTTATGGCGTACAGAGAAGCTTATAAAAATACGGAAAAAAAGGAATATGAAAAATATAATACTTATAATTTGATTCTAATATCATTAGTGATAATAGGATTTATATTAATTGTAGGTGTTATTTTTATTCTTTAAAAATTAGAAAATGAATAATATAAATAATGAAGAATGTAGCAGTGAAGAGCAAAGAAAATCAAAATGGTTTGTAGTTAATCTACTAAGAATATTTGCAGTTCTTCAGTTATTTTTCTCGGTAATTGCATTTGTAACAGCAGTTGGAAATATAGAAGGTACTATAGCCTTTTTAATTTTTGGAATAGGGATAAATATAGCGCTCTTATTTTATTTAGGCTCTGTATTATTCCAGACAATATTTTCTATTAATGATAATTTAAAAGATATTGTTGATAATATTCATCCAAGAAAATTATCTATTTCAAATGAAAATGATGGAGAAGATTCTATTGACGAAGAAATTATTTTTGATAATCAAGATGAAATAAATATTTCAAAATCAAATGCTCGTTGACCTATATAGTTAAAAAATATAAAAATGAATATATTGAATATAAAATCTATGAAAGAAAAAATTAATTTAGTGAGAAATTATTTTGGCAAATTTTCGATAAAACAAAAAATCATAGGGGCAATAATAGTTTTTATGACATTGATTGTAGGAATGTTTTTCTTGTTCTTCTATGAATCGGAAGAAGATAAGTTAAGAATTACTTTAGAGGAAAGGCTTACAAACTTTATGTACGAAGATTTTGAGTTTCCTGAAATGTTAAAGAAAGATTTAGTGAAATATGATGGGTCATTAGAAGATTATCTAAATGGTAAAGCAAAAGCTATCCCAATACATAAAAGCAAATATGATGTAGATGATTATAGCAGAGATATTTATGATACAATTACAAGGAATAAGAGTATAAAAATAAATATTTCAAAGATACATAATGACAAGTACGAATGTTTAGCAGAACTTAGTTCCTATAGAAAAGGTGAAGCTGGAATTTTGTTTTTTGATATGACTGTTCGATTTGAATTAATAGGAAATAGTGAACAATTCTCTACAGATATAACAAAGGTAATTCGTAATATTTATCGAATAAATCCTGATGGAAGTAAAACAAACATGGGTGATTATAAAAATATGGGCCATGCCTCAAGAGATTGTTGGAGGGTTGTGGAATATGAAAAATGATAAAAAGGCAGATGATAATTCTGTATGGGGGGCAGGCCTATTTGCTGGTGTTTTTATAGCTTTACTCTTGATAGGTATTTATTCCCTACTAGGTAGTACGGTAGCTATCATTTGTGGTGTTATATTATTAATATTAGAGATTTATGGAATATGTAAAAGTGACGATTTTGGGAAGGAGGTTCTATGGATAACAATATTCTTTACTTTTGGCGCTTGGGCTCACCTTATTGCTGAAGGAGATAAGGGGGGAGACAAAACTGAATTGAACACAAATGGTGATGTTCAAGAATGGCGCGGAAGTTATGAGACTAAATTGAGGACACAAGAAAACGGTCATGCTTGGAATAGGGCATCTCAGGAGGCAAAAATAAAATGTGCAAAAGCTTTACAACGGGCGTTGAAAAGAGACAATCCTCGATTTTCATATATGGATTACTATCGCATGTGTGAAGAATTCTATAATACATCAGATGAAAAGCTTCTTCGTCGGTCCATAGCTGAAGTTGTCGCCTTCTGTTTGGAGCTACAATACCTTCAGTAGTGTTACTAAAAAATCCTTCCCACATTTTCAGCTTTCAATCATCCAATTTATCAGGGTCTCATGGCCCTGATTTTTTATTCTCATGCGTTATCAAGAAAACACTTGTTTTTATAGTAACATTGTTTTATCATTTATCCATGAATAAGAAGGTCCCCAAGGTAGCTATTCTTTGTCGCGTATCTACAGAAGAACAGGATACCTCCAGACAAGTTTCCGAATTAAAGGCTCTCTGTCATGAAAAAGGCTGGAATGTTGTTGCTGTGGTAGAAAATCAAGAAAGTGGAATGAAACGTTCTCTAGCAGGCTTGGAGACCGTTAAAGAGCTTGCTCGGAAAGGGAAGATTCAAAAAGTCGTGGTTTCTGAAATTTCCCGGATTGCGCGAAGGCTTTCGGTAGTTTCCAAGTTCGTGGAAGAGATGGAAGATTTGAAGGTTTCTATTTTCTGGCAGAACCAAGGCTTGGAGACTTTGCAAGAGAATGGAGAAAGAAACGGAGTGGCAAATATCTTTCTAGCCGCTTTTGCCGAAATAGCCCGTAACGAACGCGAAATGACGGTCAAAAGGATTCGTTCAGGGTTGGCTTCTGCCAGAGAAAAGGGAAAAGTGTTGGGACGTCCTAAAGGCTCTGTACAGCTCATAGAGGATTTTCTCTCCAAGCATAAGGGTATTGTACGTCGTGTTCAGGATGGTCTGTCCTTCAGGGATATTTCCAAACTGGAAAAGTGTTCTTTTAGTACTATTAAGAAGGTAAAAGCCATCCTTAAAGTCACCGATAGCAGAAGAATCTAATCACACTTTAGTCACACTTTTCTAATATTAAATTTGTGAAATTTGTTAAAAATCTAGTTTTTATAAAATCATAACTTACTGACATTCAAATATGACTCTTTCCAAAGTAAATCCATAAAACTTTCGAGTCCTTTCGGGCGCACCAAACAAGGCCGTGCAAGTTAACTGCTTGCACGGCCTTACTGGTTTCTTGAGGATAGCGGTTTCCATTCAAAATGGCATCAGGTGCGGGAAAACGGGGCATTTTTTTGCAAATGACGGGAGTGGTGCTGCGAGGAAAGCTGCGCCCGCGGGGAATGAACGCGGAGCGCCTCAGTATTGTCTTGCAGTCAATAGAGAAATTAAAATCCCATGTTCCCCGTTAAATGTTTTTTCTTTTCCGCTTCCGTTGTTTTATTCCTCATGTGCGCGTTTGCTCCGGCCGGGCGTGCGGAGGCGAAGATTGAGGACGTCGCCTCGTTCAAGGGGGCGCAGGTGACCGGAGTGACGGTGTCGGACAAGGGCAGGATTTTTGTCAATTTTCCCCGCTGGCGGGAGCAGATTCCGTGCTCCGTGGCGGAGGTCCGCAAGGACGGCAGCTATACCCCTTATCCGGATGAGAAAACCAACCGGTGGGAGAAGGGAATGCCCGGAGACGGAGATGCGTTTGTGTGCGTGCAGTCCGTGGTTGCGGACGGAGACAGGCTTTATGTGATTGATACGAAGAATCCCATGATCGGCAAGACTGTCGCCGTTCCTGCATTGTACGTGTATGACCTCAATACGGACAAGCTTGTCAGGAAGTATCCCCTGGCGGAATCCACCAGCCCGGATTCCTATGTTAATGACCTGCGCGTGGACCGTGAGCATGGCAAAATTTATTTTACGGATTCCAACGATCCGGGGTTGATCGTCCTGGACATGAAGAGCGGAGAGAATTACCGAATGCTGGACCATCACCCCTATACGACGGCGGAACAGGACCATGTCACCGTTGAGGGGAAGAGGCATGACGGAAAAGTCCATGCCGACGGGATTGCCCTGGACCGGAAGAACGGCATCCTGTATTTCCACGCCCTGACGGGTAAAACCCTGTATGGAATACCCACCCGCCAACTGATTGACCGGAAGGTGGATGAAAGCAGGATTTTTTCCATGAAAACGCCTTCCCCGGACGGCATGATCATGGACGACCGGGGCAACCTTTACATGGGGGACCTGGAAGAGAACCGCATTGTCTATCTCACTCCGGACCGCAAGGAGATCAAGGTTCTGGCTTCCGGGGACGGAATCAGGTGGCCGGACACGTTCAGCATTCATGACGGGTACCTGTATTTCACCAATTCCCGCATTCAGGAAGCCAGCGAGGATATTTCCAAGATGGAGTTTACGCTGAAAAGGGTGAAGCTGCCGGAATAAGCGGCCTGGGCGGAGCGGAGGATGGCTGAGCCTCCGGCATCTGTGCCGTGAAACCGCTTGCGCCCTGCCGCCCTCCGCCGGAACCGCGACGTGGCTTGCCCCTGTTCCGGAGGTATTCTTCATCTTCCTTTACATGACAGGCGCCCCGGGCTACAGTCCCCGCGTTTTTCAGGAAGGCAATGATTCTTTTCAACTGTGACTACAGTGAAGGCGCCCATGCGGATATTCTCCGCAGGCTGGCGGAAACGAATATGGAACAGACAGCCGGGTACGGGGAGGACCCCTATTGCGACCAGGCCCGGGAGCTGATCGCTAATTTATGCGGCAGAACGGACCTGGACATTCATTTCCTCATTGGAGGAACCCAGACCAATTTCACGGTGATTGCGGCGGCCTTGCGCCCCCATCAATGCGTGCTGTGCGCGGATGCGGGCCATATCAACGTCCATGAGTCGGGAGCGGTGGAGGCGTGCGGCCACAAGGTTTCCGCCATTCCATCCCTGGACGGGAAGCTGACGGCCCGGCAGATTGAGGATGCGTGGCACGCCCATTGGGACGACGAGGCCCATGAACATATGCCTCAGCCCCGGATGGTTTATATTTCCCAGCCGACGGAGCTGGGGACCATTTATTCCCGGAGGGAACTTCAGGAGATTTCCGAAGTCTGCCGCCGCCGGGGGCTGTACCTGTATATGGACGGCGCGCGCCTCGGCTACGGCTTGTGCGATGAAGGCAATGATCTGGATCTGCCGGCAATTGCCTCCCTCTGCGACGCCTTTTACATCGGCGGCACGAAGGTCGGCGCCCTGTTCGGGGAAGCCCTGGTGCTGCGCCATGATGCCCTGAAGGAGGATTTCCGCTACATTGCCAAGCAGAAGGGCGGCCGGCTCGCGAAAGGGAGGCTTCTGGGCATCCAGTTTCTGGAGCTGTTCCGTGACGGCCTTTATTTCCGCCTGGGGGCCCACGCGGACCGTCTGGCCGTGATGCTCCGGGATTTCTGCCGCGCCAGGGGACTGGCGCTCCCCGTTGCCAGCGGGACGAACCAGCAGTTCGTCACGATGCCCGATTACGTCCTGGATGAGTTGGGGAAGAAGTACGGCTTTGCCTACCTGCGCCGGGAGGACCCCTCCCACAGTACCGTGCGTTTCTGCACGAGCTGGGCCACGCGGGAGGAAGACGTGCGGGAGTTGATGGCAGATATCGGCCGTTTGTGCTGAGGTGTTCCCGTTTCCGGGGAGCGCCGGGGTACCTGCACCGGGTTTCATTGTCTGCGGGGGCAGGGGGAAGATCGTTCTCCAGCTCATCCCTGGGAAGCGGTATTGAGCTTTCCGGAATGCGGAAGGGCGGGGATGGCACGGATATGTCCTTGACCGCGCAGCAACCATGGCCGGGGGGACGCGTCCTCCGCCCGGCATGGAATAAATTTTCCGGAAGGATGCTCCGGCTGCGATTTTGGCTGTAAAAGGCTTTTTCATGGTGTATAGGTGGCTTCTGTTGAAACAGAGGCGTTCCGTACGCCGTACTATCATAGCCATGGAACCCTTACTCTCTCCCGACAGCAAACGCATTTATGTGGTGGACGCCCTGCGCGGTTTTGCCGTGATGGCAATCATGCTGCTGCATTTTCTGGAACATTTCATCTACAATTCCTATCCCGTGGCTTCCTCCCCGGTGATGGAGGCGGCCAACCAGCAGTTCAAGGACGCTTTTTTCTTCCTGTTTGCCGGAAAGTCCTACACCATTTTCGCCCTGTTGTTCGGGTTCACCTTTGCCATCCAGTACCGCAACCAGGCCCGGAAGGGCCGTGACTTTGCGGGCAGGTTTGTCTGGCGCATGTGCCTGCTGGCGGTGTTCGCCTGCATGAATGCGGTGTTTTTTCCGGGCGGAGACGTGCTGCTGACCTTCGCCATCGCAGGGCTGCTCCTGGTGCCGTGCCGCCGGCTGAAGACTTCCACTCTGGTGGTATTATCCCTGTTCTTCCTGGCCCAGCCCCTGGAATGGGCGTATGCGGCAGCGCAGTGGGTGAATCCGGGCTGGGCGCCTCCCTCCCTGGCTGTTGCGGAATCGTACGCTGCCCTGAAAACGGCTGTGGATACGGGCAATTTCTGGCTGATGGCGTGGGAGAACCTGACGGTGGGGCAGTGGGCAAGCCTGGCCTGGGGCATTGAGGCGGGGCGCCTGATGCAGGCTCCGGGACTGTTTCTGCTGGGGTTCGTGCTGGGGCGGCAGGATTTCTTTTTGCGGAATGACCGGAATGCCATGTTCTGGACCCGGGGGATGCTTCTTTCCCTGGCCGGAGCCGTGGCGTTTTATGTGGTGATGTCCCTGCCGGATTTGCCTGCCCCGGTGCACACCGTGTTCACCATGTGGCACAATGTCTGCTTTACCGGCGTGTGGGTAGCCGGGTTCGTCCTGCTGTACCGGCTGGAATATTTCAGGAAAGTGACGGTTCCTCTGCTGACTTATGGACGCATGAGCCTGACCAACTATGTCTCCCAGTCTCTGATAGGCTCCCTGATTTTCTTCCCGTACGCGCTGGGGCTGGCTCCTTATTGCGGGTATCTGGCCAGCTTTGCAATCGGCTGCGCTGCCATGGCCGGGCAGATATGGTTCTGCCGCTGGTGGCTGGAGCGGCACCGTTACGGGGTGCTGGAAGGGCTGTGGCACCGGGCAACTTGGATGGGCGCCGGAAAGGTGGCCAAGCCGGAAGCCCGGTAGAAACGGTGATTTTCTCCGGTACAGGTTATTTTGCCGGTACCTGGTCGTAAAAGACGAGGGACGCTTTTTCCAGCGTGTGCTGCCAGAGCTGGAAGCCTACCTGGGCGGCCGGGGTATCCGGAGCCACGGGCAGGGACGCCGTATCCAGCGCATAAACGGTGACCAGGTACAGGTGCCACCCGTGGCCCGGGGGAGGGAAGCTGCCGCTGTAGCCCGTGAATCCGGCGTCATTGCGAATTTGGACCGCCTGCTCCGGCATCAGGCGGGTAGCCGGATTTCCGGCATCCGCGTGCAGTTCCCTGACGGAGGCGGGAATGTTGACGGCCAGCCAGTGCCAGAATCCGCTTCCGGTAGGCGCGTCCCGGTCGTGGATGGTAACGGCAAAGCTTTTTGTTCCTTCCGGCGGATTGGTCCAGAAGAGCTCGGGGGACTGATTGCCGCCGCCTATGCTGGTGTGCCGGTGGACAGGCGTGGCAACGCCGCCCAGGTCCTTGCTGTGGAGTGTAAATGATGAAGGCATAAGGTCAGGATTTTATTTCAGTGTTGTTCGTTCAAAATGAGGGGAAGGGTTCAGGAGATTGTGTGGAGGGGCTTGCTGCCGGGCTGTCCGGCGGCTTTCTCCCGGATGCTCCAGATTCATTCCTTGTTGATTTTTTCCTTCCAGTCGTGTTCGGTTGGTTCCCTGGTACGGGAAAGGGTGCCGTTCCAGATGGCGCTTTCCTTTGAAAGGGAGATGTAGTATTGCGTGGCGTATGGAAGGGCGGACGGACATCGGCGGCTTTTTCGGCCTGGAATTGCCGGAATACGGCAATTTCCCTCAGTGGCATCCCGGCCGGAGCGTGGCCGTGAATTCCGGCAGGCGCGCTTTGGAGTATATCCTGCGCCGCCTGGGGGGCGTGCGCCGTGTCCACGTGCCCCTTTATACGTGCGGAACGGTGCTGGAACCGATGGAACGGCTTCACATTCCCGTTATTCCTTACCGCATTGACGGGCATCTGGAGCCGGAAGAATTGCCGGAGCTGGAGGAAGGAGAATTCCTGCTGTATACAAACTACTTCGGCATCAAGGAGAAGTACGTGGACCGGCTGGCCTCCCGGTATGGCGGCAGGCTGGTTGTGGACAATGCGCTGGCCTTGTATTCTCCCGCCCGTCCCGGCGTGGCGTCCCTGTACAGTCCGCGCAAGTTTTCCGGCCTTCCGGACGGGGGAATCGCCGTCATGGACGCAGACCAGCCGCTGCCGGAACCGGAGGAACGGGATGAGTCTCTGCCGGATGCCGCCTTTCTGCTGGGATGCCTGGAACGTGGGCCGGAAAGGGCTTCCGCCGCCTGCGGACGGAACGAACGGAGGCTGGAAAACGCCCCCCTGCGGAAAATGTCCCGTCTGACGGAGCGGTTAATGCGCGGAATTGATTACGAGCAGGCGCGATTGCGCCGCATGGACAATTTCCTGTTTCTGCACGAAAGGCTGGGACATCTGAACCGCCTTTCCGTGGAGCCGGATTCCTTGTCCGCTCCATTTTGCTATCCGTTTTGGACGGCTTTTCCCGAGCTGAGGAATGTGCTGATTGATGAACGCATCCTGGTTCCCCTGCTGTGGCCGGAGGTGCTGGAACAGGCCCCGGAGGGCAGCCTGGAACGGAAGCTGGCGCTGCATCTTCTGCCGCTTCCCGTGGACCAGCGCTGCGGGCCGCAGGACATGGAGCGCGTCGTCCGGACCGTGGAGAATTTTTATTCCTGAAACAAGGAGGAACTATTTTGTTAGAGCGGCAATAAGGCGTTGACGGTGTGAACGGACTGCTCTAACATTTTTGAATGTCCGACTATCTCTCTTCTCTGGGCTATCCTTTCCGTGGAAGGCCCATGGTTTTTGCCTTTGCCGTCCTCATTGTATGGGCCATGTTCCTGGCGGCCTGGGCGCCCCTCATCGGCTGGATTGCCATTTTTTGTTTCCTGCAACCGTTCATGTGCGCCTTTTTCATGAAGATGGTGCAGCGGTCCGCCATGGGGGAGGAGGAAATCTGCCTCTTTCCGGAGTTGGAGGAATGGCTGGACGATCTGATGATGCCTTACATCCGGCTGGTAATGTGCATGGCAGTCTCCTTCCTGCCTCTGGTCATTTATCTGGGAGTGATGGACTGGGACATGGACAGCCCCCTTATCTGGCTGTTCATTGCGGCGGGTGCAGCTTATTTCCCGGGCGTTTTCATGAGGACTTCCGTGCTGGAAAGTTTTTCCGGGCTTTCTCCCGCGGGCTGGTGGGGGCTTGTCAGAAAGGCGCCTCTTCCCTATGCCGGGCTGCTCGGCGCCATCTGCGCGGGGGGATGGGTGATTCTGAGCCTTCCTTCCGGGTTTCTGATGGATTTTGCCATGGCGCCCGTGAAGCTGTATGTCGCCTGCGTGCTGATGAACATGTGCGGCTTGTTCATGCTCAAGCATGAATTTGCCGGGGAAGAGGAGGAGGGCGGTTTTTCCATCTCCGGTCCCGCCGCTTCATGACTGCCGCCGTTCCGGCAGCGCCGGGGAAAGTGAGGCTTATTTGGCGGACTCCCTGTCCAGATTGAGGATGCCCAGCACGGACATGTTCCCTTCCGCATCCTTGCCGGAGGGAAGGTAGACCTTGGCATTGTTCAGCATGTTTTCAAAGGCCTTGGCGCGGAGCACGTTCGGCCCCATGGCCTTTTCCTTCAGCGCCAGACCCGCCGCTTCCGCCCTGGCGGCTTCCAGGGAAGCTTCCGCGCGCGCTTTCCCCTGCATGACGATGACTTTGGCTTCCGCCTCGCCGCGTGCCAGATTAGCGTTCGCTTCCTGGCGCGCTATTTCCATTTTCATGGCTCCTTCCGCCTCCCCGCGTGCGCGCTGGATGGCGATGTCCTTCCGGGCGATTTGCAGCTCCGTCTCCTTCCGTTCATTTTCCTGGGTGGTCTGCACTTTCTTCACGACGGATTCAATGATGGCCTGCGGAGGATTGGTTTCTCCCACGGCTACGGAATCCACGATGAAGGGGGTGCCGTCCAGTCGCTTGCTCAACTGCGTGTAAACGTTGTCGGAAATCTTTTGCAGGCTGCCGGAGGCGTCCAGGGCGTTGTACTGGCTCAATTCCGCCCGTACGGCGGTGCGGAAGGGCTGCTGGATGAAATTCTTGTAGGCAAACAGCATGATCTCGTCCGCCACTTCGTCGTCATTGCGGCCGGAGCTCTGCGCGATGCCGCCGTAATCCTCCATGAATTCCTTCACTCGGGACGGGTCCAGGCGGTAAACCAGGGAGGCCTTGCAGGAGATGGGCAGTTTGTCCTTGCCCAGGATGGCGCCGCCGTTGCGGGCATCGAATTCCTCCACCGTGGTATCCGGCGTGATGGAAACCTTGCTGACTTCCCTCCGCCATACCCATCCCGTGGAGGATGGCCCGATCAGGATGCCCTCAAACTTGTTCTGGCCGAAAATGGGCTTGGAATAGACGTAGCCGGCAAAACCGGACAGCACGCGCTTGTTGCTGAAATTGTAAAAGGAGAAGGCCGCCGCACCCGCAGCAATGATGACAATGGCGGGAATGAGCAGGGAAAGGAAAGTTCTGGGAGTTTTATTCATGAGAGAGTAGTGGTTGTGACGGTTTCCAACATAAAAGGCACCCGGTGAAAATCAAGTTCTCTTTTTCCGTCCGGCCGCAGGGGAAATTCCGGTGAAGAGCGCGTTTCAGGAAAAGGAAGGCGGCAAAGTATGTCCTCCGCTGAACGGAGGAGAGAGGTGGAAATGTCTTATCCAGTAAAGGTTGTCCGTTCCCGTGCGGGATATTTCCAGCAGTGTTCCGGAGCGCCCTCCGCGGAGACGGGCCGCCATCTGATTTACAGTCATGAATGTAGCCATTACGGGTTCCAGCGGATTTATAGGCAGCCACTTGTCCAGCCGTCTTGCGGTGTTCGGGCATCAGGTGACGCCTTTGTGGCGCTATCTATTCACGCAGGACAGCGTGGATTGCCTGGCGGAGGCTCTGGCGGGATGCCACGCTGTCATCAATCTGGCCGGGGCGCCCATCGACCGGCGGTGGACGGACGCTTACAAGCAGGAACTGGTGGAGAGCCGCATTATGACCACCCGCAAGCTGGTGGAAGCGGTCAATCGTCTGCACGAACCTCCGGAAGTGATGATTTCCACTTCCGCCGTCGGGTATTACAGTCCGGCCGGCGGCTGCCATGGCGAACAGGACGATCCGGCGGCGGATTCCTTTCTGGCGGAATTGTGCGTGGCCTGGGAAAAGGAGGCGGAACTGGTGAACGACTCCGTGCGGCTGGTCCGCACCCGGTTTGGCGTAGTCCTTTCCCCGGATGGGGGAGCGCTCCCCAGAATGGTGCGCCCGGCCCGGTTCGGCATCACGGCGGCGGTAGGGAACCCGGACCATCCCTTTTCCTGGGTGGCGCTGGAGGACCTGGTGGATGCCCTGATTTTCATCATGGGGAAGGAGGACATTTCCGGCCCGGTCAATGTAACGGCTCCGGAACGCACCACCAACCGGGAATTCTACAAGGCTGCCGCAGAACATTTCCACACCCGCTTGTCCATCCATGTTCCGGACGCCGTCCTGCGCCTGCTGATGGGGGAAGCCTCCCAGGTGATTACCAACGGGCAGTGCGCCATTCCGGAGACGCTGATGCGGGAGGGATTTGAGTTTCAATATCCGGATATCCGCACCTTTTTTAACAAAGCATTCCCTGTCAAATCATGAGTATCATACAGACCATCGTTACTTCCCTGTTTCACGGCCATTCCGTCAAAACCGACCCCATGCCGGATTTCAATCTGGAACGTTATCTGGGGGAATGGCACGAAATCGCGCGCCTGGAAAACTGGTTTGAGCGCGGACTTCGCAAGGTGCTTGCCCGGTATGACCATGGAGAGAACGGTACCATTTCCGTTACCAACAGCGGTTATGACGTCCGTACCGGGGAACGGAAGGAGGCTCATGCGAAGGCTGTGGTGGGAGACGCCCCCAATCATTTGAAAGTGTACTTCGTGCCGCTGGTGTACGGCCGGTATGAAGTGGCCTTTCTGGATGAGGATTACAGCCGCGCCGTGGTTTCCGGCGGTTCCCTGAATTACCTGTGGCTGCTGGCCCGGACGCCGCAGTTGAGGGATGAAGAGCTTCAGCCGATGCTCCATTGCGCGGAGGAACTGGGGTATGATACCTCCCAGCTGATTTACTCCAATTCCCTGGCTTCCACGGATAATGGCATTGGGCGGGATCTGTGAGGGATACCGTTCTTGAAATGGGAGTGCGGGGTAGGGATAACGGCTTTATGGAAGAGCCAAGCTCCTTTGTGGAAAAACGCCTCCGCTTCGCTTGGCAGTGAAGGCCGGGAGGCCTTCATTCCCAGGGATGTTTTTACCCAGTCCGGGGGAAGGCGTATTTTCTCCGTGTTTCCCGCTGGGCATCCGCCGGGAACAAGGGCCTTCCGGCCCTTGTAAAAAATGCCTCCGCTGTATTCCGGAACAGGTTCATCCATGAAGGCTGCCCGGCCGTAAAGCGGTTTCATGGCCCTTGTCAGGAATTTCCCGTAAGCGCCCCCATGGGCTCCTTCCTTTCTTCATTCTCCTGCTTTCAAGCTCTTCCCTCCAGCGGGCCCGTCTCCATGCACATAATTTAAAAAACGCAGCCATTCGTTGAAAAGCGCTTGCAATCGGGCGGCGGATGGCTATGTTCTCATTCATCCAAACATTGGATGTTTGGATGAATTACTTAAAGAAGGAGTAACAATGGATATTATTCATGACAACGCCGCTGATCTCAGCGCATTGAACGGCAAGACCATTGCCGTGATCGGATATGGCGCCCAGGGCCGCGCCCAGGCACTTTGCATGCGTGACTCCGGTGTGAACGTGATTATCGGCGTTCGCCCCGGCAAGTCTTTTGACGCCGCCACCCAGGACGGGTTCCAGGTGATGACCGTAGCGGAAGCCGCGGACAAGGCGGACATCATCCACATTCTGCTGCCGGATGAAAGCCACGGCTCCGTGTATGAAGCTGAAATCAAGCCCCACCTGAAGGCCGGCAAGACGCTTTGCTGCTCCCACGGCTTTGCCTACGTGTTCAACACCATCGTCCCCCCCGCGGACGTGGACGTGATCATGGTGGCTCCCAAGGGACCGGGCACGGAAGTGCGCCGCGTGTTTGAAGAAGGCTTCGGCTGCCCCGGCCTCATCGCCGTGCACCAGAATCCCTCCGGCAAGGCCCGCGACGTGGCTCTCGCCATGGCCAAGGCTGAGGGCCTGACCCGCGGCGGCGTGCTGGAATGCACCATGGCCCAGGAAACGTACGAAGACCTATTCGGCGAACAGAACGTGCTGTGCGGCGGCCTGGTGGACCTGATGAAATACGGCTTTGAAACCCTGACGGAAGCCGGTTATCCGCCGGAAATGGCCTACTTTGAATGCGTGCATGAAGCC
Organism: Akkermansia sp. GGCC_0220; assembly: GCF_017566105.1. Taxonomy (NCBI): domain Bacteria; kingdom Pseudomonadati; phylum Verrucomicrobiota; class Verrucomicrobiia; order Verrucomicrobiales; family Akkermansiaceae; genus Akkermansia; species Akkermansia sp. GGCC_0220. The sequence continues at coordinate 26,868 of NZ_JABFCI010000015.1, forward strand.
AAGCTCATCGTGGACCTGATTTACAACGGCGGCATCCAGAAAATGAACTCCGTGATTTCCAACACCGCTGAATTCGGCGAGTACTACAACGGCCCTCAGATTCTGCCCGCCGACGTGAAGGAACGCATGAAGGAATCTCTCAAGCGCATTGAATCCGGCAAGTTCGCCAAGGACTGGCTGGAAGAAGCCGCCAAGGGTGCTCCCAACCTCAAGGCCAAGCGCGAAGCCCTGGGCCAGCACCCGGTGGAAATCGTGGGCGCCAAGATTCGCAGCCTGTTTGAAAGAAACTAAGGTTTCTTTTACGTTGATTACGGGCCGTTCCGCCGTATCCCGGAGGAACGGCCCGGACACTCCCGGGCTTTCCGCGGAAGCCCGCTATTTTTTCAGTTTATGGACAATTCCTTGCCGGCCGTCAATGTGGAGAATGCCAGGGTATACCTGGGCGGCCACGAAATCCTGCACAATATTTCCTGGCAGGTGCAGCGCGGAGAACGCTGCTTCATCCTGGGCGCGAACGGTGCCGGAAAGACGACGCTGGTCAAGGTGCTGATGGGGTTTGCATGGCCTCTCTTCGGCGCCAGAGTACAGGTGCTGGGCAAGACCTTCGGGCACGTGAATCTGCTGGAACTGCGCAAGTCCATCGCGTGGGTGAGCCCGTTCATGCACAAATGGCTGGAGGACGGCGCCTGGAATGGGCGCGACATGGTGCTTTCCGGCCCTGACGGCACTATCGGCCTTCTGCGGGAGCCGACGCCGGAAGAGGAAGAGAAAGCCGCCGGGATCATGAAATCCCTGAAAGCGCAGCATTTGATGGACAGGCCCGTGGTGGCCATGTCTTCCGGAGAACAGGTCAAGGTGCTCATTGCACGGGCGCTGATGACGAACCCGGAGCTGATGATCCTGGACGAACCCAGCGTTTACCTGGACCTGGCGGGACGCGAATTTTTACTGAAAACCATTGAGGAACTGGCGGAGACGCGGCCTGACCTGACCATCGTGTTCATTACCCAGCGTATTGAAGACATCCTCCCCGTATTCAACCGCGGCATGATTTTAAAGTCCGGTGAGATCGTGGCCCACGGAAGCCGGGACGAGGTGTTGACGGAGGAAAATCTAAAGGACGCCTTTGAACTGGATATCCAGTTGATCAAGACGGAGAAGGGACGCCTCTGGACTGTTATTCGCTAACTTTTCATGAAGAAATCCAAGACAATGGAGTTGAAGAAGCCTGTAAGAGTGTCCCTGTCCCGCCAGGTGCTCACCGCCATGGAATCCATGATACGGTCCGGCAAGTGGAAGGTGGGGGACCGCATTCCCGCGGAGGCGGAACTGGCCCGGGCTTTTTCCGTCAGCCACAACACCATCCGCGAGGCCCTTCAATCCCTGATTCATATGGGGATGCTGGAGGCCCGGCCCGGCGACGGCACGTATGTGATGGCGTCAGACCGCTTTGCCGTTGCGGTGAGCAACCGCCTCAAGGAATCCGAACTGCCCCAGATTCTGGAAGCGCGGCTGGCTTTGGAAAAGGAGATTGCGCGGCTGGCCGCCGTTAAAAGGACGGAGGAGGATTTGAAGGAGCTGGAAAGCGCCCTGAAGGACTGTCATGCCAGGGTAAGGCCGGGCATTGAGGACGACATGCTGTTTCACGCCGCCGTGGCCCGCGCCACGCATAACCCGGTGCTTGCGGAATTGTACAACGTGGTGATCCGCCATGTGCAGGAGAATCTGGAAGGCCTGCTGCAGGAGAAGCAGTATGACGCCGGGGCCATGAAGCTGCATGACGACCTGCTGGATGCCATCCGGCAGCGGGAGGCGGACACGGCGGAAAACATTATTGTGAAGATCGTGGAGTTTGATACGGTCAGCATAGGCGGCCAATTCAGCGCCTGATATTCGGGTGTTGGGATGCTTGAACCGGCAGTTTGTCCGGTAACCGGAACGTTCCGGCGTCCTCCGCATGGCGGAAGCCGCCGTCTTTTGCGGAAAAGAGAATGGCGTTCCGGGAAAAAGAGGGGAAATAGCTTGGTAATTCATGGAGCACGATTAGTTTTTCAACCTTTTCTTTACATCTTCAAATAAATAAATTACCCGGATAAGGCAACGATATGCCAACTTCCCCTCCTTGCCATGTTGTCTCTATTTCAAATACGTTCTATCGGCCTGATATTGATGGGCCACTGGTTTGGCGCTTTTGCCCAGGCCGGAGAAGATGTTCCTGATGAAGTACAGGCGCTGGAAATAAAATCGGAAACGACGTTGTGTTCTGCCGATTTCTATATTGCCAAAGAGCAGGGAAAGGATGTGGATGAGAAGACGGACAAGGAGCGCAAAAAACTCGGCATGGGGGAAGATGTTTTGTTGACTTTGACCGGAAAGCCCATGGGGGATGTTTCTCAGTTGCAGTGGAAGATTACCAAAGGAGAAGCTCTTGCCTCTCTTCCCAAAAAAACGGAAGGAAAGGCGAAGGTGGTATTGACGGTGAATAAGCGAATACAAAAGAAGGGAGAGGTGGAAGTCACCGTCACCACGAGTGAAGGCCTGGAAAAAACCATTGCCTTTGAGATTCTTGTGCCAACCAAGCTGACGGCAGCCGTTCCCGTTAAATCCAGTCTTCCGAGTGATCCCAATATCGTTGTTGTGGCGGCGGATGTCAAACTGACGGTAGAGCCTACGGAGGTGAGTTTTAAAAACATTAAACTGATTGAGCGCGATGAAGGGTTGACCTATGTCATGCCGGATCCGCCTCCCGATCCCCGGAAAGGTGAAATAAAGTTGGGCGTGCCGCATACGGGTCATGGATGCAATGACGCCAGGATCATTGAACTAAATAATTCGTTTATTGATCAGGTGATTTATGCGGCATATTACAACGCAGTCTGGGGCGCCAGGCTACCGCAGGAATGGTTGTGGACCTGCGGTTGGAAAGTCCATGATGGAAATGGGGGCGAGGAATCGACCGGGGATGATATTCTCCAAGTGGAAACCGTGGAACAAAGATTCAAGGCCGAATATATGAAATTCGACGGTATGGACGGCAAGGTTGAAGAAGTACAGATCGCCATCAGGAAATTCGGGCGCGCGATCTCCTATGATTTATACAATCACCAAATGAATTATGAATATGTCTGGAAATAATCTGATGAGCCTGTTTTTTTGCCTCGCCGTGTTGTTCTGCGCAGCTGCATTGGGGCAAGTCATTCCTGCTCCGGCTTGCCTGGACCCGTTTAAATCTCCCCCTGCGGAGCTGTCCGGCTTGCGGGAAAAGCTGAAGCAGGGGAAGCTGAGGGAGTTTTATGACGGAGCCGATGCCCTGCTGGGCCAATGCGCTTCCGTTGACAATAAACAGATCACGAGGGAGGAGCTGGCGTTGCAGCTCTGGCTGTTTCATGACATTGCCGCCGCACCCCTGTATCCCGCGGACTACGATAAGGCCACGCCGGAGAGTATTTTTGACAATAAGGACCATGCCGTCAAACATGACATGCTGTCCTTCCTCTACGTGATGAGCCGGGATGTTGCGCCGATGGCGCGCCGCCTGCATCTGCGGGGCAAGACGCTGTCCGACTTGCTGGCCACGTACGCTGCTGCTACCTATGCGCAGTTCCGGAGCCATTATGATCCGGATTTGGAGGCGAAGCACGAGGCCCTGAAGAAGTCGTTTATTCCGTTGAACCGAAAGTACGTGGAAGAAGAGTTCAAGAAGAAGGAGATCGGCAGCCTCGTCAATCCACAGTATCACGTCTTCCTCAACAAGCTGGGAGTAAACGATACCCGGAATAGAAGGCTGGAGCATTATCTTTCCATTTGCTGGATGGAGGAGTTTGTGGAAATGCTGGTGAACCTGTTTCCGGGCCAGAGCGGGGCGGTGAAGAATTACCTCCGGATGGCGGGCTATGCGGACAAGGAAATCCCGGACTTGATCAACCGGACGGTGGGGCGTACTCCGTCCACGGAATTTTTGTACAAGGGAATGCCTAGGGATGCGCAGAAGGTAAAGCCGTGAAGCAGGACAAACGCTTAAGGACAGCAGTTTCCCAAGGCAGACGGAATTTCCTTTCCGGACAACTTAAAGCCGTCTATCCCTTGTTCCCGGAAAAACGGTATTTTTGTGAAGGATGGAGAGGCCGGTAACGCTGTGATTTTTATGCTTTTCTGAACATAAAAGTTTGTTAGAATTCCAGGCATGACTACCCCTGTTGAATTGAAGTGTCCGATGTGCGGCGCGTTGCTGGCGATGGAAGATGTGAATATGGCCACGGATATGGCTTTATGCCGCGCCTGCAACAAGATAAGCAGGTTTTCAGAGCTTGTTCAGGAGGAAAGGGATGAGGAAATCCTTGATTCCATTCCCCGGCGCATGAGCGTGACAAAAACGGCACGGGGATTGGAAGTAACGTACAGGAAGCCCAAGGGAGCCGGATTTTTCCTGTTGCTGTTTGCACTGATTTGGAATGCTATTACATACACCGCCATATTTGTGATGATGGGGAAAATGGCCCATGAGAGTTTATTCGGGCAATTGTTCCTGATTCCTTTCGTTCTGGTCGGGTTCGGTACGTTTTTGGGCGCCGTTTATGTGTTGTTCGGCCGTATGACGCTGACCCTGTCGCCCGGAACGGGAGAGCTGTTCCGCGGGGTTGGGAGCCTGGGCCGCCGCCAGCAGTTTCTTCTGGCGAAGGATTCCCGCATTTCCATTGAGGCGAGTAATATACAGCAGAATAATAAGGTGCTGAACAAGATTGTAGTGGAACAACCGGACGGCAAGCCGTTCGAGTTCGGTACAGGTATTGCGGAGAAGGAAGCCCAGCAGTATGTGGCGGCCCTTCTGCGGCAGATGAGAGGGTAGGGCTGCTGTTCCGGCATTCCAGGGAAGGTGAAGGAATGACAGGGGGAGCCGGCCTTTATTGCCGCCGGATTGGAAACGCCTTGATGGAGCTGTTTCTCCGGCAGCAGGGGGGCGTCTGTCCGTGGGTGCAGCGCGGAAGGAAAGGCTTCGTATCCATTTCCGGGAAATAATCGTCCTGTTTTTAGCAAATTCGTTGCTAAAGAGTCATGGATGCCGCTTGCAGGATTGCCCCGGAAATTTCAGAATTAATATTTTGATTGATATGGCAGGCAAGCCGCGTAAATTAAACTATGATGAAGAAAGCGCATCTATTGTTGATTCTGTGCAGTTTGCTTTGCGGGGCGGCGGGGGCGCAGAGCCGCCCGGCCACTCCGCCGAACATGGTGGTCATTCTGGCGGACGACCTGGGGTACGGGGATTTGGGCTGCACGGGGTCCAGGCAGATTAAAACGCCTTCCCTTGACCGGCTGGCGAAGGAGGGCGTGTTCTGCTCCCGGGCGTATGTAACGGCGCCGATGTGCTCCCCTTCCCGCATGGGGCTGCTGACGGGCCGTTTTCCGAAGCGCTACGGCATTACTACGAATCCCAATATCCAGGTGGATTACCTTCCGGAGTCCCATTACGGGCTGCCCCAGACGGAGAAGCTGATTCCGGAGTATTTGAAGCCTTGCGGGTACCGGAGCGCGGTGTTCGGCAAGTGGCATCTGGGCCACACGCAGGGGTATACGCCGCCGGAACGCGGCTTCACGCGCTGGTGGGGGTTCCTGGGAGGTTCCCGATCTTATTTTCCCGTGAAGAAGGAGGCTGAAGGCCTGAATCCCTCCATGATTGTGTCCAATTTTACGGATAAGACGGATATTACCTACCTGACGGACGATATTACGGACAGGGCGGTTGAGTTCCTCCAGGAGTCCAACAAGGATAAAAAGCCGTTTTTCATGTTCGTTTCCTACAATGCTCCCCATTGGCCCAACGAAGCCAAACCGGAGGACATCGCCAAATTCAAGAACGTGCAGGACAGGGAACGCCGGATTTATTGCGCCATGGTGTATGCGATGGACAAGGGAATAGGCCGCATTCTGGATGCCTTGAAGAAGGACGGTCTGGAAAAGGACACGATTGTCGTGTTCCTGTCGGACAACGGCGGCGCTCCGGAAGCGTCTTCCTGCAACGCTCCTTTCCGGGGTGCCAAGAGGCAGCATTTTGAGGGGGGCGTGCGCGTGCCTTTCATCATCAGGTATCCGGCGGACAAGCGGCTGATTCCCGGAAGCGTCTGCAAGCAGCCCGTTTCCACCGTGGACCTGCTTCCGGCCCTGCTGAAGGCAAACGGACGTCAAATCCCCAAGAAACTGGACGGCATGGATATTCTGGAGCTGGTGGCGAACAGGGGAACGCCTGTTCCGCGCACGCTGTTCTGGTGCACGGATTATACGTCCGCCGTGCTGGACGGGGATATGAAGTACCTGCTGGTGCCGGACCGCGCTCCGCAGTTTTACAGCGTTACGGATGACCCCCAGGAGCAGAAGGATTTATATTTTTCCAGGCACCAGGATGCGGATTCCCTGGCCAGGAAGCTGGGAACGTACCTGACCACGACGCCCGCGTGCCGTTTCCCGGACAGCATCAGCTGGTCCGCCAAGCTGATGAGGGAGTACGACAAGGCCACGCCGGACAAACAGCCTGAATGAGGCCGCATTGGGTCTCGCCAGGGGCCCTGCGCTGCGGTCAATACGCAGCGGCGCCTGCCGGCAGGGTAGCGGGGATGCGGAACCGTCCCTTTCCGCCGCGCGGCATGGTTGCCATTCCCGTGGCTGCCCCTATCCCGCTGCGGATAACCGGGCTGGATGGAGGCCGGGTGGGATCAAACGCCCTGGTTTGGACTGGAACGTTCCGTTGACCGGTACGGGACATGGTTTTCATGGTCCCGTTTTTTCGTTAAAAAAGCGCCTTATTTCAGGCGCTTGGGTTCCGCGATGCGGAGGATATGTTCACCGGGAAGGGCCAGGTTGCCCTTGTCCCGAGCGATCATTTCAAAATAATGGGGGTCCTGGGAAATCCAGATGAATTCGTTTTTAGCCTGTTCCATCTGCTCCCTGGATTTTTCCAGATGCGCCTGGAGGAAGGAACGCTCATGCTCCAGGGAGCGCAGGTCCTTCCATGGCTTGAAACACACCAGGGAAAGCAGCATGGTCAGGCACAAGGCCAGGACGATGGCAAAGAGGCGGAGAGCCCTCTGGACGATCAGGGCACGTTTCTCCCGGCGGATTTCAAGCTCCGCCAAGGTAAAACGATGGTAATAGCGGCGTCTCCAGAGCATTCTTTGCAGTTAAACAAAACATTTTTGATCATAAAATGTGGATTTTGCCACCATAAACTGCGTCATCTCCCAGTTCCTCTTCAATTCTAAGGAGCTGGTTGTATTTGGCCATGCGGTCGGAACGGCTCAGGGAGCCGGTTTTGATTTGCCCGGCATTGGTCGCTACGGCAATGTCCGCAATGGTGGCGTCTTCCGTTTCCCCGGAGCGGTGGGAGATGATGGCGGAGTATTTGTTGTCCTTGGCCAGTTCCACCGTGTCCAGCGTTTCCGTCAGAGAGCCGATCTGGTTGACCTTCACCAGCACGGCGTTCGCCACATGGCGGGAAATGCCCTGGTTCAGGAATTCCACGTTCGTTACGAAGAGGTCGTCCCCCACCAATTGGGTATTGTGGCCCATGGCTTTGGTGAGCTGTTCCCAGCCCAGCCAGTCGTTTTCCGCGCAGCCGTCCTCAATGGAGATGATGGGGTATTTTTTCTGGAGCTCCTGGTAGTAGGCCGTCAGTTCCTCCGCCGTTCTGCCGCGGCCGTCCGATTTCTTGAAGACGTACAGGTTCTGGGAAGGGTCGTAGAATTCGGAGGAAGCCACGTCCAGGGCAATGAAGATGTCCGTGCCCAGCGTGTAGCCGGCGCGTTTCACGGCCTGGGCGATGCATTCCAGGGCGTCATCAGCGGATTTCAGGGAAGGGGCAAAGCCGCCTTCATCCCCCACGGCGGTGGACAGGCCGCGGTCGTGCAGCACGTCCTTGAGCGCATGGAAGACTTCCGCGCCGTAGCGCAGGGCTTCCCGGAAGGTGGGCGCGCCTTTGGGCATGATCATGAATTCCTGGAAGTCAATGGGGGAGTCCGAATGAGCGCCTCCGTTGATGATGTTCATCATCGGGACGGGAAGCACCTTGGCGTTCGGGCCGCCCAGGTATTTGAAGAGGGGAAGATTGAGCTGGATGGCGGCGGCCTTCGCCACGGCCAGGGAAACACCCAGGATGGCGTTGGCCCCCAGGCGGGACTTGTTGGGCGTGCCGTCCAGGTCGATCATGATTTTGTCAATGGCCGGCTGGAGGGTGGCATCGTGCCCGGAGACTTCCGGCGCGATGATCTTGTTGATGTTTTCCACGGCCTTGAGAACGCCCTTGCCGCCGTAGCGCTTGGCGTCCCCGTCCCTGAGCTCCCAGGCTTCATGCTCCCCGGTGGAGGCTCCGCTGGGGACGGACGCGCGTCCGATGGCTCCGCCGGCCAGGGCCACGTCCACTTCCACGGTGGGATTGCCCCGCGAATCGATAATTTCGCGGCCGCGGACGTCGATGATTTCCAGTTCGTTCATGATCATAAGATTTTTTATTGTCTTTTTTGGACCATGGAACGGCTTTTTTCGTTCCAGGGAACCACGTCATGACCGTGAAAATTCCGGGTTCAGGCGCGAAACTGACGCAGAACGGCGGCGATGTATTCAAGAGTCTCCGGGTCTGAAATGCCGCCGGAAAAGTAAAACGGCCTTCCGGAAGGCTGGGGCACGGAGATGCGGCAATAGTCCGTCTTTTCCCCTCCCTTGCGCTCCATCATGATCGGGGCCTGCGCGGGAAGGAGAAAAGCCCATGTGCTCCCCACCGGACCAATGCCCCGGAAAAGGGACGCTTTACCCGGTTCCACCCGGAGAACGGCTTTTCCCAGCATCATGTCAACGCAGAGGAAGATGATGAAGGCTTCCGTGACGGCAAAGAAGGTGGTGAAGACGGGCAGCGCGAAGTCCGTTTTCCCCGGCCCGAAGGACAGGAGGACGAGCACCAGGGTGATGATGCCCCAAACCACGGCCAGTCCCGTGTAAAGAAGTATTTTGGTAAAGGAATGCCTGTAGGTGAGCGTGACTTTTCCATGGGCGGATGTTACCGCCAGATGCCTGGAAGGGGCCGCAGGAACATCATGGAATTCATGCTCCCGGACCAGGGACGTCCAGGGGGTGGAAAGTCCGCAGCTGCTGCAGGTGACCGTGTCCCGGCGGTTGTCCACATCCGCCGCGGAAAAGGGAGTGCCGCATCCGGGACATTTGAATTGTTGAAGGCTGGAGGGCATAGGGGACGGCTTGCTGCCTGTCCGCAGGCTACCACAGAAGACGGGAAGCCGCCAATTCCTTTTTAGGCGCGTCTCCGGAAGGGCCTTCCAAGAGGGATTCCGCATGGGTTCCGCCGCCTCTCATACGGGAATTCCCCCTTGTGCGGCGCATAGCCTCCATGTAGGATGGCGCCCATGATTGAGAGCAGGCGGCAGTTGAGGGAAAGGATTGAGGCGTTGGCGGAACCGGAGTTTCAGAAGTTCTCCGCTTCCCTGATTCCCGGCGCCAACCGTCTGCTGGGTGTTCGCCTCCCCGTTCTCCGGAACCTTGCCCGCGAGGTGGCGGGGGGGAATTGGCGGGAGCTGCTGGAAAATCCAGCCGTTGACCCGTGTGCGGAGGAAGTGATGCTGGACGGCATGCTGATAGCGCTGGCGCGCATGGAGCCGGAAGAGCGCCTGGAACAGGTCGCGCGCTTCGTGCCCCGCATGGATAACTGGGCTGTCTGCGATACTTTCTGCACCAGCCTGAAGTTTTGTAAAAAGCATCCTGCCCTGGTCTGGGAGTTCATCCAGCCGTATTTAACGTCCGCACGGGTCTATGATGTCCGCTTTGCCGTGGTGATGATGCTGGCCCATTTCATTACGGAGGATTACGTGGAGCAGGTGCTGGCCCTGCTGGATGGCGTGCGGCATGAGGATTATTACGTGGGCATGGCGGTGGCCTGGGCGGTTTCCGTCTGTTATGTGAAGTTCCCGGCATTGACGCTGGAGTATTTGAGGAATTCGTCCCTGTCCGATTTCACTTACAACAGGGCTTTGCAAAAAATTATTGAATCCCTGCGTGTTAGCCGGGAAGACAAGAGTTTGATGCGGAGCATGAAACGCAAATAGGCAGCGGCTCCATGTCCGCGCGGAGGGAACCGCAGGAAAAGGGGTGTGCGGAGATAGTGACGCAGGGAGGGGAGCCATGCCGGAACGGGGCCTTGATTCCTTCCCGTGGAGGGTATGGAATGAGACACTTACTATTAAAACCATGCCTAATATTAACGATAACTTCCTCAAGCTGCAGGCGGGATATTTGTTCCCGGAAATAGGGCGCCGCGTGAATGCGTTTGCCGAGTCCCATCCGGAGGCGGCCAAAAGGCTGATCCGCTGCGGCATCGGAGACGTGACGGAACCGCTGCCCATGGCGGCCATTGAAGCCATGCACGAGGCGGTGGACGATTTGGCCACCCATGAGCGCTTTCACGGCTATGGTCCGGAGCAGGGCTATTTCTGGCTGAGGGAGGCTATCGCCAAAAAGGCCTACCAGGTCCACGGCGTGCATGTGGAAGTGGATGAGATTTACGTGTCTGACGGCGCCAAGTGCGATACGGGCAACATTCTGGACATTTTCGGGCCGGGCAACAGGATCGCCGTGCCGGACCCGGTTTATCCCGTGTATGTGGATACCAATGTGATGGCCGGGAATACCGGGGATTCCAGCGCGGACGGTTCGTATGAGGGACTGGTGTACCTCCCCTGCACGCCGGAGAACAATTTTGTGCCGCAATTGCCTGATGAGCATGTGGATTTGATTTACCTGTGCTTCCCGAACAACCCTACCGGGGCCGTGGCTTCCCGGAATGAATTGCTGAAATGGGTGGAGTATGCCCGGGCGAACCACGCCATTATTTTGTACGATTCCGCGTATGAGGCATTTATACAGGATTCCGCCGTTCCCAAGTCCATTTTTGAAATTCCTGGCGCGCGGGATTGCGCCATTGAGTTCCGCTCCTTTTCCAAGCAGGGGGGCTTCACGGGGGTGCGCTGCGGCTACGTGGTGATTCCCAAGGAGCTGCACGGCCATGATTCCGGGGGGAACAAGGTTCTCATCAGCCAGCTGTGGAGCCGCCGCACCAGCACGAAGTTCAACGGAGCTTCCTACATCGTCCAGCGGGGAGCCGCGGCCCTGTTTACGCTGGAAGGCATGGCGCAGACCGCCGTGCTGATCAGCCATTACCTGGGGAATGCCGCGCTGCTGCTGAATGCCTGCCGCCAGGCGGGCATGCGCGTGTGGGGAGGGGAAAACGCCCCGTATGTCTGGGTGCAGTGTCCGGACGGCCTGGATAGCTGGCAGATGTTTGACAAGATGCTGTATGAGGCGAATGTGGTCATTACGCCCGGTTCCGGCTTTGGTTCCAGGGGGGAAGGGTTCTTCCGCATTTCCGCATTCAATTCACGGGAGAACGTGGATGAGGTCTGCCGCCGCATCCATGCCCTGTTTGCCAGATAAGGAGGCGTTCCCAGGCAGATTTTGTCAGGCCGCAGTGCGGGAAGCACTGCGGCTGCGCGCATGATTGTGATGGGGAAAGCCGCATGGAGGCTGTTCCTGCCTAGGATGGCGTAATCCGTCCGGTTTCAGAGGAAAGCCGCCCGGCGCCCGGAAGCGGAGCTTGTTAAGGTCGGCGGAAACGCTCGCCAGGGCGGAGAAAATGAGAGAACTGCATGAGTTCCTCTGGCGTTGCAGGGAACGCCTCGCGCCGGAGTGCCTTTGTTCATGGGAGAAGAAGGAGAGCATTCTGGCTCAATGGCCCGGATAGACCTGTTTCCAGGTTTTGCCTTCGTCCGTGCTTTCATAGATGCCTTTTTCCGCGTACAGGGTAATGTGCCTGTTGTTCGCGGTGTCAATCAGCAGGTTGAAGGCGGCTCCCCAGTCTTCCTTGTCGGAACGCTTCTGCCAGTTTCTGGCGTTGCGTTCGCTGGAGTACACGCCCTTGCCGTCCAGCGGGACGGCGAGCATGAAGGTATCGTCCAGGCGGCGCCTGTCGATCGCCAGCGTGGGCTGCGTGACGGGCAGCCCCTGGAGCACGCGGTTCATGGTGCGGCAGTCATTGAAGGAGGTGTAAACGCCCTGGGTGGAGAAGACGTAGAGCTGGTCTGCGGCGCGGGTGTCGTACACCAGTCTCAGGAAGCCCGCTCCCTGCACTTCGTTTTTCTGGTTCCATTTCTTCCCGTTGTTGGTGGAGATGAAGATTTTGCTGGTGTTGGCCTTGCGGTCCGCCGTCACGGCTCCAATCCTGCCCTGGGCGGTCGTATGGAAGCCGACGTTGGTGACGGGTTCCCCCACCAGGCCCGCGTTGTTCCAGGTGTCTCCGCCGTCCGTGCTCATGAAGAGTCCGGCGCGGTCCGAACCGGCGATGATTTCCCGCGGATTCCGGGGATTGACGGAGATGAGCTCCCCGGCAATGAAGGAGATGGGGGACGGGTCCACTTTTACATCCGGATTGGCGACGGTCCACGTTCTGCCCATATCCTTGCTGCTGAACAGGGCTCCTCCCTGGGAGGTCGGGGCCAGCAGGAACATTTTGTCCCCGGCAAGCGCCATGGAACGGACGGTTTTGACGCCCCTGGGCAGTGTGAGGGGCTTGCGGGCGTAGGTTCCGTTTTTGCGTTCCAGCAGGTCCGCCCCGGAACGGTAGCGCGCCACCGCCAGATCCGGGGAGAGCAGGGAATAGCCGATGATTTTTCCGGCAGGCATGGCGGCGGTTATCTTGTGCGGCTGGAGTTTGACGGGTTTGATGGAGATTCCGTCCATGGCGGCGGAGAAGATGCCCTTGCCCTTGCCCGGAATGGTCCTGAACGTGATGCCGGCGATGGCTTCCTCCTTCATCGGGATGATGCGCTGCATGCCCATTTCCCATTTTTTCATGTCCGGGGAGGTGAAGCAGGTGAATTCATTGCCGCGCCGCATGATGCGCACCCAGGAGTGGTCCTTGTTCAGGGTGAAGGTGGATTGGCGCCCCGTTCCGTAGTCGCTGAAGTCCGCGCTGCACCGGAGGCCGCGGCCCACGGTCCGGAAGACGGCGATTTCATCGTCGTAGTTGGTGGCTCCCGTGTCCTTGCGCACCATGATGCCGGCCCAGCAGTCGTCCCCGGTGTCCAGCGCCTTGTCGCTGATGGAGCTGATGTGGGCTGTCAGCATGAAGTCACCCTTGATTTTTTTGCTGACCAGGTATTCCCCTTCCCCCACGAAGCGAAAGGCGTTTCCCGCGCCGCTGATGGAGTGGGGCAGCCCCGGTTCCCCGCGCAGCATGGCTTCCCAGCCGGGGGTGATGCGGCTCTGGGAATGGACGGGGACGACGGGGGTGTCCACCGTATGGGAACCGTTGTAGAAGACGCGCGCCCACAGTTTGTTTTCTCCGTCAAAGAGCATGAGGGGAGCGGTGAAGGGGGCTGCGTCCGCGGCGGCGGCCAGCTTGGCGCCGTTGTAGTATTCCACCTTGTTCACCCGTCCGGAGGAGATGGCTGTTTTCAGCACGCGTTCCGGTCCCTTGCCGCCCACTTCCAGCCTGGCTTCCGGTATGTCCGCCCGTTTGGGGCGCATGAGGCTGGCGAGCGGTATTTCCTCCATGGGGCGGTTGCCGTGCTGCCAGCCCACCCACGCCACGGTGAATTCGTGTTCCGGCTTTTTCTTGAAGTAGGTCAGCTTGATGGGAGTGACGCCTTTTTCCAGAAAGACGGAGGCGCGCTTTTCCGACGTGCTGTGCAGTCCGTCGTTGTCAATAACGGTTTTTCCGCCGACGTCCAGGCGGCTTCCGTCACAGGTTTGGAGGGCGAAGGTGTAGGCCCCCGTCTGGGGGACGACCAGGAAGCCTTCATATTCAAAGGCGAATCGTCCTTCCCTGGCCCCGCGCAGGGCCGTGTCAAATCCATGGGAGACGCCGGTCCGCAACGGCTTGGAGAAGTCCAATTCCGCCAGTTTGGACCATCCGTCCTTGTTTTCCAGGTATTTGTATTCCAGTCCGCTGGACAGGTCTTTTTTGCCGGGCAGCCCTTTGAGGGGAGTTTCCGCAGCGGCCTTGGCGAGTTTCAGGGTTTTCTGCTGGTCAAAGATGTCCGTGATGGTGAGCCTGACGAAGCATTGGGGGATGTCCCGGGGGAGCGCGACAGCTTTGGTGCGTACGTGCGGGATTTGTTCCTCCACCGTGTAAATGGGAGTTCCGGAGTATTGCGGATTGTCAAAGACCTCTATCTTGTACCCGAACTGCGGGGAGGACGTTTCCGCCAGCGTCCAGTCCACGATCACCTGGCTGCCGTTGTGGCGCGCGTTGCCTTCCGCCGCGATGGCGTCCATCACGGGCTTGTCCGGCTGGTTCAGCTTGAACGTGTGCTTGCGGCCCGGCTCCAGGTTTCTGGGAAATTGCCTGTTTTCCGTATAGGACATGGTCAGGATGGAGTCGTTTTCCGTCTGGTGGACCGTCCAGCCGCTGTATTTCATGCCTCCTTCCTTGGGAACGTTAATGGAAACGGTATCACATTTTTCCCACGCGCCGTTGTGCCTGTAGAAGCCCTTGCCGCGCCACAGTTCCCTCTGCTTGCGGCCCCCGTGCCCGAAGTCCTCCAGAAAGCCGCCGTTCCCCTTGAACCCGGTGGCCGCATAGGGAATGCGGAAGGTGGCGATGTGGTGCCACCGGTTGCCGGCCTGGTCTTTCATCCACCAGCCGGCGTAGCATTCCTTCCTGGCTTCGTCCGCGCCCCAGGTCCGCATGAGCATGGTGTACCACTGCTTGGTCTTGATCCACGGGACGTCGCGCCCCCCGGCCTTTCCGGAAGCTCCTTCACCCACGTATTGCTGGGCGTAGACGTGCGGATTGACGTACACGTTGCGCACCTGCCGCCCTTCGTAAACGGGAGCGGGCCAGAAGGACCATACGGTGGAGGGGCGGTAGGTTTCCAGGTTCGTGTTGTCGTTGGCGTTGGCCGCCACGCCGGCATAGAAGTAGCCGCCCTTGGGGAACATGTCCAGGTTCCAGCAGGAAAAGTAGGTGGATTCCGGCCAGTAGGGGTAGAGCAGGTCCACCATGATGATGTCGGAACCGGCTTTTACTTCGTCACCGTACCAGCTGGCGGAAACGGGAAGCGTTAAAAGAAGCCACAGGGAGAGCAGGAATCTGGTCATGACGATGAAGAGGGGAAAATTTGCAAAAACGTGGAACCGTTCCATTTATCATGAAAAGGGGGGCGTGCGCCAGCTTCAAATGAAATAACGTCATCCCGGTTTTGTCAGCGGATGGGATGACGGCGTCTCCATGGCGCACTCGGTCCTTGCTCCTGTTTGTTTGTGCGGAGTAGGTTTTGGAACATGATCCCGCAGGTGCGCATGAGTTCTTTTTTCCGGCTGGCCGTTGTTTCTGCGTGCTGTTCCTGCCTGCTGGCTGCTGCGGGGACAAGCCGGGGGCAGGAGAGGGAAACGGCTTCCGCCCCGCCGGAGCCGCTTTCCTGCGTTCATGCTCCGGATGGAAGGGTAACGGTGCGGGGTACGGCCATGGGAACGGTGTTTACGGTGCGCGCCTATCCCGGGCACGGGATGGATGCGGCGCAGACGGAGAAGGCCTGCATGGAGTCTCTTGCCTGCGCCGTCCGCTGGGAGAAGGTGATGTCCGCCATGGATGCGGGGAGCGGTCTGGCCCGGTTGAATGCCGCGGAAAACGGCGTTTCCGTCCCCGTTTCCCCGGAGCTGGAAAAGGCTCTTCTGCTGGCCCTGGATTATGCCCGGCTGACAAAGGGCGCCTTTGACCCCACGCTCGGTCCCTGCATCCGCCTGTGGAAGAAGAGCCGCCGCCACGGCGTTCTCCCGTCCGGCGGGGAACTGGAACGTGCGCTCCGGGCGTCCGGATGGGAAAAGCTGTACGTCGGCAAGGGGGCCGCGGTCAAAACGGTTCCCGGAATGAGGGTGGACCTGGGAGGCATGGGCAAGGGGTTTGCCGTGGACCGGATGGCGGAGATTTTGAGAAAAAGAGGAATCCGTTCCTTCTTTATTGACAGCACCAGCGACGTTATGGCCGGCGCCCCCCCACCGGGGGAGCGGGGATGGCGGGTGCTGGTGGATGAAGGTAATGGGAAGAATACGGTGTTGCTGTTGAGCCATGCCGCCGTCTCCACCTCCGGGAGCGCCCGCCAGATGGCGAAGATCGGCGGTGCGGAGTATTCCCATGTGCTGGACCCCCGCACGGGGCTGGGCATGACGGAGGGCAGGCAGGTGAGCGTGCAGGCGCCTTCCGCGGCGCTGGCGGATGCCCTGGCGACGGCGGGGAACGTGATGCGTGAAGAGGATTTCCGCTCCCTGGCGGCACGGTTGCCGGGAGTGTCCGTCCCGGCTTTTTTCCGGAGTTCCTCACGTTTTGCGGAAGGAACGCAGGAACAGGATGGCGCACGGAGGCCGAGATAGACAGCATGATGAAAGAAACGGGGGAGCGGACGCGTTTTTTAAGGTACACCTCCATAGACCAGTTATGAAATTGTACCGTTTTTTCCTGCCTGCCGTGCTTGGCGCCGCCGTATCCTCCTCATTTGGCACGGAGTTCCCGAATCCTTATCCGGCTCCCCCTCCCGGCGTGCGCCTGACTCCTGAAACCCCGCTTTCCCCCTCCGTCAACGGCGCCCGCATTGTTGGCGCCACTCCCGGCGCGCGGGTGCTGTTCCAGGTTCCCGTTTCCGGGGAGCGTCCCATGAAGATTCAGGCGGCTGGGCTTCCCTCCGGCCTGAGGATGGATTCGCGCGGGCTGGTTACGGGTACCGCCCCGGCGAAGAAGGGGGAATACAAGGTGAAGATCCAGGCTTCCAACAGGCATGGAAAAGATGCGAAGGAGTGGATTCTGAAGGTGGGGGATGAGTTGTGCCTGACCCCGCCCATGGGTTGGAGCAGCTGGTATTCCTACAGTGAGGCCGTGGGGCAGGAGAATGTGCTGAAGACGGCCCGGCTTTTTGTGGAGCGGGGGCTTGTCAACCATGGCTGGACCTATATCAATATTGACGATTGCTGGCAGGGCGAGCGAGGCGGACGGAATTTCTCCATCCAGCCCAACAAGCGCTTTCCGGACATGAAGGCCATGTGCGATTCCATTCATGCCATGGGGATGAAGGCGGGCATTTATTCCACGCCCTGGATGGGGACGTATGCCGGGTTCATCGGAGGAAGCTCGCCCAATGCGAAGGCGGATTACGGGGAAATGGCCATTCCGGAGAAGGACCGCAAGCAGAAGAATCAAATTTTCGGGAGTTACCCCGGCGTGCATCGCAGGAAGGCGGACCGTGTAGGCGCCGTCTGGCTGTTTGACCGTGACGCCAGGCAATGGGCGGACTGGGGGTTCGATTACGTGAAGGTGGACTGGAACCCCAATGACGTGCCGACGACGGAACGCATCCGCCAGGCTCTGGACGATTCCGGGCGGGATATTGTGCTCAGCATATCCAATGCCGCCCCGTATAAACAGGTGGAAGAGCTGGGGAAGCTGGCCAATTTGTGGAGGACGACGGGGGATATCCAGGACCACTGGGGCAGCGTCAGCGGCATCGGCTTTTCCCAGGAACGCTGGCAGAAGCACATGCGCCCGGGCCACTGGAATGATCCGGACATTCTCCAGATCGGGAAGCTGGGCAAGCCCAACCAGCCCAATACCACGTTTGTCCAGACGCAGCTGACGCCGGATGAACAGTACACCCATGTGACCCTGTGGTGCCTCCTGTCCGCCCCGCTCATCATTTCCTGTGACCTGGAGCATATCGATTCATTCACGATGGGGCTCCTGACCAACGACGAGGTGATTGCCGTGGACCAGGACCCTGCCGCCCGTCCCGCCCGCAAGGCGTGGCACCGGGGGGATTTCCAGGTCTGGACGAAGGAGTTGTCCGACGGTTCCGTAGCGGCGGGGTTTTTCAATACCGGGAAAGAGAAGGGCGTAGTGAAGGTGAACCTGAGGGAGCTGGGGCTCTCCGGCGCGTATGAAGCCAGGGACCTCTGGAAACGCGCCGACCAGGGAACGGTGACGGGAGATATGGCCGTGGAGTTGAACAGCCATGGAGCGGCCATGTTCCGGTTCAGCAAAAAGAGTTGACGGCAGGGGCAGGAATGGATGCTTTCAAGGACGGCATCCTTTTTTGCCGGCCAGCGGGTCCGTGAATGCCGCGTTTCACTGCCCGTCCATTATTATAGGAATAAAGGGTGAAATGGATAGCCGGCTTTGCAAGGATAGCCTGGCGGGGCGGCGGCTTTAAGAAACGCGCTGTTTCAGCCTTGTTTGCAGGGGGCTTGTGTTGCGGCAAATCCGCTGCCGCCCTTTCCGAGTGAAAGTCTTTATTTTTTCCATAAAAAAGAACCGTCCCGGTTAACCGGAACGGTTCTTATAAAGAGATTGATGTGACTTGCCTTAATCTCTCCGTACAGCTTCCTTAAGCGGCGATGCCGAAGTGCTGCTGGATGGAGGCGAAAATCTTGTCGCGGCGGGCGCGGGCTTTTTCGATGTCACGGGTCTTCAGAGAGAATCTCAGGCGTTCCGCCGTGGAGTCAGGCTTGTGAACCGTGACGTGGCACCACCAAACCCCCCTGTTGTTCCACAGGTGATGGTTGGGGTTGTCATCATTAATTCTAAGAGCGATTTTGGTTTGGGCTTTCATCTGTGTGATCTTTTTCCAGTAGGGGACGTCTTATTTACGTCCGTTGGTATATTAATGTTTCAATAAAACCTTCAACTTGGAGGCGCCTCACTTAAGCAGATGATCCCTTGTCTTTTTGGACATCTTTTTCTGCCAGTTGCTCACCTCGTTGAAGCCTTAGAGTTCAAGTGGTGTAACAACGTTCAAAAAAAAGAATCTTTTTTACAGGAGACCTACCTTTTTAAGAGTGTTGTAAGCACCGTTCTTGTTGATCGTACGCAGGGCCTTGGCGGAAATCTTCATTTTCACGAATTGACCGAGTTCGGGAACCCAGATGCGCTTTTCCTGAAGGTTGGGGAAAACGGTACGATTGACAGTCTTAGTGACGTGACGACCAATACCGCCCTTTTTCTTGGCAAGACCGGAGCGATGGATACGACGACCTTTGTGAGGCATGGTACCTCTGATGATGCAAATTCGGGACATGGCAATCGAAGTTATTTGTTAATGCGAGAGAGATAGTCTAGCGTATTTTCGCCTAAGGTCAAGAACAACCGAACAAAAGACTCGGAATTTGTGCCGGCCCGGCGGAAGCGCTGCCGGACTTTCCTGCGGTCTGGTTCCCTCCGTTCATGGCCGGGGGGGCAGGCGCCGGGGAAAGGCGCGCGCGGCCGGATGGCTTATTTGCCCATGTAAAACGTATCCGGCGCTTGCACGGAGGGAGGCGGCGTGAGAGATTGAAAGCATGAGTGAGAATCATTATGCAGAGTTTTCCGAATGCAGCATGAAACCCCAGGACGTGCTGGAGTATGTTTCCGGTCCCATGCCGGTTCCGGCGGAGGGGGAGGTGCTGATCCGGATGAAGGCGGCCCCGATCAATCCGGCGGACATCAATTTTGTGCAGGGCGTTTACGGTGTGAAGCCCGTGCTGCCCCATTCACGCGCCGGACTGGAAGGCTGCGGCATGGTGCAGGAGTCCCGCGCAGAAGGCTTCCGCAAGGACGATGAAGTGATTCTGCTGCGCGGCGTGGGTTCCTGGAGCGAGTATGTGGCGGTTCCCGCCGTGAACGTGATGAAGCTCCCCGTGAAGGTGGACCCCGTGCAGGCGGCCATGCTGAAGGTGAACCCCCTGACCGCCCTGCGCATGCTGGAAGGGTTCGTTTCCCTGACTCCGGGGGACTGGGTGGTGCAGAACGCCTCCAATTCCGGCGTGGGAAGGTGCATTATTCAACTGGCCCGGGAGATGGGCGTGAAGACGGTGAATTTTGTAAGAAGGCCGGATGAATTGAGGGATGAATTGACCGCGCTGGGCGCCGACCTGGTAGTGGGAGAGGATGACGAGGATGTGGTGAAGAATACCCTGGCCCGGCTGGACGGAAAGAGGCCCGTGCTGGCCTCCAACGCCGTGGGCGGGGAAAGCGCCCTGCGCCTGATGGACATGCTGGCTCCCGGCGGAAGCATGGTGACGTACGGCGCCATGAGCAGGAAGAGCATCAAGGTGCCGAACGGTTTCCTGATTTTCAAGGGCATTAAATTGGAAGGCCTGTGGGTGACGCAGTGGCTCAAGAATGCCCCCGTTCCGGAGATTGAGGCCGCTTATGACAAGCTGGCGCGCCTGATGGCGGACGGCAGGCTGAAGCAGGCCGTGGATACCGTTTATCCGTTGAGCGACGTGCGCCGGGCCGTGGAGAAGGCCCAGGAAGAGTTCCGCAGCGGCAAGGTGGTGCTGAGCATGGAGCGTGCCTGATGCATGGGGGGAGAGAGTTTTTGTTTTCCCGGGCTGCGGAGCGCTGGAGGGATTTTTTCAGCGTTCCGTGGTTCGGTTGGTATTGGCTGCTGGCCTGGGTGATGGCGGGGCTGAGCCTTTATTCCATATGGCAGGCCGGTGATTTTTTTCTGGAAAAGAGCCGTTTTGCCCGGGAGGGCCTGTGTACGGAAGGGACGGTGCGGAACATCACGGAGGATACGGTGAAGTTGTGGAGCCGTTCGCGGGTCATGGGGACGTCCGGTCCCTCTCTGGACGTCTGGGCGCCGGAAGTGCGGTTCCTGCCGCAGACCGGGGAGGGGGAAGTGGTATTCCAGTCCCCCGCTTTTCTTTTCTGGTCTTCCTATTCCAGGGGGGACCGGGTGACGGTCTGCTACCCGCCGGAACGCCCGGAAGACGCCCGTGTGGCGGATAGCTTCATCTGGTGGCCGGAAACGCGCCGGGCCCTGTGGCTGATGGCGTTTCTGCTTGCCGGCGGAACGGTCCTGCTGAGGAAGAGGGAAGTGCGGAGTTCCGTAGGCGCGTAAAGCAGGGATTGCGCCGCGGCACGGCGCCGTTTGCCGTTTCAGCCCAGCGTGGAATCAAGCCACGTGTTGAGGATTTCCACGGCGGCCACCTGGTCGATGATGGGGCGGAAGCTTTTCTCCTTTTTGCCGGCGGCGTGCAGTTTTTCCTGGGCGATGACGGTGGTGAGGCATTCATCCATGAATACCATGGGAAGGCCGGGAAGGGCGGCGGCCAGTTCCCTGCCGAACGCGCGCACCTTGGCGGCGGCGGTTCCTTCCGTGCCGTCCATGCGGACAGGGATGCCCAGCACCAGGGTGCGTATCCCCCGCTCCTGGACGAGCTGGACGATGCGGGTGACGCCGTCCGTTTTGTGCCTGTGGATGGTTTCCACAGGGTGCGCCATGATGCCCACGGGGTCCGTGGCGGCGATGCCGATTCGGGCTTCTCCGTAGTCAATGCCCAGGGCCGGATGCTGGCTGGTCATCTGAGTTCGTCCGGAAGCTGGTTGACGATTTTTTTAATTTCGTCCGCCTTGTTTTTATCCGCAATCAGGATGGCGTCCGCCGTTTCCACCACGATCAGGTTTTCCACGCCCAGCAGGGCCACGTGCTTGTCCCCCCGCTGGGAGAAGACGATGTTGCCGGAGGCGTCCTGCACGGTGATGTCCGTATTGGTGGTGTTTTTGTTGTGGGTTTCCAGATAGTTGGCTACGGATATCCAGGAGCCTACGTCGTCCCAGTCAAAGGTGGCTTCAATGTTCAGCACCCGGTCCGCGTTTTCCATCAGCGCGAAGTCAATGGAGATGGGCGTGAGCGCCGGGAATTCCTCCCGGATGGTTTCCTGCGGGTCCGGGGATTCCGCGATGTGCTCCACGAAGGAGGCCAGCTCCGGGCAGTGCTTGTCAAGCTGTTCGCACACGGTTGGAATGCTCCAGACGAACATGCCGGCGTTCCAGCAGAAGTTGCCCTGGCTCAGGTAGGCGGCGGCCGTGGCCGTGTCAGGCTTTTCCCGGAATTGGATGACTTCGCGGCAGGAGCAGCCCGGTGCGGAAGCGATTTCCTTCCCGCGTTCAATGTAGCCGTAGGAGGGGCAGGGCCAGGTGGGCTTGATGCCCACGGTGACGAGCGCCTTTTCCCGCGCCGCCGTGTCCATGGCGGCTTTCATCAGGGAGCGGAAGGACGCCTGGTCCTGGATGAGCTGGTCGGAAGGGATGACGAGCATGACCCCGTGCGGGTCCGCCGCCTTGATGAGGCCTATGCCCAGGGCGATGGCGGGCGCCGTGTCCCGGCGCACGGGTTCGGAGATGATGTTGTCCACGGGGATGTCGTGGGCCTGGCGGCGGACTTCCGCCTCCTGCAGGTGGTTGGTCAGGATGAAGATGTTCTGCCGGGGCACCAGGCCGTCCAGCCTGTCGATGGCCTGGCGGAGGAGGGTGCCTTCCCCGAACATGTTCAGGAGCTGCTTGGGACGGTGGTCGCGGGAGAGGGGCCAGAAACGGGTGCCGCTGCCGCCGGCCAGAATGAGAGCGTATTGGTTCATGGCGATTCCGTAGGAATGTGGTTTAAAAAAGGGTCAAAGTGCGCCGAAGCGGCGTTTTCTGCGGGAGTAGTCCAGCAGCGCCGCTTCCATGTCACGGTCGCTGAAGTCCGGCCACAGCGTTTCTGTTACATAGAGTTCCGCATAGCTGATCTGCCACAGCAGGAAGTTGGAGACGCGCATTTCCCCGGAGGTGCGGATGAGCAGGTCCGGTTCCGGCATGCCGGCAGTGTCCAGATGCTGGTTGAAGAGGTCTTCCGTGACGGCGTCCGGGTGGAGTTCCCCGCGGGAGGCTTTCTCCGCGATTTTTCTGGCGGCGGCGGCAATTTCCGCCCTGCTGCCGTAGGAGAGGGCCAGAACCAGGTTGAGCCTGGTATTTCCCGCCGTGGCTTCCAGGCTGGATTGCAGCAGTTTCTGGGTTCGCTTGGGAAGGCGTGAAAGGTCGCCTATGGCGTGAAGGCGCACGCCTTTTTCCTGCATCTGGCTGAGGCGTTTTTTCAGGAATTCGTGCAGCAGCAGCATCAGCGCGTGCACCTCCGTCTTGGGGCGGTTCCAGTTTTCCGAGGAGAAGGCGTAAAGCGTGAGCCAGGGAATATCATGGTCAATGCAGAAGTCCACACAGCGCTCCACCGTATCCGCTCCCGCCCGGTGGCCGGCCTGGCGCGGCAGATGGCGGCTGTGCGCCCAGCGGCCGTTGCCGTCCATGATGCAGGCAATATGAACCGGCAGTTTTTCCTTGGGAATGGTAAGCATAGATAGATGTGGCTCCGCTACTCTAGTCCATGACCGGGTCCAGTTCAACACGCAAGTTTTTCAGGATGTATTCCTGTCTTTCCCTCGTGTTTTTGCCCATGTAGAAGGAGAGCAGGTCCTTCACCTTGTGTGAGTCTTCCAGGCGAACGCGGTCCAGGCGCATTCCTTCCCCGATGAAGGCCTTGAATTCCTGGGGGGAGATTTCGCCCAGGCCCTTGAACCGCGTTATTTCCGGGTTTTTGCCCAGCAGGGCGATGGCCGCTTCCCGCTCCGCGTCCGAGTAGCAGTAGATGGTCTGCTGCTTGTTGCGCACGCGGAAGAGGGGAGTTTGGAGGATGAAGAGGTGGCCCTCCCGGATCAGCTCCGGGAAGAACTGGATGAAGAAGGTCATCAGCAGGATGCGGATGTGCATGCCGTCGTCATCGGCGTCCGTGGCGATGACCACTTTGTCGTAGCGCAGGTCTTCCAGCCCGTTTTCAATGTTCAGGGCGTGCTGGAGGAAGTTGAATTCCTCGTTTTCATAGACGACCTTGCGGCTCATCCCGAAGGAGTTCAGCGGCTTGCCGCGCAGGGAGAAGACCGCCTGGATTTCCGCATCCCGCGCCGTGGTGATGGAGCCGGAGGCGGAGATGCCTTCCGTGATGAAGAGGGTGGTTTCCCCCGCGCGGGCGTGCTTGGAGTTGTAGTGCACGCGGCAGTCCCGGAGGTTCTTGTTGTGGATTTTGGCCTTGCGGGCGTTTTCCTTCGCCAGCTTCTGGATGCCGGAGAGTTCCTTGCGGTCCCGCTCGGAGTCTTTGATCTTGGCTTCCAGGGCTTTGGCCGTCTCCGGGTTTTTGTGCAGGTAGTTGTCCAGCTCCCTGGCGATGAAGTTGCCTACGAAGGTGCGGATGGTTTCCCCTTCCGGGCTGATGGTATTGGATCCCAGCTTGGTCTTGGTCTGGGATTCGAAGACGGGTTCCTTTACCTTGATGGAGATGGCGGCCACGAGGGAGGAACGGATGTCCCCGGCCTCATAGTTTTTCTTGAAAAAGTCCCTCAGGGTTTTGACGATGGCCTCCCGGAAGGCCGCCTGGTGGGTGCCCCCCTGCGTGGTGTGCTGCCCGTTGACGAAGGAGTAGTGCTCCTCCCCATACTGGCCGCCATGGGTGAAGGCCACCTCGATGTCGTGCCCTTCCAGATGGATGATGGGGTACAGCGGTTCCTCGCTCATTGCCTCCGTAAGCAGGTCCAGCAGGCCGTTTTTGGAGACGTAGCGGCGTCCGTTGAAGTGCAGGGCCAGCCCCTTGTTGAGGTAGGAGTAGTACCGGCACATTTTTTCAATGTATTCCGGACGGAACTGCGTGGTTACGGGGAAAATGTCCGGGTCTGCGTGGAACGCCGTGCGGGTGCCGTTGGGCTCCTCCGTGGCGCCGTCCTTCCGTCCTTTGGGGAGTTCCTTCCCGCGGCAGAACTGGTAGGAGCGCGTTTCCCCGTCGCGGTAGGCCTGGATTTCAAAAAAGTCGGAAAGGGCGTTCACCGCCTTGATGCCTACGCCGTTGAGCCCTACGGATTTCTTGAAGGCATCGCTGTCGTACTTGGCTCCGGTATTGATTTTCGCGGCGCAGTCCAGCAGTTTGCCCAGCGGAATGCCGCGTCCGAAGTCGCGCACCTCGCACAGGCCGTCCGGAGTCACGTCAATGGTGATTTTTTTGCCGAAGCCCATGACGAATTCGTCAATCGAGTTGTCAATGACTTCCTTCAGCAGGACGTAAATGCCGTCATCCGGAGAGGTTCCGTCGCCCAGTTTGCCGATGTACATCCCCGGACGCATGCGGATATGCTCCCTCCAGTCCAGGGTTTTAATGCTGTTTTCGTCGTAGGCCATGTGCAGCGGGGTCGCGCCTATTATAGCGGAGCCCCCGGAATTTGCGAAGAAAAAATGCGTGCCCGTCCATTTGCGCCCAATGGGGGCTTGACCCGGAGGCCGTCCCTTGGTGGAATCCATGGCGTATGATCAGTTGCAAGGCTCCGTGCAAGGTGAACGTTTCCCTCCGCGTTCTGGGTAAGAGGGCGGACGGTTTCCATGAAGTGGATACCGTGATGGTTCCCCTGGAATTGTGCGACGTGCTGGAGTTTTTCCCGGCGGACGGCCTGGAAATGAGCTGCGACGCCCCGGGAGTTCCGCTGGATGAAAGCAACCTGGTCATGAAGGCGGGGCGGCTGATGGAGCGGGAGCTGGGACGGCCCATGCCGTGGCATGTGCGCCTGGTCAAGAACGTGCCCCATGGCGCGGGGCTGGGCGGCGGCAGCAGCGACGCCGCGTGCGTGCTGTCCGCCCTGAATGAGCTGGAACACGGCGGCCTGTCCCGGAGGCGTCTGGCGGAGCTGGCCGGGGAGATCGGTTCCGATGTGGGATTTTTCATTTATGGAATGGCGTGCCGCTGCACCGGCCGCGGGGAAAAGGTGGAGCCCCTGCCGGAATGGAGGGAATGGCGCCCCCGGATCGTTCTGCTGAAGCCGTCGTTCGGCGTTTCCACGCCGGACGCCTACCGCCGCTGGGCGGGTTCACGGGAATTGCCGGGCATACCGTACGGGGAGCAGCGGGTGGACGGCCATGTGCTGGTGAATGATCTGGAAAGGCCCGTGTTTGAGAAGCATTTGTTCCTGGCGGAGATGAAGCGATGGCTGCTGGAGAGGCCCGGCGTGCGCGGCGCCATGATGTCCGGCTCCGGCTCCACCATGTTCGCCGTGGCGGAGGATGAAGAAGCGGCCCGCAAGTTGATGGAGGACGCCGCGCGGGAACTGGACCCCACGCTGTGGATGTGGTCCGGGCTTGTGATGCGGGAGGGCGCCCGGTAAAAACATGGTTGTGCAGGAGGCCTTGCCTTGACGGCGGGGGATGCATGCCGTTACACTCCGTCCATGATTAAAAGTTTGTTTGCAGGTGTGATGGTGGCGGCTGCGTGCGCCGTCCAGGCCGGTGAATACGGAGACAGCGCCGTCCAGGCCGCCCGGGAGCTTTCCGGAGCGGTGAAAACGGGGGACATGATGTGGATGATTGAGAAGATGTACGCTCCCATGAAGAAGCAGCTTGTTTCTTCCTTCCCGGGAGGGGAGGCCGCGTTCATGAAGACCATGAGGGAAAAGATGCAGGGAGCCGCCGCCGTGATGAAAGAGCGCGGCATGGTGGTGGAGACGTATGAAATAGGCCAGCCTACGGCGGAACATCTGGTGAAGAATGGAGACGAGGTGCTGGTGGTGCTCCCCACGCGGATGGTCATTTCCATGAAGCGTCCGGACGGGATGCCTGTAAAGATAGAGAATACAGGCGTTCTGGTGCTGGTGAAGGATTTGAAGGACAAGGGGCCCTGGACGTTCATTGATGCTTCCAAGATGAATGCGAATGCCCTGCGCTCCATGTTCTATGACCTGCCGGAAAAGGTGAATCTGCCGCCGGTTTCCTCCCGCCAGCTTCCCGTGGGCCAGTAGGGGAGCGTTCCCGTATGAATGGCGCCGGGGCAGATGACGTGGAAGGCGTTAGCGCCTTTGAGGCTTATGTCCACCGGGCATTTGCCCCGGACGGGTTGTTCTCCCGCGCCAGGGATTTTGAATACCGGGCGGAGCAGCAGAATATGGCCCTGGCCGTGGCGAGGGCTCTCCAGGTGGACGCCCCGCTGCTGGTGGAGGCCGGAACGGGCGTAGGCAAGTCCCTGGGCTATCTGCTGCCGGCCGTGAAGTTTGCGCTGGATTTTGACCGGAAAGCGGTCATTTCCACGCATACCATCAATTTGCAGGAGCAGTTGTTCAACAAGGATATTCCGTTGCTGCGCGCCGCCCTGGGGATTGATTTTTCCGCCGCCCTGCTGAAAGGCAGGCAGAATTACCTGTGCCATACCCGCCTGCGGCGCGCGCTGGCCCAGATGGATTCCCTGTTTACGCAGGGGGAAGCCGCGGAGCTGACGCGGATTCAGGACTGGGCGCTGAGAACGCAGGACGGCACCCTGAGCGACATGGCGTTCCGTCCGTCTCCCAAGGTATGGGCCATGGTGTGCAGTGAACCGCATGCGTGCAGCATGCGCCATTGCGGCCCCTCCTGTCCGTACCAGGTGGCCCGCAAGAGGGTGCTGGAGGCCAAGGTGGTGGTGCTGAACCATACCCTGTTTTTCGGCCTGATGGCCCAGGCGGAGGGTTCCGAGGAGGCGGGGTTCGTTTTTCCCGGGGATTTCGTGGTTCTGGATGAGGCCCACATGATTGAGAACATCGCCGCCCGGCAGCTGGGCGTGCAGCTCTCGGAACCGCATCTCAATTATGAACTGCTGCGGATGTTCAATCCGCGCACGCACAAGGGCCTGCTGAAACCGCTGAACAATCCGGCCCTGTTCCAGCGGGTGCAGGACGTGATTGACGCTTCAGGCCTGTTTTTCCAGAATGCGCGGGATGACCTGGGGTTTGCGGGCTCCGGCAAGATTGTCCGCATTCTCCAGCCGGAATGGTCCCAGGACATTCTTTCCCTGCCTCTGGCGGAATTGATCGGAGAATTGAAGAGGGAGGGCGCGAAGCAGGAGGAAAACGTGGCCGTGAAGGATGAACTGGCGGACATGGCCGCCCGCATGGAGGAGGCGCAGGCCTCCCTGAAGGTGCTGATGGACATGACGGAGGAGGGGCACGTGTACTGGGCGGAGCGGTCCGGTCCGGAGGGAAGGAACATGAGCGTGTGCTCCGCCCCCGTGGAGGTGGGCGATATCCTGAGGGAGCGCCTGTTTTCCGCCGGGCGTTCCGCCATTCTGACCTCCGCTACGCTGGGGACGGGGGATGCGGACATGGGCTACTTTGCGGGGCGCGTGGGTGCGGAAAGCGTCCGGAAGCTCCAGATAGGCAGTCCGTTCAATTACCGGGAGCAGATGAGGCTGATCGTGGCCCGTTCCATGCCGGAGCCGGACCAGCCGGAGTATGCGGAAGTGCTGCCGGAATGGATTAAAAGGTATCTGGCGGAGTCCCGCGGCAGGGCCTTCGTGCTGTTCACCAGCTACCGGCTGATGGTGCAGGTGGCGGAAAAGGTGCGCCCGTTCTGTGAAGAACAGGGATGGACCTTGTACGTGCAGGGGCAGGACATGCAGCGGCATGCCATGCTGGAGGCGTTCCGGAAGGATGTGAACAGCGTGCTCTTCGGCACGGACAGTTTCTGGACCGGGGTGGACGTGCCCGGAGAGGCCCTTTCCAACGTTATTGTGACGCGCCTGCCGTTTGAGGTGCCGGACCACCCGCTGGTGGAGTCCCGCTTTGAGAGCATCAGGGCGCGCGGGGGGAACCCGTTTTACGAATATTCCGTGCCCGTAGCCATTCTGAAGCTGCGGCAGGGGGTGGGGCGGCTGATCCGCACGAAAAGCGATTCCGGCATGGTGGTGATCCTGGACCCCCGCGTAGCCACCAAGAGGTACGGGGCGCGGTTCATCAAGTCCCTGCCGGATGCCCGTCTGGAGTTTGTGTAAGGAGTTTTTCCTCCTTAAAATTGGCCGGAGTTCTCCTTCTCCCTGCCGTACTGCATCAGGCGGTAGCTGAGGGGCTGTTCCAGGCGCGCTTCTTCCAGCAAAGCGCAGTCGGCGAAAATGTCCGGAACGGGCGCGTCCGCCAGAATGGAGCCGTCCTTCATCACGATGCAGCGGGTGCACAGGTCCATGACCATGTCCAGGTCATGGGTGGCGATGATTTTGGTATGGGAGAATTGGCGCAGGAGGCTGATGAGGGTGCGGCGGGAGGCCGGGTCCAGGTTCGCGCTGGGTTCGTCCAGAACCAGGATGTCCGGGGTCATGGAGAGGACGGTGGCGATGGAGACGGCGCGTTTTTCCCCGCCGGAAAGGTGGTGGGTCATCTTGTCCGCCAGGGCTTCCGCATGGACGTCCCGCAGAGCCTGCCGCACGCGGCGGCTGACTTCTTCCGGAGGGAGGCCCATGTTGAGCGGGCCGAAGGCCACGTCCTCCCGGACGGTAGGCATGAAAAGCTGGTCGTCCGCCTGCTGGAATACCATTCCCACGCTTTCCCGGACGCGGGCGACGGTTTTGGGCGTGACGGGGATGTCCCCCACCCGCACCTGTCCGGAGGAGGGCTCCAGCAGGCCGTTGAGGTGCAGGAGCAGGGTGGATTTTCCCGCTCCGTTCCCGCCCACGACGGCAACGGATTCCCCGTGGGTGATGCGCAGGGAGACGCGGTTCAGCGCCGGAGGAGAATCCGGGTAGCTGAAGCACAGGTCGATGGTTTCTACAAGGTGGTGGCTCATGAGAGGAGGCTGCGGGCGCACTGGCCCGCCAGCATGGTGACGTTAAAGCAGCGGAACAGGATGACGAGGGCGCAGAAGAGAATGCCGCCCGCCACGCCGCGCATGGTGATGACGCCGGGGGCGCTGACGAATTCAGGGTCTTCCCCTCCCCGGCACAGGACGGCCTGGTAAATGCGTTCCGCGCGACCGAAGGTGCGCAGCAGGAGCTGGCCGGTCATGGCCCCCCAGGTGGAGAGGGGGACGGAACCGGAGCCTCCCCTCCGGGAACGGAACGCCATCAGCATGTTCTGGAATTCATCCATCAGGATGAAGGCGTACCGGTACAGGAAGGCCAGGAGCGTGATCAGGATGCGCGGCGCGCCGAGCTGCCTCAGGCCCCGGCAGAGCGGAGCGAAGCCCGTGGAGGCCAGCAGCGTGAAGGCTCCCAGGATGGTGAGCATGCACCGCAGGATGATGGAGATGAAGGAGATGATGCCCCGGGTAACGGGAATGCCGAACCATTCTCCCGCCGGCGTCCTGTCCACCAGCGGGTTGAAGATGCCGATCATGACGGCGACGGGCAGCAGCCACAGGGTGCGCTTCAGCAGGTAGCCCAGGGGGAGCCCCGCCATGCGGATGACGCAGACCGGGAACAGGAAGAAGGGCAGCAGCCCCGTGATTTCCTGCGGAGGCCAGGAGAGCACGCAGATTTGAAAGACGAGGAAGGCCCCTATTTTAATACGGGCGTCCAGACGGTGGAATCCGGTGTTTCCGCAGGAAAACCGGTCCATCTGGCGGAATTGCCGCGCGGCGTCCGTGAACAGGGGCATGGGGGGTCAGCGGGGGCAGTGGCTGTGCGGTTTTCTGCCGAACAGGAAGCCGGCCGCAAAGACCAGGGCGGCAATGATGACGCTCCCCAGCACGCCGGCCAGGCTGGTTTCAGGGTTGACGATGGAGGAGGCTCCCTCCGTCTCTCCGGAGGAGGCTGTTTCCTCCGCGGCGGGGAGGGCGTAATCCGGCATGATGGCGGTGGATGCCTGTACGGATTCCAGGCTGCGGTGGAGGGAGGAAGGCTCCGCCAGGCTGGTTTCTTCCGACCCGGTGACGCCGGCCACGGACCATTCCAGGCCGTCAGGGTAGGCGGAGGCGAACCAGGAAAGGGCCGCCCCGCAGAGCAGGGCCGCTACCGCAAAGATGCCCAGAACGGTGAAGGAGGCTTTTTTGACGGGGCCGGTTTCCAGATCAGCCGGGCGCAGCAGGGAGGGCTGGGCCCGGCTGATGAAGATGACGATGGCCGCCGTGGCGAGTCCTTCCACCACGCCGATGGCCAGATGGATGGGAAGCATCAGTTCCACGAACTGGGCGAAGGGCAGCGCGGAGATGCCGGAGGCCGTCGTTTCCAGCACGACGGAGAAGGCCCCCAGCTGGAGCCCGATGACAGCGGCGGTGATGCTGGCCAGCGTGATTCGGCCCGTGCCGGGGTTTTTCCCGGCCAGGGGCCTGTAAATGAAGGGGTAGGCTACCAGGCAGGAGAAGAAGCCCATGTTGAAGATGTTGCAGCCCAGGGCCAGCAGCCCTCCGTCCGCAAAGAAAAGCGCCTGCACCGCCAGGATGGCCGCCATGACCAGGAAGCCCGCATACGGCCCCAGCAGGACAGCCAGGATGAGGCCGCCGCCCAGATGGCCGCTGGACCCGGTGCCCGGAATGGTGAAGTTCAGCATCTGGCAGGCGAAGATGAAGGCTCCCAGAACGCCCATGAGCGGGACGAGCCGCACTTCCTTTTCCTGCCTGACCTTGCGCGCGCAGAGCGCCGTGATCGCGGCGGAAGCCGCCCACATGGTGCAGCCTACCGCCGGTGAAATGAAGCCGTCCGCCATATGCATGATGTTTGTGTCTTTCTATTGGATGAAGTGAAGTATTGGTAAGAGCCCCGGACCGGGCAGATTGGCGCCACTTTAGCACAAACACCGCAAAGCCGAAGAAGGAAATGCGGCAACGGGTATAAGTATTTTCCCCGCGCCGCGCGGCCTTGCTCCCTGCGCGGGTCCGGTGGACCGTGTTCCCCGGCAATAGCGCCTTTCCGGGGGAGGGGGAGCGCGTTTTCTCCGAGTGTATCCGGCGGGAATTTGGCTGCCGCGCCGTGCCGCCCAGGCGTGCCGCGCGGCGGATGTGGACGGATTGGGCGTGATGCAGACGGGGAAGCGGTTTGCTAGACGGAACCCATGATGAATTTTTCCATAGCTAAGTGCTT
The DNA here is from genome assembly GCF_017566105.1 of Akkermansia sp. GGCC_0220. NCBI lineage: Bacteria > Pseudomonadati > Verrucomicrobiota > Verrucomicrobiia > Verrucomicrobiales > Akkermansiaceae > Akkermansia > Akkermansia sp. GGCC_0220. The sequence continues at coordinate 58,532 of NZ_JABFCI010000015.1, forward strand.
GTTTTCCATAGGCGGGTGCACGACGATCCTGGGCAATATTTCCGCAGATACGGCCGTATCTTCCGCCGGAGCCATCGGCGGCCTGGGCGTTCTGACGATTGCCGTGAATTATACGCTGAACCTGCTCAAGAAGAAGGATGAGCAGTTGATGGCGAAGGACGCCCGCATTGAAGCCCTGATGGACCGCCTGATTGACAAATGCCCGAATTGCGAGCTGGCGAAAGCGGCCAACAAGTCCCTTCTGGAGGATGAATAGCGGAAGGCGCCGGGATGCTTACCTTCCGGCCGCGTCCGGCGTGCGGGTGTAGGCCTCCCGGTTTCCGTCCGTGTTCAGAATCAGCGTAGTTCTGCTGAGTCTGTCAATGGTGGAGGTTGTGGTGAAGAGGGAGGAGTTCCCGTTGCCTATGCTTTTCCCCGTCAGGGTCAGGCGCTTGCCGTCCAGTTGCCAGCTCCGGTAGAGAAGCGTGCGCATGTTGATGGATCTCGCCCTGCCGTCCGGCAGGAGCTGCATTCCCTGCACGTGCCCCGGCTGTCCGGGGACGGGCTGGGTCCAGGAGCCGGAAAGGCTGGACGGAGTGGGCTGCATGGAGCAGGAGGCCGCCGCCAGGGAGAGGGCCGGAAGAAGGAGGAAAAGGCGCATGGCGGCGGGTGGTCAGCGCTGTTCCCTGATGACTTCCGTACCGATGCCGTCCGGAGTGAAGATTTCCAGCAGCAGGGTGTGGGGCAGGCGTCCGTCAATGAAGTGCACCTTGCGCACGCCCGCGTTCAGGGCGTCAATGGCGGAGTGGATTTTGGGAATCATGCCGCCGGAAACGGTGCCGTCTTCAATGAGGTCCAGGGCTTCCGTGCGCGTGACGGATTTGATGAGGGTGGACGGGTCCGCGGGGTCCTTCATGATGCCGGGAACGTCGGAAATGTAGATAAGCTTGACCGGCTTGAGCTCCTTGGCAAGGGCCGCCGCCGCCAGGTCCGCGTTCACGTTGAGCGGCTTGTGGGTGCCCAGCTCTTTCGCCAGGGGGGAGACGATGGGGGTGATCTGGAGTTCCAGCGCTTCCGTGATGCGGTCTGTCAGGCAGCCGATGACGTTGCCTACTTCCCCGATGTCCACGGGGTTGCCCTGTTCGTCCTTCTCCTGGATGCGTTCCCCCACGAAGATTTCCGTGCCGGGAATGCCTACGCCCTTGCCTCCGTAGTCGCGGAACATCTGGACGAGGCCGGGATTGATGGTTCCGGAGAGGGTGCGTTCCACGATGGAAATGGCTTCCGGCGTCGTGACGCGCAGACCGTTGATGAAGCAGGCCTCCAGCCCGGCTTCCGCCATGGCCTTGGAAATGGCCTTGCCGCCGCCGTGGACGATCACGGGGTTGAAGCCCAGGACTTCCAGCAGAACGATGTCGCGCATGAGCTTCTTGACCAGGCGGGCGTCGTCCATGGCGCTGCCGCCGAATTTGATGAGGAATGTCTTGTCCCGGTAGGCCTGGAGGTAGGGAAGGGCGCCGACAATGACGGAGGCCTGTTCAATCAGGCGGGTGATTTTGGAGTCCATATCAATCATGAAACGGTAGGAGTGGTTGACAAAAAGAGAGGGAGGGAGTCCGCGGCAGGGGCCGTTCAAAGCAGGCGCCTGCTCCTGAAATAAACCAGGGGAAGGATGATGGAAACGAGCATGACGACCAGGGAGATGTAATAGCCGTATTCGTTTTCCAGGCCGGGCATGTGGGAGAAGTTCATTCCGTAGATGCTGGCGATGAGGGTGGGGGGCATGAAGACCACGGCCGCCACGGTGAAGATTTTGACGATTTCGTTCTGCTCGATGTTGATGAGGCCCAGAACGGCGTCCAGCATGAAGTTCACGTTGCTGGAAAGAAAGTTGGCGTATTCCGAGAGGGACGTAACGTCGCGGCTCAGGGGGCGCAGCTTGATGTACAGGGTGGAGTTGGTGTCGTCCAGGGCCTCTTCATTGCTGGCGTACGTGAGCAGGCGCAGAAGGTTGACCAGGCAGTCCCGCTGGCGGGTGAGCAGGTCCCCCACGCGGCCCAGGTCCTGGAGCGTGAGGCGCAGGGCGCTGGAGACGGGCACGCGCTTGCTGGCCTTGCCTTCCGGCTCGTCCCTGCGGAAGATGTTTTTGGAAAGGCGGTCCAGTTCCGCGCCGAAGCGTTCCAGGACGTCCGCCTGGCGGTCCACGATGGTTTCCAGCAGTCCGGTGAAAACCTGGTCCCGGCTGATCTGCTTCTGGCGCAGGAGCTGGTGGGAGAAGACGCGGAAGGAATAGGAGTCCGAATGGCGGATGGTGATGATCTTGGCCCCCATGAGGACGAAGGTGATTTCCGACAGGGAGGGGGATTCCGTATCCACGCGGCTGAGGACCGTGGTGGTCATGAAGCGGGCTCCGTCCTCCGTGTACAGGCGGCTGGTGGCCTCAATTTCCCTCATCTCGTCGTAGGTGGGCATCTCCAGCCCGCAGAGGCGTTCCACAAACTTGATTTCCGCCGGTTCAGGGGTAAGGAGGTCAATCCAGAAGACGGAGTCCAAGTTCTGTTCCGCCGCATCCACCTGGGTGGTGCGCTCAATGCCTTCCGGGGTTTGACGATAGAGTCGAATCATGCCGTTGATTTCGGTGGGGGGATGGAACGATGCCGTGCATGATGTCGAGTGACACCCAACGCGGGCATGATGCCTTGTTTGTACAGGGAAGGGAAGTAAAAAGGGTGACAAAAAGAGGCCCGGTTCCCAAGGTGGGAACCGGGCCTGCCGGAAAAAAGAAAGGGATGCGCGCCGCTTAGGCGTTTTCCTTGACGACCACCTTGAGCGTGGCTTCCACCTGGGGATGCACCTTGATGGCGACTTCGTGTTCGCCTTCGCTCTTGATCGGCTTTTCAAGCTCAATCGCGCGGCGGTCCACTTCCACTCCCTGAGCGGTCAGGGCATCGTGAATGTTCTGGTTGGTGATGGCGCCGAACGCCTTGCCGCCCTGACCCACTTCAAGGGTAAGGTCTACGGTCAATCCGTTGATTTTGGCGGCCACTTCCTGGGCGGCGCTGAGTTCTTCCGCTTCACGCTTGGCGCGGGCGGCCTGAAGATTGGCGATGAAACGGCGGTTGGAGGCCGTTGCTTCGTGGGCGAGACCCTGGGGGATGAGGTAGTTGCGGCCATAGCCAGCCTTAACGGTCACCAGGTCGGCTTCCGCGCCGAGTCCTTCAATTTTTGTTGCGAGAATTACTTCCATCGTTGCCATGGCTAAAAAGAAATGGTTATTTGTGAGCGGTTGAAGTAGTAAGTATTCGCCCGAATGTCAAGACAAGAGCGATAAAAAGGGCGTTTTTTTATGTTTTGGGAGGAAAAAATCCCCCCGGCTGTCATGATAGGTGACATTGCGCTTGCTTCACGGGGCGGTAGTATGTAGGGAAAGGAACCGCATTTGTCGCGTTCGCTCCCGGAGAGGAGGGTTCGCCCGCGGGTACATTACAGATATTTGATCTTATGGCTATTCAGCGCGCATTGATATCCGTTTCCGACAAGACCGGCCTGGAGGAGTTTGCCAAGGGCCTGCACGAGTTTGGAGTAGAGCTTATTTCCACCGGCGGCACCGCCGCTTTCCTGAAAGGCCTGGGCCTTCCGGTGATTGAAATTTCCGACTATACCGGGGAACCGGAATTGTTTGAAGGACGCCTGAAGACGCTTCACCCCATGGTGCACGGGGGCCTGCTGCACCGCCGCGACAATGAAGAGCATGTGCGCCAGGCGAAGGAAAACGGCATCAAGCCCATTGACCTGGTCTGCGTGAACCTGTACCCCTTTGAGGAAACCGTCGCCAAGCCGGACGTCACGCTGGAGGAAGCGATTGAAAAGATCGACATCGGCGGCCCGTCCATGCTCCGTTCCGCCGCCAAGAACTACGCCTCCGTCACCGTCGTGTCCGATCCCGCGGACTACGCGCGCATTCTGGATGAAATGCAGACCCACAAGGGAGACACGACCCTGAAAACCCGCGAAAACCTGGCAGTGAAGGTGTTCATGCGCACCTCCAATTACGACAACGCCATCACCAACTACCTGGGCCACCAGAGCGCGGAAAGCACCAAGGGCAGCTTCTGCATCTGCGCGCCCCTGTACCAGGAACTGCGCTACGGGGACAACCCCCACCAGGAAGCCAGCCTGTACGGCAGCTTCGGGGACATTTTCAACCAGCTCCAGGGCAAGGAGCTTTCCTACACGAACGTGCTGGACATCGAAGGCGCCGCCGAGCTGATCACCCAGTTCCGCCGCCCGACGGTGGGCATCCTGAAGCACACGAACCCCTGCGGCGTGGGCCAGGATGACGAAGACCTGCGCAACGCCTGGCAGAAAGCCTTTGAAACGGACACGCAGGCCCCCTTCGGCGGCGTGATCGTGGTCAACCGTCCGATGACGGAAGGACTGGCCCGCGTGCTGAGCGCCATTTTCACGGACGTCATCATCGCCCCGGAATACGATGCGGAAGCCCGCGCCCTTCTCCAGAAGAAGAAAAACTGCCGCATCATCCGCATGAACACGGAAGCCTGGATGAAGGCGCGCCGCGAACCCATCATCCGCTCCGCTCCCGGCGGCTTCATGACCATGAAGCGGGATACGGACGTGATGGGCCTGGACAATCTGGAAGCCAAGGTTGTGACCAAGCGCCCCCCGACCGAGGAGGAACTGACCGCCATGCGCTTCAACTGGCGCGTCGTGAAGCAGGTGCACTCCAACGCCATCGTCTTCGGCGGCACGGACCGCACGCTCGGCATCGGCGCCGGGCAGATGAGCCGGGTGGATTCCGCCCGCATTGCCGTCTGGAAGGCCGGACAGGCCGGCCTGGACCTGAAGGGCAGCGTGGTGGCTTCCGACGCCATGTTCCCGTTTGCGGACGGCCTCCAGGTAGCCATTGACGCCGGGGCCACCGCCTGCATCCAGCCCGGCGGTTCCATCCGGGACGAGGAAGTGATCGCCGCCGCGGACGCCGCGGGCATCGCCATGGTGTTCACGGGGCACCGCCATTTCCTCCATTAATTTGAATGATCGGCCCCGTCCCCTTGTCTTAAAACCGATATGTTGCTAGGTGTAAATATAGACCACATCGCCACGCTGAGGCAGGCCCGCTATGCGACCATGCTTGATTCCTTCAACGTGGAGCCGAGCGTTTTGGACGCCGCCTACGCGGCGCAAAGGGGCGGGGCGGATTCCATCACCCTCCACGTCCGGGGGGACCGCCGCCACATGCAGGATACGGACGCCCTGAGCGTCCGGGAGAGCGTGGCCCTTCCCCTGAACCTGGAAATGGGGAACACCCCGGAGATGGTGGACTTTGCCCTTCGGCTGAAACCGGACTATGTCTGCATGGTCCCGGAAAAGCGTGAGGAAATTACTACGGAAGGCGGCCTGGACGCCGTCTTTCATGAAAAGGAACTGGCCCCCACCATGGCAAGAATGGCTGACAACGGCATTCAGGTGAGCCTGTTCATTGATCCGGAGCTGGCCCAGGTGGACGCCGCCGCCCGTCTGGGAGCGCCCATGGTGGAGCTTCATACCGGATGCTTTGCCAACCACGCCGGGAAGGAACGCACGGCGGAGCTGGCCCGTTTGAAACGCGCCGCGGAGCTGGCCCACTCCCTGGGCATCCAGGTGAATGCAGGCCATGGCATCAACTACCAGAATCTGGAACAGCTGATGGACGGCGTGCCTTACCTGCATGAGCTGAACATAGGCCATACGATCGTAGCCCGCGCCCTTTTTGTGGGGATGGAGCAGGCCGTGAGGGAAATGCGCCAGGCGATCGACCGCCTGAGCTGATATTCCCGTTTCAACTTTAACCCCCGGTTGCAGGAACATGAGCCGCATTGCAGGATTGGGAATGGATTTGATCGACCTGGACCGCGTGCGCCACGCCCTCCAGAAAAACGGGGAGGCGTTTGCCCTGCGCATCTGCACCCCGGATGAATGGGCCTATTGCCGGAAGCATGCGGACCCCGTGCCGCGCCTGGCGGCCCGTTTTGCGGCCAAGGAGGCCGTGGCGAAGGCCCTGGGAACGGGAATAGGGGAAAAATGCGCTTTTACGGATGTGGAAGTGGTGCGCAATGATGCGGGCGCTCCCTCCATCCTGCTGCACGGCACTGCCGGAGTGACGGCCCGGGAGCAGGGCGTCACGGGCTGGTTCCTGACCATGACCCATTCCCGCCTGAGCGCCGCCGCCGCCGTCATCGCCGTTGCCGAAGTCCCCGAATTTTCCTGATGCGCCAGGAACGCCGCAAGCCTTGGCCGCTCCCGGGACCGTTTTCCCTGAACCAAAGCCGGCTGGAACATACCGGGTCTTGAGCCCAGGAAATTTCTACAGGATGCCTTGCCAGCGGCGCCGATGAATACCGTGTTCCTACAGGTTTTCAAGGTTCTTCTTGATGACTTCCCTATTCAGTTCGCGGAGGGCGGCCAGAGTTTCAAAACTCGGCGCTTCGGAAAAATCGGTTTCCAGTTCTTTTACTTTCTTTTCATAGTCCGCCACATGGCCGCCATCCCCTTTCAGGATGGAGATATTTTTCCGGGTTTCATCCGCAAGCTCTGAAAACGTCTTCCGGTCGGGGACCGGATTCCAATTGATGGACTTCAGGAAGCTTTCCACTTCCGGAACCGTCACGTTGAAGAATTCCGGGCGCACCTCCTCCGGGTTCCGGTCTTTGAAATAACTTATGGCAAAACTGAAGCTGTCCGACTCCGGTTTCAGCTCAAATTTGATATCATCTCCATGAATCCGGATCTGGCGGAGGGATTCTTTTTCAAAAACGATGAACGTGCCGAACTCCTTGTAAGCATAGCGGTTGAAGTTCATTACCCCGTTTCCCCCGGTTGTTTTCGTCAGAATCCAGTCCGGCTTTCCGCATGGTTTTTCCCCGGCTCCTTCTTTCAGGGCGTATTGCGACTCCAGTTCCGGCTTCCCGTAACCGTGAACCGGCGACGCCCATACTTCATACAGTTGTCCGGGATAAGCGACCTTGACGAACAGCCAGTCCGGGCGATCCTTGAACTGCGCTATCCTGACGTCCAGAACACTGTTTTCCGGGCGGAACGTGAATACGGCCATTTCCATCTTGCCGTTTTCTACGGTGTCAATTTTTTCCGCGACTTTCCGGTCCAGCAGTGTTTTGCCGTCCTTGCCGATTGCGGCGAGGAAATTGACGGGACTCCAGCTTCCGGGAGTATTGGGGTTCCTCCAATATTCGATGCCGAATCTGAAATCCCCCCATTCCTGCTGAACCGGCTTGTTGTCATTGGGATTGGTAACGGTGTGGTAATTGATTTTTCCGTTGCCAAGGTTGACGGTATGGCGGGTAACAAGGACGGGAGTTCCCTTGCGGTCAAGTTTCTCTTCTTTCTTTTCAATGGAGGGGGCGGCGTACAGCAGTGTGGTGCACAATCCGGCCAGCAGGGTCACGGCGAGTTTCTGCATGATTATTTTACCTCTATTTCGTGTTGGGTATTCAAGCCTGTAGCCGCGTCTTCAATGGTGATGCGGTATGCGCCGGGAAGATCGTTAAAGGCGAAATCCAGCGGATATTCCGTCTTGCCGTAAATGGTTTTGCTGCGGTGCAGAATTTCCCTGCCGTCCGGGGCCGTTACCGTAATCCGGTACGCGCGTTCCCGGGGATTGGCCGGTCCGGAAATCTTAAGCAGGGCCCGGGCGCCTTTGGCCACCTGGGCCGGAGCGGTTACCACGGGCGGCTGCTGCTCCCGGTCAAACAGGGCAAAGCAGCGGAACGGCGCATTGGAGAATTTAAAGACAAGCTTGTCTGATTTCCCCACCAGTCCTTTGCGGCACTCATAGATGTATTTTTCTTCCGGCAATTCAGCGGTGAATGATTTGCCGAGGTCCTTTTCCTGGCCGAGGGCGCCCAGCAGTTCGAATTCTCCGGCCTTCCGCGGACGGACCATCAGGGTGTCGCTGAAATCGGGGATGACGGCCAGAGGACGGACTCCGGCGTTTTTCACCACCTGGTCAAGGAACGTGTTCAGGGAGGAGCCGGGCAGGGAATTATTTTCCAGAACGGAGAGGGAGGCATTCAGCAGGATGGCGTTTCCTTTGCCGGTCTTGCGGAGTTGCAGGCCCGGATTGCCGTGGACTGCATGGGCCTTTTCTCCCGCCAGGGCCAGGGCTCCGCTTGTGCTTTCATAAGACTGGATTTCGAGCTCTTTCGCCTGGCCGAACGTCAGGTTCCCGAAAAGTTCGCCCAGGGGGTTCACAGTGCGTTTTTTCAGGTTTTCGTTCAGGATGGCGATATTGGCGTCAGCCAGTACGGTGCCGCCGGATTTGACGAAATCCAGAATGGCCGCGCACTCTTTGTCGCTCAGGGAGGAAGCTCCGCAGAGGAAGAGGAGCCGTGCGTTTTTCAGGCGTTCCAGGGTATTGGGCGAGACGAAATTGAAGCCCAGCCCGCGCTGGTAGCAATACCGGAGCAGCGGATTCATGCTGGCGTCCGGCTTGACGCAGCGGCTGTCCGCCTGGGCGGCGGAATTGGAGGTGTGGCTGTAGTAGAACAGGATGCCGGTATCCGGAAACGGGGTTTTGATCAGCAGCTGTGCGAGGCCGTAGTTCAAGTCATCAAGATAGGGCATGTACTGGCGCAGGTATTCCGCCTCGGAGAGATCGCCGGAATGGCTGGTTTCTCCCAGGGCGGGGTTGATCAGGAACCAGGCGTGGCCGTTGATCGCTCCCTGCAGCAGGTGTCCCCAAAGTTTGTATGGATAGGATGAACGCTCCGAGCAATACCCTCCCCACCAGATGGTCCGGACCCGGTCCGCGCCGAATGCGCGCAACACCTCGTTCTCCTGCATGCCGCTGTAAGGGCCCCAGAAGTCCAGCCCCTTAATCATTTCTTCAAGGTTGCCGGGAGGGGAGCCTTCCGCGCCTACCCGGGCTCCGGGATGAACCTTTTTGATTTCCGCCGCCAGGAAATGATGCATGTCCACGTACATTTTTTCAATATATTCCCGGTGGTCATTGTAGGCGACCAGATTCCCCTCTTTTTTGGCCGCGTCCAGCCGGAGGTGGGGCACTTCACCGAATCCGGCATAGGAGGCGCCGTATTCGAGGTTCAGGTTTTCCATGGTCTGGTACTTCCCCCGCAGGAAATCGGCGAACGGCTGTTTATCCGATTCTCCGAACCCGGCGTCGTAGGTGTAAAAATTTTCGTCGCCCAGGTTGTACAGCACAGGGCTCAGGTCTTTCAGGTACTCCGCCTGGCGTCGCAGATCGTCGCTCCAAAGCTTCCGGACCAATGGGTGGTAGAACGATTCGTCGCCGTTCAACGTACCCAGCTGCTCCATGTTTTCTTTCTGTTCGGACCACAGCTTGCGCAATATTCTGGTTTCATTGTTCGGCCCGGCTTCCATCCCGATCCGGCAGATGTACGGACACAGTTTTTCGTTCCGCAGGGCGTTTTCAATATCTCCCTTGGTGAAAAATTGCAGTGATACGTTCCAGCCGAGGCGGTCGATGATCCGTTCTCCGAAGGCCGGGTTAAAAGTACAGCCAACCTGGCCCCAGGTAAGCTGGAGATAATCTTCCAGGGAATAATCCGGGAAAATCACCGGGTTTTCCGCATGTGCCGCGTGTCCCCGGGCATCGTAAACGGTACAGCGCAGATAACCGCCGATGGTCGGCATCCGGTAATTTTCAAGGCCGAATGAAAGCTCTTTCTTTCCGGCTTCCAAAGGAAGGGTCTTGCTGAACCATACATTGCGGTAGGGTGCGTCCATCAGCTCCACTTTGGCGGAATAACCGTCCTGCGCGGGCGAAGCCAGTTTCAACGTGACGGAGAAGGGGCCGCGGTCCTGCACCAGCCTGGGCGTTTCCACCGATACGGCCCCGAAAGCGGATTCCACCGTAAAGGGAAAGGCGCCGAAGTTGACCAGCGCACCATCCCTGCGGACCAATACGTCTGCGGTATATCTTCCCGCCGGAAGGTTCGTGAAATCAAGGCTGTTCCGGATAACGGAATTATCCGCCTGCCGGATACGGCCCTCGGCAACGGTTTTTTCCGGAGAGGTCACGGCAAATTGGCCGTTGTCCTGCCGTACTGAAAATGCCGGCAGTTCTATTCCGCTGGCGTAATAGAGCACCTGGGCCAGAAAAGCCTGGGACGTTTCATAGAGGAAGAACCAGTCCGTGGTGTAGTTGAAATACGGCGTCAGCCCCACTCCTGGCCGGTAGCCCGCGCCGTAATCGACTTCGACGATCCGGCCATTGCCGAATTGCCAGGCGTTGAAAATACGCGATTCAAAGTTTTTAGGCCTGGTTCCGGGAAGGCTGTTGCTTCCGGCAACCCATTCCGGCCGGGGCAACGGCTGGGCGTACGGTTTTTTATAAGGCAGTTTCTTAAGTTCGGACCAGGGTTCGCCGGATTGAATCCGGACCAGGCCGGTTCCGTTCCGCACCATCGACATCAGGCGGAATTTCTGCTCATCCGGCAGGACCGCAAAATCGACGTTTGCCATGACCACCAGATCATAATCCTTTGCCAGTTTGGCATCCAGTTCCTGAAGTTTGTTGGCGGTGCTCAGCCCCGCGATCGGATTGCTGTAAATATCATCCGCTCCGATGCTATGTTCACTGGCTGTGAGAACCACTTCATACTTAAAGCCCGGGAAACGCTGGACCAGCTCAATGATCTCTCGCGAGGCCGTCTGCTGCATGATAAAAAGTATTTTCTTATGGGGAAGCTCTCCTTTTTCATCCCATGCGGCATGGGGCGTTTTCAGGGTCATTCCGGCCTCATTCATGTAAGTGCCGTCCAGTTTGCCGAATACGGGAGCAACAAGGCCCGCCAGCAGGATGCAGAGCAACAGTGGGAATGGTTTCATCAATGGATGGTCTTTCTTTTTTGAGTTAATTCAGGCTTTCTTCCAAGGCAATTTTCCATTTGAGCGCCCGGCAGCGCTCTTTCAGGACGTAAAGGCGCCTTAATCCGCTGATCGTGGTTTTTTCTTTTTCCGGGACGTTGCATTCAGATACCGGACATTTCCGTTTTGGCGGGCAGGGCGCCGGCTATTTATATTGTTATCCGTCATTACTCAAGCCGTCCCAGATAAATCCGGAGTTGATAAGTGAGCGCGGCATCATACCGGGAATGGCTCCTCAACATGTGCCGCGGCCATAAAAACCCATGAAATGCATGGTTGAACCTATTCCTTACTATACCTATTTCCCCATTTCTTTCTTTCAGAAAACCCCTAAATAAAGATAACGTTTCAAGTCCACATAGAGCTGCAAACCCAAAAGATGCTGAATATTATATTCAGGCGGAAAATGATTTTATTTTTTCTGTTCATATAATCTCATTGCAGCTCTTTACGCCTTTCATTGCCACGCGCCTGTAGATGGAAAGACGTGGCTACCCGCCATCTTTTAATGGGAAGCCGATAACTGGCAGAGATTTTTGACCATGCCGTCTGAGCGTGCCTGCCGCGGTCCCCAAGTGCATTTTGAGAAGATGAGGGGGAATAAAAAAGAGGCTGTCCCGTGGACGGGACAGCCTCTGCTGTTGAGCTGACGCTCAGTCAGGGTTTCTCTGCTTAGGAGAAGCTCTTGATGAGGATCTGGCGCTGTTCTTCCAGTTCGGCCGGGAGCTTCTTGCCCACCTTGTCGAACAGTTCGGTCTGGCTTTCCAGTTCAGCCTGCCATTCGCTCGGGTTGAGGGCCATGTTGGCGTTGAACTGTTCTTCGCTGTAGTCGAGACCGGTCTTGTCCAGTTCGGCATAGGTCGGGGAGACGCCCAGCACGGTCTTCTGGCCTTCCGCCTTGCCCTTGGCGCGGCGGAGGATCCAGTCGAGGACGCGCATGTTGTCGCCGAAGCCCGGCCAGATGAAGTTGCCGTCCTTGTCCTTGCGGAACCAGTTCACGTTGAAGATCAGCGGAGGATTGGCAACGGTCTTGCCCATGTCCAGCCAGTGCTGCCAGTAGTCGCCCACGTTGTAGCCGATGAAGGGAAGCATGGCCATCGGGTCGCGGCGGACCTGGCCGATGTTGCCGAAGGCGGCGGCGGTCATTTCGGAACCCATCGTAGCGCCGACGTAAACGCCGTGCGTCCAGTCGCGGGACTGGAAGACGAGGGGCATGGTGGTGGCGCGGCGGCCGCCGAACAGGATCGCGGAGAGGGAAACGCCTTCCGGGTTCTGCCATTCGGGGTCGATCGTCGGGCACTGGGCGGCGGGAGCGGTGAAGCGGGCGTTCGGGTGAGCGCACTTGCGGCCGCAGTCCGGGGTCCAGTCATTGCCCTGCCAGTCGATGGCGTGGGCGGGAGCGGGGCCGTCCATGCCTTCCCACCAGACGTCGCCGTCGTCGGTCAGGCCTACGTTGGTGAAGATGACGTTTTCCTTGATGGTGTCCATGGCGATCGGGTTCGTCTTGTAGGACGTGCCGGGAGCCACGCCGAAGTAGCCGTTTTCCGGGTTGATGGCGTGGAAGGTGCCGTCTTCATGGGGCCAGATCCAGGCGATGTCGTCACCGATGATGGAGGTCTTCCAGCCGGCTTCACGGTAGGAGGCGGGGGGAACGAGCATGGCCAGGTTGGTCTTGCCGCAGGCGGACGGGAATGCGCCGCCGACGTAGGCCTTCGTGCCGTCCGGGGATTCAATGCCCAGGAGGAGCATGTGTTCAGCCATCCACTTGTTCTTGCGGGCGATGGCGGAGGCGATGCGCAGGGCCAGGCACTTCTTGCCAAGCAGGGCGTTGCCGCCGTAACCGGAACCGAAGGACCAGATTTCTTCCGTTTCCGGGAAGTGGCAGATGTATTTTTCTTCGTTGCAGGGCCACGGCACGTCGATCTGGCCGTCTGCAAGCGGGGCGCCCACGGTGTGGAGGCAGGGAACGAAGGTTCCGTAGCCGTCGCGCTTCGGGTTGCCGCCGCCCTTGACTTCGTCTTCCAAGCGCTTGAGAACGGTTTCACCCATCTTGGTCATGATGCGCATGTTGACCACGACGTAGGGGGAGTCCGTGATTTCAATGCCGATCTTGGCCAGGGGGGAGTCCAGGGGACCCATGCAGAAGGGAATCACGTACATGGTACGGCCCTTCATGCAGCCCTTGAAGAAGCCCTTCAGTTTGGCCTTCATTTCAACGGGGTCAGCCCAGTGGTTGGTCGGGCCTGCGTCTTCTTCCTTCTCGCTGCAGATGAACGTGCGGTCTTCCACACGGGCCACATCGGAGGGGGTGGAACGGGCGAGGAAGCATCCAGGGCGCTTCTCGGGGTTCAGTTTGATAAAGGTGCCCTTTTCTACCATCATGTTGCAAAGCTCATCATTTTCTTCCTGAGAGCCGTTGCACCAATAGATGGAGTCGGGTTGGCAAAGCTGGGCGATTTCTTCGACCCACTTCTTAGCTGCTTCGTGAGTGGTACTCATGGTGCAAAGAGTGTATGCACGGAAATGGGCGTTGGCAAGTCTCCCGTGCGGCTTTTTATGGGGCCGTTTTGTTTCTCCGGGAGGGGAAACCCGGTGCAGGGGAAGGCGTTGCCCGGAATACGGGACGCTCCGGGCTGAAGCGTTCCCGGGGCGCTGTTTTTTCCCTGTTGTTGTGTTCCCGTAAGGAGAAAAAAGCCCGTTTTGACTGGAAATCTGCTTGCCAGCTCGCGCGCTATAGTCTAGGGAAGAATCATGAATGTTAGAAAGTTGATGGCAAATGCGGCGTTTCTGGTGCTGCCGGTCCTGCTGGCAGCATGTTCGGATACCTCGCGCCCGCCCGCCGTCAGCTTCAAGATTCAGAACGTTCCCCCCGTGCCGCGCACCATGTCCCAGATGTCCCGGGAAGTGCACATCAGCCGCGATTTCATGTCCCCGCGCTCCCGCGCGCGGCGCGCCTCCCATTCCATGCATCCGCGCTTCATCACCATCCACAGCACGGCCAACCCCACGGGAGACGCCGCGGCGCATGCCCGTGCGCTGAAAAGGGGAGCCATGGGTTCCCTGAACTGGCATTTTACGGTGGACCAGTACCGGGCCATCCAGCATATTCCGCTGAACGAGACGGGGCGCCATGCGGACCGCGGCGGTCCCGGAGACATGTATTCCATCGGGATTGAGATGGGGGAGGTGAGGAGCCACAACCCCATCGTCACCTGGAACCGTTCCGCCAAGCTGACGGCGGTGCTGATGAAGCAGTACAACATTCCCCTCCGCAATGTGGTGCCCCATTATTACTGGACGGGCAAGAACTGCCCGGCCCCGCTGCTGACCAACGGCCGCCCGGGGCATAAATGGAGCTGGTTCGTCTCCCGCGTGGATTATTACAGGCGCTGTCTGGAAACCCGCCCCGCCGCCGCTCTCTGACGGGCGCGCGGGCATGATGCGATCTGTGAGGAATACGCCTGGACCCATGGCCGGAGAGCTGCTTTTAACGTCCCCCCTGGAGGAGTGCGCCTTCATCCGCCCCAGGGAGCTGGCGGCCATGCAGGCGGCGGGAATGGCCTCCGTGCGGGATTTGCTGTTCATGCTGCCGCGCAGGTATGAGGACCGCCGCATGTTTGACCGTTATGATTCCCTGTCATCCGGTGCGCCCGTCTGTCTGAGGGGGCGGGTGGTGGACGTGGGCTGGAAAGGCTGGGGAGGGAAGGGCGGCAAGGGCCGCGGGCGGTATGTGGAAGCCGTGCTGGTGGATGAGCAATCTTTGGGGCAGGCCCGTTTTTCCTGCCTGTGGTTCAGCATGCCGGGCGTAGCTAGGATGCTGTGCGCCGGGCAGGAGATGATCGTGTACGGGCGCGTGAAGCCGTATGGGAAGAAGCTCAGCATCGTCCATCCGGATTTTGAGATCATCCGGGAGGGGGATGACCAGTCCATCCATTTGAACCGCATTGTTCCCGTTTACAGCGGCCGCATGGGGATTGCCGTGCGCAGGCTGCGGGAAATCGTGTGGGAGGCTCTGGCCCGGCTTTCCCCGGCTCCGGAACCGGAGATTTACGAGTTTGTGCCGGACATCCCGTGCAAAACGGCGTTGAGGGACCTCCATTTTCCGGAGACCGCGGAAGTGCGCGACCGGACCAGAAGGCGGTTTGCGCTGGAGGAGTGCCTGGCGCAGCAGTTGAACGTGGCTTACAGGAGAAGGCGGGCGGATGAAGTGCCCGGCATGCAGACGGCAGGCTCCAGCCATCTGGTGAAGGATTTGGCGGATTCTCTGCCGTTTGAGCTGACGGAGGCCCAGAAGCGCTGCGTGAGGGAGATTTACCGGGATATGAAGGCGCCCCGTTCCATGAACCGCCTGCTCCAGGGGGATGTAGGGTCCGGCAAGACGCTGGTGGCCCTGTGCGCGATGCTGCTGGCTGTGGAACACGGGTATTCCGCCGTGATGATGGCCCCCACCCAGATTCTGGCGGAACAGCATTATTTGAAGTTCCGGCAGATGCTGGACAAGCTGGACGTTCCCGTGTCCCTGGTGACGGCGGACAGGAAGGAGGAATCCCACGTATCCTTCGGGAAGCAGGGGGGGATTGTGGTCGGAACGCATGCCCTGCTGTATGGGAAGAACGTGCCGGAACGGGTGGGCCTGGTCGTGATTGACGAGCAGCACAAATTCGGCGTGAACCAGCGGGAAAAGCTGATTGACCGCGAAGAGCGCCCCGACGTGCTGGTGATGACCGCTACCCCCATTCCCCGCACGCTGACGCTGACTTTTTACGGGGAGCTGGACGTTTCCATCCTGGACGGCGTTCCCGGAGGCCGCGGCGCGGTGGTTACGGCCATCCGCACGGAGAAGGACCAGGAAAAGGTATTGAAGTTCGTCCGGAGCCAGTTGGAGGAAGGCAGGCAGGTTTACGTGGTTTCCCCCCTTATTGACGGGGAGGATTCCCGGAAAGGGAAAGCCGTGACAAAGGAGCTGGACGAGTGGAAGGCGCTGCTGCCGCATGTGGATGTGGGACTGCTGCACGGCAGGATGTCCTCCGAGGAAAAGGAGGCGGTCATGAAGGACTTCCGCGCCAACCGCATCAGCGTGCTGGTAGCTACCACGGTGGTGGAGGTGGGGGTGGATGTGCCGAATGCTACGGTCATGATTATCAATAATGCGGAGAGTTTCGGGCTTTCCCAGCTCCACCAGCTCCGCGGGCGCATAGGCCGCGGGGCGCACAAGTCCTACTGCATCCTGATGACGGAGGCCCGGCCGGAGGATGAACAATGGGAAAAGCTGCATATTGTGGAGACCACGGCCAACGGTTTTGACTTGGCGGAACAGGATTTGAAGCTCCGCGGTCCCGGGGATGTGCTGGGCACTTCCCAGAGCGGCCTGAAGGGCGTGCGCTTTGAGGAATGGCTGCTGGACGCGCGCCTGATTCACCGCGGGCGGGAGCTGGCGGAGGCCATTCTGGCGGAGGATCCCAATCTGGAATCCGCCAAGTACCGCCCCCTCCGTTTTCTGCTGGAAAACGGGGAGGAAAAACGTGTGACGGGGTAAGATTGTCTTCCTGCCGTTTGCTGACAGTCAGACGGTAAGGACTGTATGACAGATATGGGGTGCAACGGTTTCTCTCTTGGAATGAATCTAAAGAGGCAAAGAAGATATTTCTTCTTCAACCCGAACACCGATAAAACAATGATTCAAACGTACCAAATACTCCCCGTGGTGGCCATCGTATGCTCCGCCTCCGCTCTTGCTCAGAACGCTGCCGATCCCGTGCAGATGGTTAAGCAGAATGTCGACCTGATTTCGTCCGCCAACAAGGTTCTGGACGACGTGAAGGACAATGCGGCGGTTGAAATCGCCATCAAGCAGCTCAATGCCCTGACCCAGCAGGCCAAGCAATTGGACAAGGCCATGGAAAAAATGAAGCTCACTTCCGAACAGGCCATCCGGATCACCAAACTGAACGGAGATGCCCAGGATACCATCGTGGACATGCTGGAAAATTGCGAACGCATTCAGAAGGACAAGCTCATGACGCCCGCCCTGCTCAAGGCGGTGAACAATTTCGCTGACGCCGCCAACATTGAAGTGGTGGAAACGATTACGACCGTGGAACAAATTGTGGAAGACTAAATGATCAGCTTGTAAAGACCTTTGACTGGTAGGGCCGCTCCCTGAAAGGAGCGGCCTTATTCTTTGGTGGGAAAGGCGTCTTTAACAAGTCTTCCGGCGGGATTTCATGCTTCCATGGCGGGGTTGGGATTCCCGGCCGGGACCAGGTATCCCGTTCCGGGGTCCATGCCCAGGGAGGAAAGAAGGCTCCTGTGGCGCGGCAGGGATTTGGCGCGGGAGACGGCGGCGGCGGGGTCCAGCACGTTGCCGAAGGTGATGGCGCCCATCGGGCAGGCGAGCTGGCAGGCTGTTTGCGCCGCGCCGTCCGGCAGGAGCAGGTCTTTCTCCGTCACGTGGATGGAAGTGGAGGGCTGGCCCGGGTGTTCCTTCATCAGGCGGGATTTGTGCCTGATTTTGGCGCGTTCCACCATCTGGACGCAGTAGGTGCATTTTTCCATGACGCCGCGGGAACGGACGGTCACGTTCGGATTGCGCTGGAGGCGCGTGGCTTCCCCGGAGGCCTTGGCATAATCAAAAAAATTGAAGCGGCGCGCCTTGTACGGGCAGTTGGTGGCGCAGTACCGGGTACCCCAGCACCGGGCATATACCATGGCGTTCAGGCCCTCCGTGGTGTGGACGGTGGCGTTCACGGGGCACACGGACTCGCACGGGGCCTTGCCGCACTGCTGGCAGGCCACGGGAATGGCGGTGAGCGCCCCTGCCTCCGTGAAATACCGGTCAATGCGAATCCAGTCCAGCGCGCGTCCCTTCGCCATCTGGTCACGGCCCACCACGGGAATGTTATTTTCCGCCCGGCAGGCGATCACGCAGGCATTGCAGCCGATGCAGCGGGACGTGTCGATCGCCATTCTCCATTGGTACACGCCCTCCGCGCCGGACGGCGTGAACGGAGCCGGAGAGGCGCCGGACTGAAGGGTGAAGGGGGAGGGCTGCACGACGGGGCTTTGAACAGCTTCCGTACGTTCCGGAAGGGCGCGCAGGGCGGCCTGTTCCGGGGAAATTCCACAGCCTGCCGTTTTTTTCATCTGACTGCGGAATGCATAACCGTCGGAATTCTCCTGCCTCTCCGCTACGTGGTTCATGCCGCCATACCCCAGGGGAAGAACCATCAGGTTCTCCGCCACTCCGGGAATGGGGCACAGGATGGCTTCCATCCGTCCGCCGGGGACGGTCAGAGTGCAGAGCATCGGCCCGGAATCCGCGCCTCCCAGCCGCCGGAAGGTGGCGGGGGAAACCTGTGCGGACGCCGCCCAGCTGACGCCCGTTACGGGGTCCGGGCATTCCTGCATCCAGGCGTTGCGCTTCCAGCGGCCGTCCCCGATGGAATAATCCGGGCAGAATTGCAGTTCCAGCAGGCCGTTTTCCAATCCGCTTCCGCTGTTGCCGGAGGGAGCAACGGGCGCTTGCGCCATGGCGGTTCCGAGGGCCGTTTCTTCCTGCGGGGACAGGGGGGGATAAGCCGTTTCTTCCGAATAGCCGCGCTGGAGCGCCTGTGTCCAGGCCGCAGTCTTGTTTTCCGGATTCACGGCGCGTTCAAAACATTTGCGCGCCCGGTGGTAAACGGGGGAAAGGTGCGTGGGCGAATTGTCCGACGTGATGAGGTGGCCCTTGGTGGAAAGCAGCCCGGAAAGCACTTCTTCCGCAGAAATGCCCCCGTACAGGGGAAGAATGACGGGCTGGCGGTAGCAGAATCTGCCGCGGCAGTCCCGTTCCACTCCCCATGATTCCAGAAAATGGGCCGCCGGCAAATGCCATCGGCAGGCGCGTGAGGTTTCATCCTCATACATCCCCAGATGAATGCTCTCCGTTCCGTTCAGGGCTTCCGCCAGTGCGGAGCCGTGCCCGGAATCCAGCACGGGATTTCCCGAATCCAGCAGGAAGGCGATATCCACCTCTTTCTTCCGGATATCCCGGATGAAATCCTCCAGCGTTCCGTGGGGCGGCGTGGACGGAGCCTTCAACAACTGGACGCACGTTCCGATAGAGCCGAGAAGGAGGTTGAGCTTCCAGACGCTTGCGGACAGTTCCGGATGATTGTCCCCCAGCAGGACCACGCTTTCTCCGGGATGGCTGGATAAATCGTCCGCGCAGTGGCGGAGCCAGGTGAATTCCCTTTCCGTCAGGGAGCGGTCCGTCTGCCGGGGAGGCTCTAGCGTCTGAAGGGAGGTTTTTTTACCGGAGAGATAGCGGAACAATTCCTCCAGAAAGACCGCCAGGCGCGCGGGGGAAACGGGCAGCCTGTGGTCGGCATGGGCTCCGGTCAGGGAAACGCGGCCCTCCACGGCGTAAAGGCGCGTGCGGTTCCGGTTTTCTTCCTTGTAATGGAGGCCCTCCGGGGAACGGGCGGCAATGAAATCACGCGTATTGCCGTAGGGATTCTCATGAAGGAAATCGCAATCCAGGGCAAGGATGCGTTTGGCGCGTGCGAAACGCACGCGGAAGCGGGCCTTCTGCGGCAAGCCTGCCTGCATGCCGGAGCCCGGCGTGGGAACGGGAGAATAGCGGTAAATCCGCACGCCGGGGTTTTTCCTGCCGATTTCCTCCAGCATGGAGTGCATCAGGGGAGAATCCGTGGCGGGAAGAAGGATGCCGATATGGCCGCCGTCCCGCAGGTTGCGGGACCAGGAGGAAAAGGCTCCGCGGAATTCGTCCCCGGAAGCCGGCTTGCCGTTAAAGAGGATATGCTTGCTGCGGCCTGGGTCGTAAAGGTCCAGAATGGAAGCCTGGGCCGTGGCCGGCAAGCCCGGGCCTTCCGGATATTGCAGGGAGGGAAGCAGCTTGACGGGACGCCCTTCATAACAGGCGGCCAGCACGGGCAGCGCGCTCCCGCCCATGGCCAGGCAGGTGGCGTAAGCCGTTTCCACGCCGGGCACGGACCATTCCGGTCCTTCATTATAGGGAACCAGGTATTTTTCCACACGGCGGCAGGCCGGAAGCCCCACCCCCACCAGGACTGCGCCCGCGCCCATCCATTTCATGAAGGAGCGCCGCGTCATTTCCCGCTCTTCTTCCGGAAGAAAAGCGGGGTGGCCCTGGGGAGCTTCATTCTGGTGAAATGGGGGAAGGGGAGTCAAACCGGAGGATGATGTGGATTAACGGGAAATGGGAACGGCTTGTTTTAGGCAATCCGGAAGGTGAAATCAAGCGGTGATTACCGGCTGCACCCATCTTCAGGGCAGCGGAAGTCCGTGGAAAAAGGGCATCCGTCCTTTTTTTGACGGTATTCAATGTAATTCATTACGGCCTCAAGCTGGGGATCGTTCAGCAGGATGGCCCTGGATTCATAATCCCCGCAATTTTCCGGAACGAGGGGAAGGTAGTCCATGGCGTCGCAGGTTTCAAGCTGGCCGCGGAGGTCCAGCGTCAGCCATGCCGGCAGGAGAAAACGGTATCCCTTTGGATCGGTAAAAACCAGGGCGTCCCGGCATGCCCGGATCATGGAAGGGGTGATGCGGCGCCAGTCGGTCCGCTCTTCACAGGGGCCGATGGCGTCACAGGTTTCCCTGGGGGCGTACATGTCGATGAGTTCCGTCGTCATCAGGCCGATGCCGTCTTCCAGAATGACGCCGTCAAAGGCGGAATCTATTTGTTCCAGGAGAAGTTCTTCTTCATGCGAAACAGGTTTGGGGGCGGGGAAGGGGTTGGAAAATTCCTGCTGAAAATAAGCCAGAATATGCGGGACCGCTTCTTCCGGAGGGCAGGAGTAAACAATGCCGAGGTCCAATTCCATAACTTCATCATACAGTAACGGTCCGGCATTCATCTATCGCGAAAATGGAAGGTATGATGACTGGAAAGGCATGTTTGCCGGGAGCCGGCCTGCGCCCGGTGGTCAATGGTGGCAGGCGGTGCAGTCCATTCTTGGCTGAATCTTCCACTGGTGTTTCAGGAAATCTCCCAATTGAAGCGGAGTTTGGATGCGGTTTCCCTCCCCGTCCCGGATGGAATGCGTGCGAAGGTAATCCGCGGCGGAATAATGGGAGCTGGCCGTCTCCTCCAGCGGGCGCAGGTGCGGGGCGGGGTCGCGGTGGCAGTCCAGGCACCACTGCATGCGGGCATCGCGCGGAGCCCTGATGCGTTCCATGCCTGCCACGTCCCCATGGCAGGAAGTGCAGCCGATGCCGCGGTTCAGGTGGGCCATGTGGTTGAAATAGGCATGGCCGGACAGGCGGTTGACCATGATCCAGCGGACCGGTTCCCCCGTATAGCCGGGAAATTGGGGGTCCGCCGCCGCTCGCAGCGGAGCGATGAGCGGGCTGTCCGGGAGAATATGCTGGTGGCAGCCCAGGCAGGACTTCGTATCCGGAATGCCGGCCCTGGGAGAGCGCTGGGCGGCGCTGTGGCAGGCCGTGCAGCTCATCTTCAGGTCTCCGGCGTGGAGCTTGTGGGAAAAACGCACCGGCTGCACGGGTTCATACTCCGGAATCTGGAAATTGACGTAATACACCCCACCCAGCGCCAGCGCGGCGGCAAGCGCAATCAGCGCGACGCCTCCGTAAAAGCGCCTGTTGGTATTGGGTGGAAAGATGTTGGCCATGGTCCGGTAGAGAGAAAAGGCGGGACCCGCCGTCAGGCCGCTCTGCCCGGCCGCGGAATGCGGGCGGGAGGCAGAGGCGTATCCATCGTCAGGTCTTCAGGCACCAGCCGCGTGGCGCTCTTCTTAATCTGTTCCCAGGTGATGCGCTGCCCGGTATGGGCCGCTTCACGCCCCATGATGGCGACCAGCGTTTTATTGGCCGCGCTTTCCAGCGTTTGTTTCCAGGTTCCGGAGCGGAGGAAACGGTAAAAGGCCACGTGCGTGTCCGCGTACATATTGCCCCGTTCCCCGCGGAAACGCCAGCGCTTATCCGCCTGGATATGGGGGCGGTACGGGGTGACCAGCATCCCTTTTTCACAAACCGTCCGGTCCACGATCTCCCCGTGGCAGCCTACCCACTGCCTGCATGAAATGTGGGCGGCCACGTTGTGGTCGTACTCGAAATAAACGTCGTAATGGTCCCACACGTCGCCGTCGTCCCGGCGCTGGGCGCGTCCTCCGGAGCCGAAGGCCGCCAGCGGAAGCTGCTCGTTCATGGACCATACCATGCCGTCGATCGTGTGGACGATCTGTTCCACGAACTGACCGCCGCTCAGCCAGTTCCAGGCGGTCCAGTTGCGGAGGGCCCACGCCACGTCCGTATCCGAGGAAGGGCGGGAATCCAGGGCCAGCGGGGATTTGGGGGGCGTGGTGTAATACAGTCCGTCAAAGGAAAGCACGCGTCCCAGTTCTCCGGAGGAAAGCTTGCGGTGGGCTTCCTCATTCGCCTTGTCATAGCGCCAGCAGAACCCGTCCAGAATTACCAGATTCTTAAGCTTTGCCAGACGCGCGGACTCCAGCACGGAAAGCACGCCGGGAACATCCACCGCCACGGGCTTCTCCGCATAAATGTGCTTGCCGGCGTCAATGGCCGCCGCCAGATGCTCCGGACGGAAGGCGGGAGGCGTGCAGAGCAGCACCACGTCAATATCCGTTTGAAGCAGCTTCTTGTAACCGTCCAGGCCGTCGAACAGGCGGCTCTTGTCCAGCTGGACGCGGCTGCCGTACTGTTCCGTCAGCAAATTGGAGCCGAAATCAATCCGTTCCCGAAACACGTCCGCCAGCGCCCAGACTACCGTTCCGGGGTCGGCGTCCAGCGCGTTCTTCATGGCGCCCAGGCCGCGGCCTCCGCAGCCTACCAGACCCACCTTGAGCGGTCTTGCGTCCGTCAGAGCTTCCGCGGCGTTCAGATAGGGCATGGCTGCCAGGAACCCGGCCGTTCCAGCGGCGGTTCTCAAAAAGCGGCGTCTGTTCCAAATAGGGTAACCCATCTCAGCGGAATTATACGGCGTCAGCCCATGGAATCAAACGCTGTATTGAAATGGTGACGCAAAAAGTAGACGCAACCTCCGTTTCCGGAAATTGCGTCTACTGAGGGAACCAATGAATGCACTATATTCTGGCTATTAGGTTGAACAGGGCTACTCCCCCTGTTCAGGAAGCAAAGCGCACGCTGCGGAATATTTTGTCTGAAAAAACATTTCGTGAGAGTAAAAAACTGATTTGACTCCGGAATCCCCAGTGTTCATGATAAATCCAATGAGGCCTCCGGCTTTCCAACCAATCATCATGATGAAGCAAAATCTCATTCCTTTTACAGCGGTTTTGGCGGCATTTGCCCTTGTTTCCTGTGACGGCGGCAAAAAACAGGATCAATCCCCGGATGCCTCTGCCGCCAGCGAACAGGCCATTCCCAAAACGCCGGGAGAAAAAATCCTGGCCGTTCTCCTTCTTATTCAGGACCAGGCTACGGCAAACGCCCATGCGGCGGAGGTGAAGGAGCTGGCCGTGGCCCTTCCCAAGGACATTCCCCATCAAGAAAGCGTGAACATCATGAATGAACTGCTCCGTCTGGCCAGCCGGGAATGCTATGGTTCCCTGTCTCTGGAAGACGCCTTGAAGGGCATCCAGTTTGACGCCGGGGAATACACGGGCAGCGTGCCTCTGGACGTGGATGGCTTTGAACCTACCCCGGACGAGCCGAAAAAGTAAATTCCCCGTGCCGGGAAACGATGGACCGTTTCTGCGCCTTTCCCGTCCCGTTCTTCCGGGAAGGGAGAGGCGTTGCTTTTCGGGCGCCGGATACGGAAGATAAATGTCCCGGTTTCCAGGCTGTTCCGGAGGGGACGGTTTTCCTGCGGTTCAGGGAAACACTCTGAATCTTTCTCCTGCTGGAAAAACATGCTGGAGGAAAAGGAGCGGAAAGATGTTCCCCTTCCGTTCTCCGGAATTTTTTTGCCCGGCTGATGGGGCAACGCCGTAAAAAGGAAGCTCAGGGCAGGGGGCGGCGCAATTCTTCAATGGCTTCCGCCATATCTTCCCGCGTAATCTTCTTGGAAATGCCTGCTTCCCCCGCCTTGGAAAGCAGAACGAAGCGGATGGTTCCGGCCCGGAACTTCTTGTCGGACGCTGTCTTCTTGAGAACCGTTTCCGTATCAATGTCATCCGGGAGAACCAGGGGAAGTTCCAGAGCCTGGAGGGTGCAAAGAATCTTCTTGGCGTCGGAAGAGCTCAACCCGGCTTTCCGTTCGCTCAGGAACAGGGCGGCGCGCATGCCGAGCGCCACGGCTTCCCCGTGCAGGATGGTGCCGTAGGGAACAGCGGCTTCAATGCCGTGGCCGATGGTATGGCCGAAATTGAGCAGGGCGCGGATATCCAGCGTTTCCAATTCATCATTCTCCACGATGCGGGCCTTGATCGCCACGTTCCGGGCAATCAGATCGGGGAGTTTGGCGATGGTATTCAGGGAAAAGCCGATGGAAAGCTCCGGTCCCAGGCCTTTCAATTCATGGAGCATGGAAGCATCCCGGATGGCCGCGTGCTTGGCGGCTTCCGCCAGGCCTTCCGCCAGCGTGCGGCGGTCCAGGGTCACCAGTGTGGTGGGGTCGATCACGACAACGGCCGGCTGATGGAACGCGCCTGCCAGGTTTTTCCCTTCCGGAATATTGACGGCAGTCTTGCCCCCTACGGAACTGTCCACCTGGGCGACTACCGTCGTAGGAATCTGCATGAAAGGAATGCCGCGGTAATAAATGGAAGCTACGAAGCCGGCCAGGTCTCCCACCACGCCGCCGCCCAGGGCGGCAATGCACCCGGTGCGGTCAATGCCCGCCCGTACCAGCTCGGAACACAGTTCCTGGGCCTGCAGCATATTCTTGGACGCTTCTCCGGCATCCACCACATGCAGGCTGGGCATGAACCCAGCGCTCTCCAGGGACTTCATCACGCGTTCCGCATAAAGCGGGGCTACGCAGGTATCCGTAATAATCGCAATCTTGCCGTCCAGTCCGGCGCGGTAGGCAAACTCACCCACGCGGTCCAGCGCGCCGTTTTCCACGTGGATATCGTAGGAACGTTCCCCGAGAGCAAGAGAAATGGTAGGCATGGGGCCAGTATGAGGCATTCCGGAAGGAAGCTCAAACGGAAAGTGCGAAGGAGGCAAAGAAGATGCAATCCGCCTCTAATGCGTCCTTGTCTTAGGCGCCAGCGGGGAAAGGGTTTCCAGAATAACCTTTAAATGTTCCGCGCGTGCAGGCGTAAAGCCGCCGTCATCCTTCCAGATGATATTGCCGTTGCCGTCCAGCAGTACAATCGCGGTCTCCGCCTTCTTGTGGAGGGAAAGCCTGCGGCGCACGAAAGCCTGGTCGTAATAGGAAATAAGGGAATTGGTCTTCATGTAGAAATCCGGAATATCCCCCAGGGCCTGTGTAAAGGCGGGAACGTCCCCCTCAATGGGAGGCGGCTGCAGGACCAGCAGAATATTGTACTCCACCGGGGTGGGCGTATGCTTGTACTGCTTGCGGAGGTCTTCGCAGAACGGAAGCCACTTCTTCATGCTGTACAGGGTTTCCGGATGAAAAACGGTCAGCATGATATGGAAGCTTTTAGGCACGATGGGTGGAAGGGAAACGTTATCCCCCAGCAAATTCATGCCGTTGATATCCGGAAAACGGTAACGTCCGTTCCCTCCTCCATAAGGATGCTCGGGGTCGGGCGTTGGCAAGTGGATTTCCTGATTCTTCATGCGCGATTAGACAAAATTCAGGCGGGGATTGTTCATGGGAAGGGTTAAGTGAGACAGGTCGCGGAAAAAAGAATCTCCGTCCGTGCGTGGCCTTGGAGAAAAAGAAAGTAAGGGATAGAAATAAAGGTATCGGCAAAGAAGGCGAGCCGTCGGCCCTTGTAAAAGGAAAAAAGAAAACCTCTTCCCCCTTGAGCTGTTGAAACTCCTCGCTCGGCCAGCCCTTCTTCCCTCCTTCTTTTCTCCGGGGCGCCGATATCGTAAAAAGGAAGAACCCCCCCTCTCGTTCTCGCCGGCAAAGGGAAGGGCTCCTGGACCTTTGGGAAGACTGCTGCGCCATCTGAAAAGAAAATGTTCAAAAAAATGGCACGAGGGAGGGGGAGTATGACAAAAGCCTAACTATTTTATAAATTGGAAGTTATGAATGGACATGACAAAATGGATGAAAGGGTCTCCGCAAAAACGACTCGAAAAAAATTGACAAGGGAGGTGAAAATGGTAGACTT
>NZ_JABFCI010000158.1:0-220 GCF_017566105.1 Akkermansia sp. GGCC_0220
TATTAAAAACCCCTTTTCCTACACGAGATATAGTATTTTTATAAATTAATTATAACATACTTTATAAAATGTAGTATATTATAACCTATAATAAAGTATTAATAAAATATTAATTTCAAACCAATACCGTATTAAAATATATTATATGTGGCTCTTTTTTTATTTATAAATTTGTGTAACAATATAACTTAATGAGGTAAATAAAAGATTTTAATAGGAG
>NZ_JABFCI010000159.1:0-220 GCF_017566105.1 Akkermansia sp. GGCC_0220
GGACATACTGTTCATACGGCTCCATCTGGAAGTTTTTAATATCTTCGCCGATACAATTATCCGAAAACATATTTTTTACAAAGTCAAGCATACTGCTGATTTTCGCCGGGTTTGCCTCCATGGTATAGTGCAGGGCAAGCGGATATAATTCCTCCATGGATTTGTTCCAGTACGAATACAGTGCATCGGACACCAGAATCGTAGCCTCCCCATATTCCTG
>NZ_JABFCI010000160.1:0-220 GCF_017566105.1 Akkermansia sp. GGCC_0220
TTACAGAAATTCCAAAGCACATGTAAGATACTGATCTTGATTTTCTGAAAGATTTTCTCTCGTGGTCTGAAAAACTTCCAATCAAATGTAAAAAGCAGAATAAGTAATTCAGTTTGCCGCCAAAAAGGCGGTTGTGTTTTCACACAGTACCTATGGTTTGGAGTTTACATTTGAGTTGATAAAATTATATGTGTTTGTGATAAAAAGACTGCCAAAGGCA
>NZ_JABFCI010000161.1:0-220 GCF_017566105.1 Akkermansia sp. GGCC_0220
CGAGTTGTGGCCGTGAAGTGTATCCGGCTATCTCGACAGCCGTCCTTGTTTTAGTGCGCAAAGGCGACTCCATACTTCTCGTTCATGCCCGCAACTTTAAAGGCAGATTCAACAGCCTTGTAGCCGGATTCCTCGAAACAGGCGAAACACTGGAAGAATGTGTAGCCCGCGAAGTGAAAGAGGAAACCGGACTGGACGTGAAGAATATCACTTATTCCGG
>NZ_JABFCI010000162.1:0-220 GCF_017566105.1 Akkermansia sp. GGCC_0220
TATTCATCGGCATGGGGAAGCGTACCGAGATTTGGGACAAAGCAAGATGGGATGAAAAGAATGCTGAAGTGGAACTTAACATTGAAGATATTGCATCTGATATGGAAGCCAGCGGATTCAGTATCTAGAGGGAGAAGATATAGAATTCGAGCACAAGTCAGTATTACTGGATGAGACAATCAATGGATTAAACATCAAGCCGGATGGCATCTATGTAGAT
>NZ_JABFCI010000163.1:0-220 GCF_017566105.1 Akkermansia sp. GGCC_0220
TGCAGGCCCGGGGCCAGCTGCGGGTTCGGACAGGTGTAGCTGATGCGCAGCGCGTTGGGTTCGCCGAACGCCGAGCCCGGCACGCAGGCCACGCCCTTGGTTTCCAGCAGCGCGCTGCAGAAATCCATGTCGTTGCCGATCTTGATGCCGCTGTGCTGGTGGGTCTTGCCGAAGGCGACGCTGATGTCGGGGAACACGTAGAACGCGCCCTGCGGACGCG
>NZ_JABFCI010000164.1:0-220 GCF_017566105.1 Akkermansia sp. GGCC_0220
TCACCAATTTAGTTTTCATCCTCTTCATCTCCTTTCCTTACCAAAAACTAACCCAAAGTTATACATATAGCTTAAAATCAATTTTTGTATCAATCCTCCCAACCTCTACAAACACCATAAACTACATAACAATATCAAATAATATACCTAAGATTATATATATTATTTTCATCCTTATCGCATCTAATAAAGAAACCGTTATCAATATATTTACTCCTTA
>NZ_JABFCI010000165.1:0-220 GCF_017566105.1 Akkermansia sp. GGCC_0220
TGCGGTAGAACTATTGTCTTCCGCAGACTGCGTTTTCAGTTGGCTGCATTCTGCAACCAACCGACTGCCTTCCTCTTCGAGGCGATGCTTGAGCGCTCTCCGATAGGTGCGAGCTTCGGGGCTTTCCGTCAACATCGCCATCGCGTCCGCGATGGAAAAGTTCCCGCCTTCTGCGCTGCTCTGCCATGAAAAAGGCCGAAAAAGGCAATGTCCGTGACTT
>NZ_JABFCI010000166.1:0-220 GCF_017566105.1 Akkermansia sp. GGCC_0220
GGATTGTGGCGGCCCAATAGAGAAAATATGGCTGCCAAAAAAAGATTGATTTACTGCGGATATGTGATAAAATAAACGCAGGGCGTTTATTTTATCCTTTATGGCCGGGGCGATACGCGGGCGCGGCCCGCTGCCGCCCTGACGGCCAATTTTATCATGCCGCGGCGCGGACATGATAAAATAAACGCAGGACATCTATTTAATCCTTTATGGCCGGGGC
>NZ_JABFCI010000167.1:0-220 GCF_017566105.1 Akkermansia sp. GGCC_0220
TTTATGATTTGGGTGATGATTTGAATACCGGAAAAGACAGAGGAAGGATAGAAGAAGATCTTACCCAGTTGAAAGCATGGAACTTCTCTACAGCCTCATATCGGGCAGTCAACGGAGTGATGTCATTGGTCTCTTCGGGGGTTAAACTACAGAAACGTGTTCAGTACGATTCTTCTGCCTATCCCAATATAGTGGTAAAAGCTCCTGGTATTCCGGTATC
>NZ_JABFCI010000016.1:0-79294 GCF_017566105.1 Akkermansia sp. GGCC_0220
CGTGTGAAAAGGGAGGGGATTCTTCTCCGGTGGCACGTATTTCTTTGCCATATTTTCAAAATTTACCCATTGCCAGCTTAAAAGGCAGCGTGCTAGCGTCCATCAATGAATTCGTTCAACATCTAACTCCATTATTTCATGAGCACCACATTGAAAAAGATCTATGTCAACGGGTTCCCCAGTCTCTACGGGGGCGCGGGAACCGAACTCCACCACCAGATTCTGGTCTGGCTCCACATGGGTATTGACGTGCATATCATCCCCACCAACGGCGGATTTGAAAATGAAGCCCTTTATTTGGAAATGATCCGTCTGGGCGTCCATATCCACGCTCCCAATGATTGGACAGTCCTGCAGGAAGGGGATGCCATCATCGGATTTTGCAACGGAGAATTTCTGGAAAACATGCCAGCCATTCGCCAGCGCACCAAACGCACCATCTTTGTCAACTGCATGACCTGGCTTTTCAACAAGGAAAAGGAACTCATGAAGCAGGGGCTCATTGCCATGTTCCTTTACCAGAACGAGGAAGTCAGGCAGAAGAACATGCCCCTGCTCAAGCGCTGCAACGACGACCCCACCATTGCTTTCATGACGTTCAAGCCTTACTTCCACAACGAATCCTTCCCCTTCATTGAGGAGAGGACGCAGGAATACTTCGGCTGCGGGCGCATCTCGCGCCAGGATGCGGACAAATTTGCGGCCAACACGCTCCACATCTACGAATACTTCGTCTCGCCCCTTTTTAAGAGGGGCCTGTTTCTGGGCTTTGACCAGAGGAGCCGGGAGAAAATCGGAAAACCCTACGACTGGATACGCACGGCCCGCGACCAGAGGGAGGTGAGCCAGCAGGACTTTTACAAGCACTGTGAAATAGTGCTTCAGCCGACGGATACGACGGAAAACTGGCCGCGTGTCGGTTTTGAATCCATGGCCAGCGGAAGCGTGCTTGTGGTGGACAACCGTGGAGGCTGGAGGCAGATGGTGGAGCATGGCAAGACCGGATGGCTGTGCGACCATGAAAGGGATTTCATCTACTACGCCAGCAAGATGGCCTACGAGCCCAACCTGAGGTCCGACATGGCCCACGCGGCGCGGGAGCGTGGACTGGAGCTTGGAGGGCTGGAAGCGTCTGTAGCCAGCTGGGAGGAAGTCTTTGACGCGGTGGAAAAACTGCCGGCTTAGAAATGGGAGGAAAAACCATGAAAAAGAAAACAAATATTGTCGTAGGCATTTGTTCATGCCATGGAACGGGAGATAAACGGAAGGCGGTAAGGTCTACCTGGCTGGCCCATCCCGCGCAGAACGTTGAATGCATGTTCTTTGTAGGAGGAAACCGGGTTCCGGAGGGGGAAGAAGAAGATACGGTGGGGCTTGATGCGCCCGATGGCTACAATGAGCTCCCCGCAAAAGTGAAATCCTTCTTTCGTTACGCGCTGGAGAATTACGAATTTGAATGGCTCTTTAAATGTGATGACGATACGTATTTGGAATTGAGCCGGTTGACCTCCTTGATAGATGAAGATTATGATCTGATTGGGGATGCGATGGTTGCGCTTCGCAATTCACCGAGCGGAGGGGCGGGCTACCTGCTGAAGCGCAGCATGGTGGAAAAGCTGGTGAATGCGCCGGGTTTTGCGGAATGCGGGGCAGAGGATGTGATCGTAGGTGAACTGGCAGGCAGGCTCGGAGGCCGCTTGAAATCCACGAAACGGCTTTACATGTCCAATGTTTATTACCCGGAACGGGATAATGACATGGTAACGGCCCACTGGTGTTCTCCCGACATCATGCAGGCCCTGTATTCGTTTAATTACAAAATTCCCTCCGCTGTGTGCGATGTTGTTCATCTTCATTGGAAAGGGGAAATGCTGTTTTATTCCAACGGGGCATTCAGGAGGCGGGATACTTCCTGCTATGGCTGGTGGAGCATTGGCTCCAAGGGTGAACTGAAGCTGAAATGGCAGATGTGGCCTATGGAGCAGCTTCTTTTGGAGGGAGAACGGTTTATCGGGTCTGAAACGGAGATATTCCAGCGGCCGGACATGCCGTCCCTGGCCCAGTTATGGGCTGAACGCCGTCTTTCTTCCGGCAACGTGGAAATCATGGACCAATCTCCTCTGCTGTATATCCATTTGGGGTGCGGCACCCGGAGGTTGAATGGCTGGTTGAATCTGGACGCTCCCAATTATGATATTACCAGGCCGCTCCCGTGGAAGGACGATTCCGTAGACGCTTTTTATCTGGAGCATGTCATTGGAACAGTAACGCCTGCAGAGGCCTGCCGATTTTTCACGGAAGCCTTCCGTGCTCTAAAACCCGGAGGAATCTTACGATTAAGTTTCCGGGACGTGCGCCTGATGCGCGGGGTGATGACGCCTGCGTTCAGGCAATACATGAAGAAACAGGGGAAAGGAAATCACACTCCGGAGAATGATTTGTGTGCATTTATGGAAGTCTACAAGCAACAATCCCTGTGGTCTGCCGATTTCCTGAGTTATGTTTTGGAAGAGCTGGGGTTCCAGGTTTCCCAGCATGCTCCGGGTAATTCCCGCCATTTGCACCTTCAGTGTCTTGAAAGGCGATCCGACAGGGATGAACATCCTTTTGACCTGCTGGGCACGGTTTGCCTGGATGCCCGGAAACCGCAGAAGACTGTTACCGGTAAATTTTTATCCTTGCGTCCCGCTTCTGTTCCGGCATCTCCCGGTTACGTCACGACGCAGTTTATGCCCGGCTCGCGTACGTGCAATCATCTGTTCCAGATAGCTGCTGCCTATGCACATGCTCTCCGGCTGGGTGTGGGATGCCGTATTCCCTGGAGATACAGTTCCGAGACCTGGGAGCTGATGACTTATCTGGGTGAGGCCTGTTCGCTGTGCCCGGACGGCGGTTATAACGATCCCGTGACATACAGGGAACCCGGATTTTCCTACCATCCCATTCCTGAAACGGTTCGCTACGGCGCCCTGAGAGGGTATTTCCAGAGTGAGCGGTATTTCAAGGATGTTGCGGAAGAAATCCGTTCCCTGTTTGCTCCTCTTATTGCTCCCGTCCAGGAGGGCGTGGCCGGCGTTCATATAAGGATGGGGGACTATCTTGACCGTACAGACATGTACCATACGCCGGATGTTCCCTTTCTTAATGAAGCTTTACGGAGGCTTTCCGGCAACATCAGTAAGCTGGTCGTCTTTTCCGATTCTCCGGAATTGGCCCGGAAATTGATGGAGGGCGTTCCGGAAGCAACGCGTTTTGAAATAGTCATGGATGAGCATGAGACGCTGGACGCCCTCCGGGAATTGACGTCCATGCAGGAACTCGTCCTTTCCTGTTCCTCCTTTTCCTGGTGGGGGGCATGGCTTGGAGACCAGCAGAGGGTTTTTATTCAAAAACAGTGGTTTACCGGAAAGATTGAGGACGAGCAGGACATTTTCTGCCCGCAATGGATTAAACTTTAACAGGTACATTTTATGAAATGTGTTTTGATTGTGTCTCCTGGGGAAAAGTCGGAGGGAGCTTCGGAATTGCACCGGATGGGTTACGAGCTGGAGCTCTATCCCTCTACCGCGGATCTTTCCCCCCTCAGGGATGCGCGGGAAGAGGAAAGTGCATCCTACCTGGGACGGTCCCCGGCGTCTGCGGAACGTTCGCACGTCCGTTCTCTGAGGGCATCTTTCATACGTCTTCTGGAGGACAGAAATTATGCTGGGAGTGACCTGATTATTTTCGGAGAAAGCGATGCCGTGCCGATGGTGGCTTCTTCCCGCTTGGAAACGGCTCTCAGGAAGGAAATGAAGGAGCATCCGGAGACGGATATTTTCCGGCTGTTCCATCATGCAGTATGGTCTCCGCAAGGGGCTCCGGGGGAATCTGATGAAATCTTGTTTGAAGATTTCAAAACGGGAAAGACGGATGCCAATACCTCCTACGTATGGGGAACGCATGCTCTCGTCATCCCTGCTGCCCGACGCCCCAGGGTGGCCCGGGTTTTTGCCGATTACCGGTTGCCGACTGATATTGCCCTGGAGGCTGCCAACAGCCATGGAGACCTCAAGATCCGTGTGGCCCGCCACAATCTGTTTTACCAGCACGAACGGACTAAGCAGAGACCCGATTGCAAAATTGCTGTTTGTCTCTCATCCTATAAGCGTCTGACGGATTTGCAGAGGCAGATTTGGTGCATGATGGATCAGAGCTATCCGAATCTTCATGTGTTCGCAGCTGTCAAGGGGATACCGGAAGGCACGTACCGCAGAACAGTGCTCCCTCTCTTTGAACATTTTATTCACGAAGGCCGTTTGACGATGCGGCTTTTCCCCAACAAGAACCAGCTATCCAATTTCTTGGACACGATAAGGGATTTGAACGTTTCCGATTACGATCTTTTCGCCAAAATTGACGACGATGATTTGTACGGAAGGGATTATTTCAAGTCAGTCAATAAATTCCATCTGCATCTTCCGCCGGAATTCAGCAGCTTTTATTGCGGGCCGGGCGAATATCTAAGCGTGCGTGGAGGGTATCCCTTCTCCGGAAACGGATTTTTCGGCTGCTTTGGCCCCACCTTGGTATTGAGCCGGGATGTGCTGGAAAAATTAATAATTTGTGAGACCAATCCTCACATGATATCCCAGATCTCGCCCAGGCTCCGTCATGCCGGGTATGGATTTACGGAAGACAGCTTCATGCACATGATGATGCTGGATACCGGAAGCAGCAACCGCACCCGGTATGTACAGGAAATGGCCCTGCCAATGCATCTGGCGATTCAGACCGGCAATGCTTCCGTGATGCGCGGAGGGCTGGTTCCGGGAGATTTCCGGGGCAGAAACTGGAACATTTCTACGAACCAGGTTAATGAGGAGCGTCTCATGGAAGTGCATCATCCGCAATGGCATGATATTGTCCGTGTCTTTGGGAACAGGGCGCGCCGTTTTGAACGGGACGACGAAGCGGACGTCCTCTCCGTCACTGATGAGAAAATAACTCTCAAGTGGGATTGCTGGGGCGTGGAGGCGTTTAAAAAGATGGAGGATGGAACCTTCTATTTGTCGAGCGGCGGCAGACAGGAGGAACCTTTTTCTCCCCGGAAAAAAGTGGCTGTCCTGTTTATAGCCACAGGGCGTTATATGACGTTCTGGGAGGAGTTTTATGCGGCCTCCAAACAATATTTCCTGACAGGGCATGATGTGCATTATTTTCTGTTCACGGATCATCCGGAAGTGGAAACCGGCGATGACGTGACTCTTGTCCGCAAGCCGTTTTATCCGTGGCCCATGGAAACCTTGAGAAGGTTTGAGACTTTTTTAACCGTTCGGGAGGAATTGCAGCAATATGACTACATTTATTTCATGAATGGAACTTTGCTTCCCGTAGGGCCTGTCGGTCAGGAAATTTTCCCGATGAACCGGCAGGGTCTCATGGTGACGCTTCATCCGGGGTACTACCAACGCCCCCGTTCCACTTACCCCTACGAAAAAAATGGAATGTCCCGGGCGCGGGTGCTCCATTCCGAAGGAGAATATTATGTCGCCGGAGGCTTTAACGGGGGAAGGGCTGAAGACT
Source organism: Akkermansia sp. GGCC_0220 (assembly GCF_017566105.1). Classification (NCBI taxonomy): domain Bacteria; kingdom Pseudomonadati; phylum Verrucomicrobiota; class Verrucomicrobiia; order Verrucomicrobiales; family Akkermansiaceae; genus Akkermansia; species Akkermansia sp. GGCC_0220. The sequence goes on from NZ_JABFCI010000016.1 coordinate 5,566, forward strand.
ATCTCCGCATGTGCCGGGAGTTGGCGGATGCCGTCAGGCGGGATCTTGAGGACGGTGTCATTGCCGTTTGGCACGATGAAAGCCACCTCAATAAATATGTGATTGGCCGGCATCCCCTTGTTTTATCTCCTGAATATTTATTCCCTGAAACATTGGACTTTAATCAAAAAAATCTCATGGCGATCAAACCGAAAGTAAAAATGATCGTAAAGGATAAATCTCTTCAAAAACACGGAGGTCACGCATGGTTGAGGCAACAGATATAAATTCCCGGCAGGCCAAACGTGCCGCTTTTGCGGACTTCTGGCCGGGATTTGATCCACATGATAATATTCTGTCCGCGGTTTTGACGGAAAGACTGGGCATGACCGTTGTGGATGACCAGGATCAGGCGGATTTTTTAATCTACTCCGTTTTTGGAGAAAAACATCAGAACTTTAAGGGGATTCGAGTTTTTTATACGGGGGAATCCGTCAAACCGCGTTGGGATGAGTGCGATTATGCCATTTCATTCATGAAGGGAGATATTCCTTATCCCGAATGTCATTTGAGGATGCCCTGCTGGATGAACAATGGCCCTGTCAGAAGAACGGGAAAAATAGAACAATACTCCAAAGACAGAAAATCCCTTCTGTCCAGGCATACCCGATTTTGCAGCTTTGTGTATTCCAATGGGAATGCTCCGGAAAGAATTCATTTCCTGCGCCTGCTTTCCCGGTACAAGCATGTAGATTGCGGCGGGATGGTCATGAACAACATGGGCTCCTGCGTTCGGGATAAAATAGCTTTCTGCTCCTCCTGCAAATTCACGATTGCCTTTGAAAACTATCCGGCTGCTGGTTACGTGACTGAAAAACTGTTTGATTCTCTTGCCGCTCTTTCCCTTCCCATTTATTGGGGAGCCCCCGATGCAGGGATGGAGGCCAATCCATCCCGGTTCGTCAATGCCGCGGACTTTTCCACCCCGGAGGCCCTGGCTGAATATGTGATTCGTCTTGATCAGGATGAAGACCTTTACCTCAGTTATATGGACGGTCCCGTTTTTGTACCGGGCCAGCCGGACATCGGAGAATATATGAACCGTCTGGCAGAATTCTTTTCCATGATTTCATGCAGCGGGAATATATGCCGGACTGGCAGGCCGCGTACGGAGGCTTGCCGTCTGCATCACGGCTATCCCGTCATGTCCCGGCATGATGACGGAAAACAATGGACGGGAAAGGCGGAACTTCTGCTGCCCCAATCGCTGGCGGCAACTCCGTTTCCCGTGTTCTGTCCGGAAGGGAAGGACACGGCTTCCCAATTCATCCGCAAGCTGGCCATTATTCCGGCTAAAAAACATTCGGAGCGCTGTCCGGATAAAAACAGGCGCTTGTTGAATGGAAGGCCCCTGTTCCTGTATTCCGTTTCCTATGCCCTCCAGGAAGGATTTGTTCCGGTTGTCAGTACGGACAGTGAAGAAGTTCTGGAACGCTGCCGTCGGGAAGGCATCCAGTGCTTCCGGGAGACGGTGGACGACCGCCGAATGGAAAATTGCGTACGCCAGGTATTGACCCGTTTCTCCTGTGACATATTCGCCGTACTTCAGCCGACTTCTCCCTTCCGTCGTCGGGGCCTGTTGCGCCAAATGGCGGAAGACATGGAAAAAGGGAAAATTCAATCCGCCTACACGGCCCGCAAAACCAAAATGATTGGTCACATGGAGGGACATTTCCATCTGGCGCATCGGGAACAGGACGCCAAGAAATTTTTCTATTTTTTTGACGGAAATATTAATGTTGTTACCCGGAAAAAATTTCTGGAATCGGGTACGATGTTTGATGACGGCTCCTGCCCTTACCCGAATGATTTTCCCTGTTGTCTGCAAATTGATACGGAAGAAGAGTGGAAAGCCTTGTCACGGTTAGGTGAATTTAAAGACTGTCAATGTTTTCTGGCTTCAGAAGGGCATAAAAAACGTATTTGCATCGTCTCAAATAAACGTGATTTGAAACGCAACTATTCCTCTTTTGTCGACTCCTGCGACAAAGTAATGAGAATCAGCAAAATGGATAACTTGAATTCCGGTCTGGCGGGAAAAAGGACGGATATTGTTCTTGTTTCCTGCTTCGCCGGATACCTGGCTTTTTCCCCTGAGGAAAGGCATATGGAAATTTTACGCGGAGTCCCGGAAATTTACTTCAACAATGAAGAATTGGGCTATTCCAATGAATTTGCTTGTAGGGAAGGGCTGGAAAACTGGAAATTCATGCCGGGGGAAGTTCACCGCAGCACGGGCAATTTTACCACGTTGAGCAAGGCGCTTTGTCTGGCGGACTATTTATTCCCTGAAGCCCAGCTTTACTATTTGGGAGATACGGATATGAACCTGAGGGCCGCGGGTTCTTCAAAGCATCATGCGCCAACGGAAAATGCCTACATGCAGTCCCTCATTGACAGCGGAAGAGTCATTCCCATTCTGGAAGATGCCGCCGGTGAATTTCATTACTCCGCCCCGGCGCCGCCGGTTTCTTCCCAGGGGAATGTTCCCGCACCGGACTTGCTTCCCGTGGACACCGTTCTCATCAGCCATCCTCAGTGGACAGACCAATTTCAGATGAATGAAAAACGGGGACGCCGGCTTCACCGCAATGACCACGCAACCATACTTCAACATGATGAAAACAAACTCGTTCTTAAATGGGATAACTGGGGGACTGAAGAATTTCTGAGGATGGAAGAGGGTAAATATCAGTACCTTGACTATCATTATTCTTCTACCATCAATGAAGTGAACAAATACGCGCGGGAATTGCTCATCAACCCGTATGACGGCTATAACTCCGTGTTCCGGCATTCCAGCCGTCCTTTTATCGGCATGAGGTATCATCAATGGGAGGGGTTGCTGCTGCTGGAACGCATGTATCGTGATGTTGAAAAAGGAGTACGAAAGATGCCCCGGCTTCAATCCGTCCTGCTGATGGGGATTTGCAAGGATGCGTTTGCAGCCCTTATTCTGGCGCAGCGATTGAAAAAGGATTTCCCGCATCTTCATATTGGCGTGTGGGGATGCCCATGGCCGGTGGATTTAAGTGGACAGTCTCCTGTATACCGGGGAATAAGAGTTTCCCCATCTCATGAACAGATAAGGGAAAAAAGACCGTTTAAAAATCTTTTGGAGCGTTATGGAGATCCTCTCAAACTGCTTCAGCAGCCGGAATCCTCCGGACTTTGTTTGTTTGCCTTTTACAGTACCAGTCAACATTGGACTCTTGATGAAGAAGCGACGAACAGATTGGCTCCTTACCTTCTGAAAACATATGCCCATCAGGCTGGCAGCAAGGAACATCATACTGTTGTTCACGGAAAAATCGTACATCTGGTAAAGGAAAAGCCGGCATTGGTTCAATCCTGGATTGAAGAAATGTTCCGGATGATGGAAACGGAAAGCGGGAACCATGGAGAGGTGAGAAATCTGCGTATATCCGCCTAGGCGTTTCGCAAAATCCCTCAATAATTAAAAATCCCTAATCAAAAAAATGGAATGCCAATCACAAAAAACAAAATTGGCCGAAAACATGAAACGGATAGGTTTTCTCCGTGTTCTCAATGAAGAAAACGCAGTTATCCCATGTTTGTTGAGCGTAGCTCCCGTTCTGGACCACGTTGTGGTGCTCTGGGCGGATATGGATGACCGCAGCATTGATCTGGTCAAGGAATGGGAACATCACCTTTGCCACGCTTGTCAATGCCGGGTCAGCTTTCTTCATTATCCGCATCATGTCGTTCCTCCTCATTCCGTGGATGACTTGAGGAGCCTTCCCCGGGAAAACAGAATTGACACCTACTTGAATTTCGGCATGGAATTCATTCGCCGTCTTTATGAAGGGCAGCTGTTTTGCGTTTCTAAAATAGACGCTGACCAAATTTATTTTACCCGGGAACTGGAAGCGGCCTTTCAAATGATATCCGGTCCGGAGGATTGCGTCTCCATCCGGGGGCACAATACCCTGGTTCATCAGCAAAGATTGATGATTTATGGTCCTCGGCCTGTAAATGGCGGTGGCGACTCCCTCATCTGCGGCATGAACAACTTGCCCCGCTTTGGAATTGCGGCGCCTTACGAAGTGGATATAACCGCTCATCCGCAGGTGACCCCTTATCCTGATGCCTGCTGGATGCACTTCATGAAAGCGGCTAAATACAAAAATGTCATCCGGGAATTTCATGACGATGAAGTCATCCCTCTTTCTCAAAAGCCGGCTCTGCAGGAGTGCTTTCTCTCTCGTATTCTGCCGTTATTGCAGGAGGCAAAAAGCCCGTATGCGCATCTCCGCCTGGACTAGTTCCGTTTGATGCCGGTTGGACAGGAAATCGCATGTTTTCTCGGAAAAACTCTTATCTCACGTCACTCGGATGGACTCTCCCGTTTGCATAGCTTTTACCGACTTTGAATCCGGGTTCAAACCGCAAAACCACATTCTGGGCCTGATCTTGAAAGAACGTTTGGGCGCTGTTTTTGTGGATGACCTGGCCCGTGCCGACTTGCTGATTTATTCAATCTTTGGAAATGCCGCACGTTCCTTTAAAGGTCCTCGTCTGTTTTATACGGAAGAACCTGTTTTGCCGCGCTGGAAGGAAGGATGCTATTCCCTGACAAGCCTGAGAGATGGAACGCTTTCCGGGGACCGTCATTTTCGTTTTCCTGCGTGGTTAAACGCCGACTATATCCGCAGGACGGGTCACATTGAACAATACTCCTCCGTTCCAGGGGATATTCTCAACCGGCATGAAAAATTCTGTAATTTCGTCTATTCCGGGGGAGAATTCCGGGAGGCCATCCGTTTTTTGGAAACTCTTTCCCAATACAAATACGTAGACAGTTCCGGCCAGCTTCTGAACAACACGGGCATGATCGTTAAAGACAAAGTCGAATTCTGCTCCCGGTACAAATTCACCATAGCGTTTGAAAACTATGCTTCCCCCGGTTACATAACGCAAAAACTGACGGATGCTTTTGCTGCCGGAAGCCTGCCCGTCTACTGGGGAGCACCGGATGCCTGCCGCGAATTCAACCCCGGGCGGTTCATCAATGCTCGTGATTTTCGCAATCATGCGGAACTGGTCCGGTATGTGGAGCACCTGGACAGGAATGTTGACGAATACCTCTCCTACTTCAAGGGCCCCTTGTTTGACGAGGGACAGATCGGCGTGGATGGCCTGCTGGATGAAGCAGCCTTGTTTTTCAAGAAAATTTTCAGGGAGGGAAATGCCGGGCGGCAGCCTGCCTCCATGGAGGGAAAGGACGAACCGTTGCTTCACGGGGGAGTTTTTATGCCGCGGTATGACGATGGGAAACCATGGACGGTTTCGGAAACAGTTTCTCCTTCTCAGAAACGGCCACTTGGACGGCCATTCAATATGGCGGCATGCATTGCATCATACAAGCGGGTGGAAGACCTCCTTCGCCAGATTCTCTGCATGATGAACCAGAGCTATCCACATCTGCATGTATTTGCAGCAGTTAAGGGAGTTTCGGCTGAAACGGCCCGCAGGATTCTGCTTCCCCATGTGCAGCCGTTCATCGATGCCGGAAGAGTGACGCTGCGCCTCTGCCCTAACAGAAACCAGCTTACCAACTTTATGGATACCGTCCGTGGCCTGGATATTTCATCCTATGACCTTTTTGCCAAGATTGACGATGATGACTTCTATGACCCGGACTACTTCCGGCATGTTGCCGATTTTCATGCCTTGTTGCCCGATGGTTATTCAAGCTGCCACCGTGGGGAGGGCCTGTGGCTGAAACGGCATGAAGGATACCCTTATCTGGAAAAGTCCTTCCTGCTGGCCCTGGGGCCGGCTCAAATCATGTCACGGCGGGTCATGGAGGATCTGCTGGCTTGGGAAACCGACCGCGCGGCTATGAAGGAAGCCATGTACCGTTGTTTAAGGCAAACGGGATTCTATCAATTTGGCTTTGCGGAAGACCAGCTATTCCAGACCGTCATGCTGGAACACGGGTGTGCTGACATAGCTCCCTATCTGAAAAAGCGGGGAATTCACAGCCATCTGATTATGCAAAAAAGCAATGCTTCCATCATGCGGGGAGGTACTGTTTCCGAGGAATTCCGGAAAATGCAGAACGGTGCTTCTACAGATGCCGGAAATGATGAACACCTCGTGGACATCATCCATTCTGACTGGAAAGGATGCATGAAAATCAGCAATGGACGGGCCATTCGCCTGGATGGCCCTCGGGATGAAGCCGACGTGCTGTCTCTGACCGGAGTGGAAATCACATTGAAATGGGATAAATGGGGCGTGGAAACCTTTACGAAAATGGAAGAAGGCGCCTACCGTTTACGGAAGAAGGAAGAAGCCGCCTTCCTTCAATCTCCTCCCCATGCCTCCTCCCTTATTCATTTGCGCCAGCAGGATTGGACGGATGGCTTGTGCATCACGGGAAACAGGGGAAAGCGTTTAAATTGCAACGATGGAGGCGAAATCCTTGAATACTCGGACAAAAAACTCGTCATAGGCTGGGATTACTGGGGAAAGGAAACCTTTCTTCGCAGAGAAGACGGCAATTACTGGTTCTCTTCCTATTCATTCATGGCGCCGGACTCTTCTATTGCGGATGAATATGTCATTGCTCTCTGCGGCGCTCCGGAAAAACCGTGGCTGCATTCAACGGGGCGTCCCGTCGTTCGTATCCGTTATTCTTCCTGGAACCTGGAAGACCATTTGGACAACATGAAACGGGATATCCTTGAATTTCTCGCCGCCACCCCGCATGCGAAGCGCATTCTCCTGGCAGGGAGGGCGGAAGAAGCCGTTGCCTGCCTTCTTCTCGCTTCATGCATTAAAAAACGCTATCCTTCCGTCCGGACCGGAATTTTCGGAATGCCGTGGAACGTCGGCCGGGAAAGCCGGCATACAGAGGAAAACTGTCCTCAAGAAAAACGTCTCCGGGTCAATCCGTCGTTGCTGCTTAAGGAAAACCGGGCGCAAGGAATCGATACTTGTGCGTACGCTTTCCATGTAAGCAACAGTAAACCGGAACAAGTGGAAAACAATCTCCGGAATCTCCTTGATTCTCTCCAGATCATTTACAATTTCTCGCCCCCCTGCGGTTGGGGGGAAAAAGATGAATGCAAGGGTGCAAAAAACTTCATTCAGCAATATCCGGAAATATTCAAGCGCATGGCGGATTGCTGTTTTGACGACTTGAAAGGAAAATCCGCCCCACCGGAATATATCGATCTGAACGCATGGATCATGGAAGATAGATAAAAATTAGAGTTATTTACTTGTTACTAAGTATATAGGTCCCTTTTGAAAAGATGTACAGGAGATTCATGCCACAGCACAGAACACTACAGCCTGGAAACGAAAAACCTTGAGAAACCAAGGGTTTTACTCATCTTAAAATCTGAAAACTGGCGGAGAGAGTGGGATTCGAACCCACGGTGGGTTGCCCCACGGCGGTTTTCAAGACCGCTGCATTAAACCGCTCTGCCATCTCTCCATGCAACAAGCGCGGGCATAAGCTACCGTGAGGAGGGCGGTTCTGTAAAGTCCTATTCACGTCTGCCCGCAGGTTTGCGGAGATGGCATGAGTGCCTGTGCTTCATGAAATTTTGTGCTGCCGGTGGAGATGCTTTCTCCCTGACCAGCAGGGGAATGCGGAGCCCGGTAGTGCATTTTACGCCGGGAATCAAGGGGAATTTGGGTTGGGTATTACTCTCAGGGGCTGTATAATGCCGGGCATGAAAGGCTCCCGCATTCTTGTCCTGACCGGGCCCGGCAAGGGAAAGACGACTTCCGCCTTCGGCATGGCCCTGCGCGCGTTGGGGCATGGTGGGAAAGTGGCCGTAATTCAGTTTATCAAGCACGACGGTTCCTATGGGGAGGTGGTGGCTCTCCGGCAGTTTCCGAATGCGGAGGTGGTGTGTTCCGGGGCCGGATTTACGGGCCGCGCCAGGGATGAAGAGTCCCGTGAACGCCACGCTTCCGCCGCTCGGGACGGGTGGAGGGTGGCCCGGGAGAAGCTGGCGGATGAGTCCGTGGGAACCGTGATTCTGGACGAGATTTTTTACCCCCTGAATTACGGCTTCATTTCCGTTGCGGAAGTCGTGGATGCTTTGAAAAAAATTACCCCCGGAAAGGTCGTTGTCCTGACAGGCCGGGATGCTCCGGAGGAAATGATCGCCGTGGCCGATACCGTGAGCCGGATTGAATGCGTCAGGCATGCCTTTCAGCAGGGAATCAAGGCTCAGAGGAATGTTGAGTTTTAAGATATTCTCTTCTGAAAACTCTCAGGTAAACCTGTTCTCCGCCGTCGGCCATTCCTCTCTTCATTCCTGCGTCGCCCTGAATTCCGGTGGAAGTTGTTCCATGAGTTTCTGGGCGCATTCCCGGGGCGTCGCTTCCGATGTGTCTATGGAGAAGTCATGCGGGAAATTCTGGTGAATGCATCCGTATTGGCGCTCCGCATGGGCCGGGTCCGGAGTCCGGTCGGTACGGTTCCGCTCGCGTTCCAGCAGGATGTCCTCCCGGCAGTCCACTTTGATGAGGGCGCGGGGAATGCCGCTCAGGCGGTTCAGGAGGTCTTGAACCCAGGCGCGGGATTCGCCGATGACGTGGTCCACGATGACCAGGGCGCCTTTCCGCGCGGCCTCTGCAATGGCGGCGTGGAAGGACTCGATGAAGGGGAGCCCGGTTTCCCGGACGGCGTCCAGGGCGTTTTCATGCCTTCCCCGGCTCATGGCCAGATAATCGTCCATGGAAAAAATCATGGAGTCCTCCTCCATGAGGCGGTGCAGGGTCCGGGCCAGCGTGCTTTTCCCCGCGCTGGAGGCTCCGTTGAGCAGGATGACGCGCCCCAGCCCCGGCTGAGGCTCCTGCGGGTGGTCCGGGGTTTCCGTTCCCCAGTACAGGTGGATGTAGCCGGCCTTCACGTTCCCATCCGCCACTCCTTCCCGGCTCTTGTTTCCATTCTTGTCCGTCACTGTGTAAAGGGGCGGGTAGGGCCGGTTCAGTTCAATTCGGGACCAATGGAATTCATGGCCGCGGATGCGGGTGAAAGGCAGCCCGAACGGGGCTCCCGTTTCCATCACGGCTTCCCGGTATCCCAGGGAACGGAGCTTTTCCCCCATCCGGGCCGTTCCGTCAATGACTCCGCACATGTTCCTGCTTGTCCCGTCCGGAAGCGCCAGTTCCTTGCAAAGGTACATGTATCCCCCGCATTCGGCAAAGATTTCTCCGCCGTTCTTGGCAAATTCCAGGATGGCGTTCCGCATGGCCTCATTGCTTTCCAGACGGCCCGCGAAGGTTTCCGGATAGCCGCCCCCCAGGTAGAGGGCCTGGGTTCCTTCCGGAAGGGCGGTGTCTTCCAGCGGAGAAAAGCAGGTGATGTCCCAGCCCGTTTGCTTCAGCCGTTCCAGGTTGTCCCCGTAGTAAAAACAGAAGGCATTATCCCGGGCTACGGCCAGAATCCCGCGGGGAGGGGCGGGCGGCAGGGGAACTTTCAGCGGTTCCGGACGTCTGCGTTCCGTGATGTTCATCAGCAGTTCCCAGTTGACGCGCTTTTCTGCCTCTGCCGCCAGCCGGAGGAACCAGGATTGCTGCCGGGCTTCCTCTTCCGCGGGAACCAGGCCCAGCTGCCGTTCCGGGAGCGTCCATTCCGCGTTTTTGGGGAACGCCGCCACCAGCGGCGGCATCCTGTGGTGGTCCAGCGCCCGGCGCAGAAGGTCCGCGTGCGCGGCGCTTCCCACGCCGTTGGCAATAACTCCCGCTATGTTCAGGCCGGGATGGTGCTGGGAGAAGCCGCGGACGACGGCGGCAATGGACCCCGCCATGCCGCGCGCCTGAACCACCAGCAGGACGGGCAGGCCGAGCGTGAGGGCGCAGTCCGCCGTGCTTCCTTCCAGGCTTTCAGGCGTTCGGGCGTCAAAGAGGCCCATGACTCCCTCGCAGATGGCGATGTCCGCGCAGGAGGCGTGCCGTGCCCATTGGGAACGGACTCCGTTTTTCCCCATCATCCACGTATCCAGATTGAAGGAAGGCAATCCCGTCGCCTGCCGGTGGAAGGAGGGGTCAATGTAGTCCGGGCCGCACTTGAAGGCCTGCACGCGTAATCCCCGGGCGGAGAGCGCCGCCATCAGGGCGAGGGATACCGTGGTCTTGCCTCCCCCGGACTGGGTGGAGGCGATGCAGAAGGCGTGAAAAGGCTTATTCATGGGAAACAGGCAAATTCTGCGGATGCTGTCTTTCCGGATCAGGTCAGGATATTCCGTACTTGTCGGCGTAGCCTCTCCGTTCAAAAAGGACGTCTCCGTCCCTGATGGTCCGGGGGCCTCCCAGAAGCACCAGCGTGGACATGTCCACGTCCTCCAGCGGGAATTCGTCCAGCGTCCCCACCCATTTCCGTTGGGCCGGGCGCCCCGCGTGCTTCACGTAGGCGCAGAGGGTTTTCCCCCCGCGTTGGTTCCGGAAGATGCGCAGGGCCTCCTCCAGCAGATGGCGGCGTTTGCGTCCGGCGGGGTTGTAAAGGACCACGGGCAGCGCCGTTCCGGCGCTTTGCTCCAGGTTGGCACGGATTTCCTCCGCAGGGACCAGCAGGTCGGACAGGCTGAGCAGGCAGAAGCCGTTCTGGAGGGGCGCCCCCAGCGCGGAGGCGGAAATGCTGGCCGCCGTAATTCCCGGGAGCACTTCAATGCGGACCGGGGAAAAGCGTTCGTTTTCCTTCCTCATTTCGTAGAGCAGCCCGGCCATGGCCAGGATGCCCGGGTCACCGGAGCAGACCATGCAGACATTTTCCCCGTTCAGAGCCGCTTCCAGCGCGGCCGTGCACCGCGGCACTTCCCCCATCATCCCGGTCTGGATCATCTTTTTTCCGTGGATGCGTTCCCGGATGAAATCCAGGTATTTGGTGTAGCCGGCTATGCAGGTGCATTGCTCCATGGCTGCCGCCGCTTCCGGCGTAAGCTGGCCCGGAGACCCGGACCCCAGCCCGATGACGATGACATTTCCGGCTCCTTGACGGGCCTTGTTCCGGCTGCCGTGAGGGCACGTTGCCAGGGCCAGCGTGACGTTCCCGCCGCAAACGGTTTTAGGAGTGCTGATTTTACCCCCGGAGGCCAGAATGGCGGAAGCCTCGGAAACGGAATGAGTCCCCGTTTTTTCAAAGACGGCGTCTGACGGCGTGGGAATTTCCACCGCGTCCAGCTCGGCTGGCTCAAAGACATGGAAAGGCACATTCCATGTTGCGGCCAGGGCCAGGATGGCCGGTTCCTGCTCCTTGAGCGTGCAGGAGGCAAGGGCTTTGATACGGGACCGGGAGATTCCCTGCCGGGCAAGAAAGCCTTCCGCGTATTGCTGCAGCAGCCCGGGTTCCGTTCCTTTTTTGCAGCCTATTCCAAGCACGAAGGAGGATGACTGAATAAGCAGGGCGGCAGCTCCCCCCGCAGATTCCGGGGGCTCTTCATCCCAATAGACGGCGGGAACGTGCGGTTTTTCCGCGGCTTCCGCTCCATCCGCCCGCGCCGGAATGACCTGGGGACAGTCCTGCCAGTACCGTTCGTGGATTTCCTGCGGACCGTGAAAAGATACGGTGTCTCCGGCAAGCAGGGCCGCATTCAGGTTTTTGATGGCGTCCGGGTTGAGAACGCAGGCCTTTTCCCTGGCCGCCGCTTCGTCAAAGGCGGTGATTCCCCGCGTGTCCGTGGCGGTGGTGATGACGGCCTCCCCGCCGCTGATGCGGGCCAGCCTGCGCGCCAGGCGGTTGCCGCCGCCCAGGTGGCCGGAAAGCAGGGGAATGAGGTGGGAGCCGGACTCCGAACAGCAGACTACCGCCGGGTCCGTGGCCTTGTCCCGGAGCAGGGGAGCCGTTTTCCTGACGGCAATTCCCGTGGCTCCGATGAAAACGTGCGCGTCAAACAGGTTCCACTGCCGGGCAAGCAACGGGTCGAAGTCCTCCGGGGCAACCCGCGTGACTCCTTCCGTTTCCCCGGCCCTGCCTACGGAATGGATGACGGCTTTCCCCAGGGACTGGGAAATCTCCTGCGCCTTGCGGACTCCTTTTTCCGTGAAAGCGTAAAACGCGCAGCTTCCGTCGAACCGTTCGTCTTTCTTCTCATTCCGGTAGCCGTGGCTGAACTGGCCGTGGTAGAGCAGGGACTGCCCGCAGCCGTGCGCGCCGATGGCGTCTCCCACCAGAATGAGGGCCTGCCTGCCGATGCCCGCGCGGGCCGCTTCCGCGGCAATGGTGGACAGGGTGCCGCGGATGATTTTTTCATCCGGCCACGTGGCGCGGTACACCACTGCCGCCGCGGTATCGGGGGATTTCCCGGCGGAGACCAGCCGTGCGGCCAGTTCGTCCAGCTTGCCCGCGCTGAGGAAGAACGCCAGCGTGGCTCCCGTCCCGGCAAAGGCTTCGCAGGTTTCTCCCGCGGGCATGGGCGTTCTGCCCGGGGTGCGCGTCAGCACCAGGCTCTGGGCGAGTCCCGGATAGGTCAGTTCCGTGCGCAGGGCCGCCGCCGCGGCAAAAACGCTGCTGACCCCCGGCACCACGATGGATTCAATTCCCTTCTTGTCAAGCAGGTCGAATTGCTCCGCGATGGCTCCGTACATGGAGGGGTCCCCCGTGTGGAGGCGCACCACTTTTTTTCCTTCCAGCACGCCCCGGGCCATCACTTCCACCTGTTCCTCCAGGTTCATTCTGGAGCTGTCATGAAGTTCCGCCTCCGGGCGGCAGCGCTTGAGGTGCCCCGGGTTGACCAGGGACCCGGCATACACGACTACGTCGGCCTCCTTCAGGAGGGCGGCGCCTCGTTCGGTAATCAGGTCTTCGGCTCCGGGGCCGGCTCCTATGAAATGGATGGGAAAACAGGCGGTATTCATGCGCGGGAATAGGTAAAAAGGGTGATGCGGTTGCCGTGCCGCAGATGGTGGTAGGTTCCGGCAATGGGAGATTCGGAGGCGATGTCCAGGGAGAACATCCCCGTGCGTGCGGCGGCGTTCCAGCCGTAAAGCAGGTGCTCGCTTTCCGTGGTTACGGCGGAGGCTACCAGAAGGCCGCCGGGGTTCAGGGCGTCAAAACAGGCCTGCATGATGGATTCCAGCCCGGCGCCTCCTCCTCCCGTGAAAATGCGGTCGGGCTTGGGCAACGCGTCCAGGGCCTCCGGCGCTTCTCCCTGCATGCAGGCGTAATTCACGCAGCCCAGGCGCCGGCAATTCCGGCGCATCAGTTCCAGGCGGCCAGCCTGCCGTTCCAGCCCGTACACGGAAAGTCCGGGGCGCAGGGCGGCGGCTTCCAGGCCGATGGAGCCGCTCCCGGCTCCCACGTCCCACAGCACCCCCCAGGCCGGAAGGCGCAGCTTGGACAGGATGACCGCCCTCACTTCCTCCGCCGTAATCAGGTTATTCTCCTTTTCATAAAAATCCGCGGGCAGTCCCAGCGGCAGGACGGGCGCGGCTCCGGGGCGGTTGTCCGGCAGCAGCAGGAGCATGGAAGTAGGGGAGCATTCCTCCCGGGCCAGCTCCGCCAGGGTTCCTTGCAGAATGCGCTCGTCAGCCATTCCCAGGCATTGGGCCGCCACGGCGGAACGCCCCGCCGCTGACGGATGGAACTCCATGGCCGCCGCGGCCAGGCGGCAGGCGGTGAAGGGATGGCCACCGTAGATGACGGCGAGCGGCTGGGCCAGAATTTCCCCCCACGGAATATATTCCGTGCTGTGCGCGCTGAAGCAGCGTGCGCGGTCCCACGCCATGCCCAGGCGGTGGAACAGGGCCTGGAAGGACGTGGGGGCGGGGACGAATTCCAGCCGGTCTCCGTCACAAGCCAGGGATTGGAGCGTGCCGCCCATGCCGTGGAACAGGGCGTCTCCGGAGGACAGCACCACCACGTTGTTGCCGTGCCGTGCTTCTTCCAGGGCTTCCCGCGCCTGTTCCCGCGCGTTTTTGCCGATGGGGATGCGCCGGGCGTCGGAAGGGGGACAGGCTTCCAGCAGGGCGGAGGAGGCGTAAATGCTCTGTGCCTCTGCCAGTTTGCCAAGCAGGGCCGGGGACGGTTGAAGCGGACCTGTGCCGCAGGAAAAAACAGTCAGGGGTGGCATGGAGGTATGTCGAGAAGGAGGTTGCCGGAAAAGCCGGAAATCAGGAAACGGACGGGAAGGCCGGGCACGTGGCGCTGGAACTGGCGCTGCGCTTCCGCGGCGAGGTCGCGGTAAATGGAAAGGTGGGCCTCTTCCGGCGTCAGGGCGAGCGCCTGGCGGACGGAAGAACAGGCCAGGATGCCCCGGCGCGCTTCCCCGGAAAGCGGCGCATGGCGTTCCGCCGTGCGGAGAAAGAGCGGCATGTCCTGGGCCACCTTGTGGGCGTGGGTGTTGGCAAATCCGGCGGCGTACTTGCAGAGCTTGCCCGGCATGCAGGCCACTACGGCTTCCGTCATGCCCTGTTCACCTGCGCTCTGAAGGCTTTCCGCAATGAAATCCCCAATGCAGATGAAGGAAATGGAGGGGTATTCCGGCAGAAGGGTCTTCGCCAGCGCGGCGGTGCGCCCCCCGGTGCAGAACACGGCCTTCCTGAAGCCGGAAAGCCGGGTAGAGCGCACGCAGATGCGGATGGTGGCGATGTAGGCTTCATGGCTGTACGGGCGAACGATGCCGCTGGTGCCCAGAATGGAGATGCCCCCCACCACGCCAAGCAGGGGATTGAGCGTTTTCCCGGCGAGCTTTTCCCCGTCCCGCACGGAGATTTCCGCCAGCCAGCACCCTTCCCGCATGCCGGCGCGTGCCAGGTTGTCTGCAATCATGCGCCGCGGTCCGTGGTTGATGGCCCATTTGTGCTGCTCGCAGTCCAGGCCCGGCAGCGTGCACAGGCCTATGCCTCCGCCGGAGCGCAGGATGAGGAGGGCCCGGCCAATGGGCAGGAGATAATCTTCCCGGGCGGCCTGCTCCGGCACGGCTGCGCTTACGCGCGCTTCCAGCACGGCTCCATGGGTGCAGTCCGGGTCGTCCCCTCCGTCCTTGACGATGCGGGCGAACCCCGGCGCGCAGTCTGCCAGCGGAAGCGTTCTCGCCTCCCCGTCCGGGAAAAGCAGGGGAAGCGGTCCGTTGATTTCTTCCCCGTTCAGCGTTTTCCATGCGGCCGTGATGGCGGCGGCGGCATTGGCTCCTGTGGAAAATCCTTTCCGGAGCGGCTGGCGGAGGGGGGCGGACATGGATGGGGGACGGCTTTTTGGAATGCGGAAAACTTAGGAGGCGGGCAGGTTTTCCAGAATGGCGTGCAGGGTGGTCACGGCCAGGGCGCTCCCGCCGCGCCGCCCGTCCAGGACAATCTGCGGGACGGGGCACGTCCCGGCCAGCAGCTTGGATTCCACGACGTTGACGAAGCCCACCGGCATGCCTACGATCAGGGCGGGCCTGATGCCTTCCTCCAGCGCGTACCGGGCGATGCGGGCCAGGGAAAGGGGAGCGTTCCCGATGAGGACGATGGCTCCGTCCAGGATGGGGCGCGCTTTTTCCGCGGCGCAGATGGCGCGCGTCCTGCCTGTGGATTTGGCCTGTTCCGCAATGTCGGCATCGGAAATATGGCAGTGGATGTCCTCCCGGGCGTAGCCGGGATGGGCGCGCCTCAGCCGTTCCACGGAAAGTCCGGCGCGGATCATGTTGGAATCGCAAAAGATGGGGCAGTGCCTGCGGAGCGCCTCCAGGGCGGAGGGAATGGGATCATGGCGGAACGCCAGCCCCTCGCCGATGGAAAGGTCCGCCGTGGTGTGGATGAGCCGCCGCATGACCTTCCATTCGGCAGGCGGCAGCTCTTCCCAGCCGTGGAACTCCCGTTCAATGGCGGCAAAGCTCTCCGCCTCAATGGCGGCGGGGGGCATGTCCCAGCGGATGTTAAATTCAGAGGTCATGAGAAGTCAGTGGGTATAGTGGATGAAAAGTCCCGTCAGGGCAATAAGAAGGATGGCCCCGATCATGCGGGAAAGCTGCATGACCACCACGATGGTCAGGGCGTCCCGCGTGGGGAAGATGCCCATGGCGGAGGGAAGGTTGCGCCGCAGGGCGCGGATGGGGTTGCCGATGGCGCTGGCTACCAGCATGGCCAGCAGAATCTGGGAGGAGGTGACCATGCCGTGGCTGCGGAGGTTGGCGGCCACCCCTGCGGCCTGGACCAGGCCGCCCATCTGCGCGGCCACGATGCTCATGAGCTCCGCGGGAAAAATGCGGTTCACCCAGTCCGGCACATGTTCCTCCCACCAGGAAAACAGGCCGTTTTTCATCAGCCATTCCACGCCGATCATCAGGGGAACCGTCAGGCAGAGCATCCGGAAAACAAGCGCCAGCACCCGCAGGCACGTCTGGCGCAGGGATTTGCGCCATTCCGGGGAGGCGTGCCCCGCGGCGGCCACGGCGCCGGCATTCCCGGAATCCGGCACGGCGGCGGGGCTCTTCCTGCGGTGGAGGAACAGCACGGCCGCTATGAACAGGAAGCCGAAGCCCATCTGCCACCCGAAGTAGCAGATGGCGGGCAGCCCCACCGCGCCGATGACCGGATACGCCACCCGCAGGGAGTGGGAGACGTAGGAAAGGTAGCTGTTCACCATGCCGCCCGCAATCAGGTTGGAATGAGTAATTTTGCCTTCCGCATGGCTGCTCACCAGCATGCCGTTGGCGGCGGCATTGGAATAAAGCGCCGTGGGGATGGACAGGCTGATGATTTCCGGCAGGTGGGCCCAGCGGGCCAGTCCGCCGAACAGCTTGCCCAGGGCAAGATGCCAGCGGAAGATTTCAGCAATGCCGCCGATGAAGGCCGCCACGGCCACCAGGCCGATCAGGCTGCCAATCTGGGGAAGGCGCGCCAGAATTTTTCCCGCGCCTGTCTCCGGAACCTGGGTGTTCCGGGAATGATGGCTCTTTTTGGGCGGCGGGGCAGGGCTGGAAGCGGCGGCTTCCGTCTTTTCCCCTCCCGCCTGCGTTTCCCGGGTGGATTCCCCGGCAGGCTTCATGGCTGTGCGGGCTTTTCCCGAGCCCCCCGCGCCCATGCCGGCGGGCATGTGGACCACCATGACTCCGGAGGCTGCCAGGGCCAGCGCCAGCCAGAGCCAGCGGAGGGGCCGGCGCCAGGGATAGGTGCGGGAGTGCCTGGTGCCGTTCATGCCTTCTTGACGAACATCAGGGAAAGGTATTCTTCCGGCCTGGCGTCAATGACGTCGATGTCGTCCGTAATAAACTCGTCGGGCATGCCGAGCCTTTCCCCGTAAATGACGCGGATGTCCTTTTCCCGCCGGATGCGCTCCATCAGGCGCGCGCGGCTGCGGTAGGTCTTCATGAGAACGGTGGTGGTTCCGGGCGGGAACTCCAGGGAATCCGCCATCTCCGGCTTGAAGGCGGGAATGACCCGGAGCCGTTCCCCGTTTTCCACCAGTATTTGGCGGCTGCGGGCCGCCAGGGTGCAGAAGGAGGTGACGCCCGGCACCACTTCCGCGTGCAGGCCGGGATTCCGGCTGAGCAGGAGGCTCAGAATATAGCCGAAGGTGCTGTAGGTCATGGCGTCCCCCAGCGTGGCAAAGGCGCAGTCCAGGCCGCGGGAAAGAACTCCCTCAATAATGGCCGTATTCTTTTCAATCTGCTCCTGCCTGGTTCTCGCGTCGCGGGACATGCTGAAAACCAGCTTGCGGAACTCCGCCTTCACGCCGCCCACGGAACGCACCACCGCTTCGGAAATGCTGAAATCGCTGTTGGGTCCGGTCACCGTAAACACCACGTCCACGGAGCGGAAGACGTTGACGGCCTTGAGCGTGAGGTATTCCGGATTTCCGGGGCCGATGCCCACCCCGTAGAACTTTCCAGGGCTGGCCATGTCAATGCGCTTGTTTGGGGGTCATGAGGTCGTCCTCCGTGGTCCGGGCATGGCGGGAGAAAACGGCGCGGATGCCCGGGTTTTCCCCCAGCCCACGCAGGTGGGTCTTGACGGTGAAGCCCTCCTTCCTGAGCATGGAAGCCCAGGAATCCTCCTCATCCCCGCCCAGGTCGTTCTTGGCGTGGTCTCCGGCCACCAGCATGAAGGGGGCCAGCCAGACGGTCTTGGCGCCGGACTTTTTAAGCTGTTCCAGAATGGGGGCCACCCCCCGCGTTCCTTCCACGGTGGCGAAAAACGCCAGGCTGTCGCGGTCGTTCAGCTCGCGGGCGAAGTCGGAAAGCACCATGTCGCAGCGTCCTTCCTGCTGGCCGTGCCCCATGAGCAGGATGGCTTCATCCTTCTTCCGTTCCGCGGGGAAATGCTCCAGAAGGGCCGTGATGGCCTCGTTCCTGTCCCGTTCGCTTTCCAGCAGGGGGCGGCCGATAAACACGTGGTCAAAGCTGTCCGGATGGCGCGCCAGGAAACTGACGATCTGCCTCTCCATCCGGGAAAACTCCTCGCCGGGGGCGATGTGGAGGGACTGGACGCGCAATGTGCGTATGCCTTTGCGGGCCATCTGTTCCAGATTTTCCTCCACGGAGGGAACGGGGGTTCCGCGTCCGGCAAGCTTCCTGCGGATAATGCTTGAAGTGTAGCTCCACTTCAGGCGGTCCGGGGCATAATGGGCCAGCATGTCCTTCTCCAGCTCCTTGTAGGAGACGGTAGCGTCCTGGTGGCTGGTCCCGAAGGCCACGAGAAGAAGCCCTTCCTGCCGTGACGGCGCCGCCTGTTCCGCCGGGGCGGGGGACGCTTCCTCCCTGCATGGGGCGGCGGAAAGCACGGGCAGGGAAAACAGGGTGAGTCCTGCAAGAAAAACGGAGGAAAGGGGCAGGAATGCCCCCGGAAGGTAAGAGGATGCTTCAATCATGCGTTGATGAGGTATGGTGAACCGAAGCAAGGATATTCGGACTCCGGGTCTCCAACCTCCCCCTCGCCTTCACCCTCCGGAATGGGAGGACTGGCTGACCGGAACGCTGGCGGAAAAGCGTTCCTTGAGGGTTTGTAACCCGATACCGCAGCGCGACTGTTTCCGGTTCTCACGGAATTCCCCGTTGCTTCGGCGTGTTTAATGGCGTTTTTAGCCGTCACTGTCAATGTTTATTAGAACGCCGCCGAATTTCCGGAGGCTGGGAAAAAATGTGCGTGGACGGGTAAAAACCGCCTTTTGGCCGTTCCTGCGCCTGCTTTTGGAAAAAATGCAGGGTTCCGGATGCGGAAGCGGTGGAAGACGGGGCATTCCGGGGTGCAGAAATCCCGGCGGAAAAGAGAGGGAGGAAGCGCCCCATTCCCTACCGTGCCGGGGCTTTCCAATCCGGTGGGCCGCAGGCCGGAGTTTGCTGCTTGCAGAAGGCGGGGCAGGTATGAGAACATGGAACATGGCTTCTTCCCCGGATGTTGTAGAATATATCTGTTTCCAGCTCCGGCATGCCGGGGACATTTCCTTCAAAAAAATGTTTGGGGAATACGGCCTGTACTGTGACCGGAAATATTTCGGCCTGGTATGTGACAACCAATTATTTGTCAAAATCACGGAGCCGGGCCTGAAGCTGCTTCCGCAGCAGGAGCAGGGCAGTGCCTATCCCGGCGCCAGGCCGCATTTCCTGATGACGGAACTGGATGATGACCGGGCTCTCTCCTCCTTTGTCCGGGCAACCTGTTCCGTTCTCTCCGCTCCGGATGTCTTATCCGGGAAGAAGAAAAAAGCTTCCGGAGAAAAAAGAAACAGGCGTCCGTAAACGCCTGTTTGTTCCGGATGAAATGCCGTTCGGCTGAAAGGCTTATTTATCTTCCGGAGCCTCTGGCACAGCCAGGGAAGAAAGGCTCTTTTTCAGATTGCCCGCAACGGTCTGCGTGGCTTCATTATCGGACTCCGCGAATTTGTCCACGGCCTGCGCCAGGGACTTAAGGTCGGATTCCGAAACCTTGCGGCCTTTCGCCTTCCGCTGTTCCAGGCCGGAAATCTTCTTGTAGAGGTCGGCCAGCTTCGGCAGGTCCTTGTTCGCCTTCAGAGCCGCCAGCGGTTCGTCAAACTCCTTGACGGAGGGGACCGCCGTCTTGAGGCGCGTGATGGCCGTCACCGCTTCCAGCGGGTTGGACTGGATCTGGGCCTGCACCATGTCCTTGGCGTCTCCCAGCCATTCGTCAAAAGCGGCGCAGACGGCCTGGGCCTCCTCGTCGTCCGTTTTCTTCCGCAGGGGCGTGATCTTGGACTCGATGTTGCTGCCGTTGGAAACGACTGTCTTGGCCAGGGACTTGTACTTGTCCAGCTCCACGCCTTCCAGGATGGGAAGGCCGCGTTCCACCTTCATCACCTCCTTTTTCACCAGGTCGTAAAGCTGGGTGGGATGCCCCTTGGCCACCACCTTTCCGTTGGCCCCGATCAGCACCGCATGCGGCAGGCCGCCCGGGCAGGAGGCCGCCGGAATATCCAGCCCCTGGTAAACGGGGAAGGTAATCTTCTTTTCCTCCAGGAACTGCTTCACTCTGGGGGTCAGCCCCTGGCGGTGGCTGCCAACCACGGTGAAGCCCTTGGACTGGAATTTGTCCTGTAATTCCTGCAAATGCGGCATGCTGGCGATGCAGGGAGGGCAGTTGATGCCCCAGTATTCAAAAAACACCACCTTCCCCTTCAGGTCGGAAGCCTTGATTCTCGGCCCGTGGAGGTGGCTGCCTTCGTCAAAGGATGGGTAGGTGACTTTGGCGCCGTTCCCGTTGTCCGCCGCGTGGAGGAAAGCCGGGGCCGTCATGGCGGCAATGGAGCCGGACAGAATGAGGGCAGTAAAGGTTTTCATAGGATGGATGATGCAGAATCCCGCATTGAGTGTCAAGAAGGAAGCTCGCGCCCCGCGCTGCCTTCTCCGGTTGTTTCCTCGGCTGTCCCGCCTGTTCTGTTTCGACGGGCTGCGCACTTCCGGTCCGGGGAAGCCCGGCGGCCCGTTCCCGTGGGAAAAACGCTTCAGGCAATATCCAGCCCCATGATGTAATCCGTCATGTAATAGCCGTGGCCGATGTGGAAATCCCCGCGTTCCAGTTCCCGCATCCCCATGCGCCGGTAAAACTCCACCGCCCGGGTATTGTAGCGGTTCACGTTCAGGCGCATCAGGCACGGTTCCGGGTGGATGCTCCTGATGTAGCTGACGGCCTGGCGGAACAGGTAGCTGCCGATGTGCAGCCCCTGGAAGCCGGGCAGAACATAAATTTTCTGCAAGTGGAAGACGCCGGGGCCTTCCGGCTGGACGGACAGGTAGCCGCAGTCCTCCCCCTGGTGGGAGGCGATGAAATACACGTGCCCTTCCTCCATCTGCTTCTCCAGATTGGCGGGGGAATACATCCAGTCCATCATGAAATCCATCTGCTCCTGGGAAAGGAGGTCCCGGTAAGTGGCCGGAAAAGCCTGGAGGGCCAGTTCATGAATCAGCATGATGTCGTCCTTGGCGGCTTGGCGGAGTGTTGGCATGGCGGGAATATTACACGGAAAAGCCCCGGATGAAAAGGGCCTCTTCCACGTTCCCGGCGGAATTTTCCGTCCATGGCCCACTTTCCCCTCCCTATTCCGCCGGGGACGCCGTATGCTGGATGACACAGGCTTTTTTGACGGAAACCGGGGGGAAATCCTGTCTGTATTGTGAACCCTGCATGCATGCCAAATCATGAGAGAACCCATTCCCATACAACAATGGCTCCCCGCGGGGCCGCTGAGGGACATGGGTGAAAAATACGTGAGCGGCCTTCCGGACGTGGCGCAGAACCCCATCGGCCCGGAATCCCTCATGCACCAGTCCGACCACTCCTGGACGGAATACCTGGTGGCCTACTCCCTGCTGTATCCGTGGGTGGTGATCGCGCTGGGCCTCCTGGGCGGGCTGGCCCTGGGGGCCTACTACCTTTTTTGCCGCCGCCGGGAATACGACCACCGCATTTTCTGCTCCAAATGCGGCACCATGATGTACCCGTGCGGCCTGCACTGCCCCAAGTGCGGCACGCCCAATCCCAAACCCCGCGCCCTGAACTGGATTGGTTATTCCAGGCTGCGCACCGTGATTCCGTCCACCGGATGGAAAAGGCATGAGGAAGTCCTCCGCAGCTACCGGCGGTGCTTCTACTGCGGCCAGCCGCTCCATGAGCCTACGCTGAACCAGCGCTGCCCCGCCTGCGGAAAGGCGGTGCTCCAGGGGGAACAATCCGTGGACCAGTATGATGCGTATGTTGGCCGCCGCAGGGGCTGGACCTTTGCGGCCGTGGTCGTGCTGGGCATCATTCCCATCCTGGGGCCGCTGCTGGCCTCCTCCCTGTACAAGAGGACGCTCATCAACCCGTATTCCCTGTACATGACCGTATTCAGGGAAAGCTTCCTGATGGTGGTGCTCTTCCTGTGCCGCCACCTGTTCCGCCTGCTGCCGTTCATCGGAATCATCGGCATGCCCGTCCTCTGCGTGACGGAATACCACCTGTACCGGCGCATGTTCCTGTGGAAGACGGAGAAATATGACTTCGGCGAGAAGTAGGGGGGGCCTCCGGGCGGGAGCTTCTTCCCGGGGCGGCCTTTCCGGTGCATCCACGGGAAATGATGGGCTGCGGGATTGACTTGGAATCCGGGCCACGTACCTTTCCCCCATGCAGATGCGTTATGTCCTCTTGCCCTTCCTGGGAGCCCTTTGCCTGGCCCTGGCCGCCTGTTCCGTCACATACGGCAACAAATCCGTGGCGTCCCCGGAAGTATACGGCAGGCTGGCGCCGGGAAAATCCTCCAAGGCGGACGTTTACGACGCGCTGGGCCAGCCCTCCGACGTGGTGACCATGAAAAACGGCGTCTTGTGGACCTACCGCTACCGCAAGGCTAAAAACGACTTCCTGGGCAATATTCCCCTCTTTGGCGTCGGCCTGATTGCCGGAGGGAAAAACGGGGACGTTTATACGGTGCTGGCCCTGTTTGACCGGCGGGGCGTGCTGGCCTCCCGCACGGCGGCGCGGCAGAAGCTGTACACCTCCAATCTGGCCTCCCTGAAACGTTCCCTGGACGTCATGATGGAGGGCGAATCGTCACACCGGCGGGTGGAAACGGAGATGAAAAAAATAGGCAGGCCCTTTGATCCGTCTGCGGCCAAGGATGCGGACCTGCTGGAAAAGTCTCTTGATTAACGGCCTGCGGGCTTTCTCTTTCTTATTGTATCAAGTATGACAAGGAATCGTTTTTTTCTAATGGACTAAACTTACTGCATACAGTAAGTAGGCGGCGTTCCCCGAAGGGATACGGCAGGGATTCTTCCTGAATTCCTCCGCTCCCGGTGGAGCAAACCCTATAGAAAAAATAGAATGAAAATGAAAAGAAAACTCGCATTGGTTCTGGCGAAGGCTTTCTCCGGAAAGTCCGTGCCGGAAAAGAAACGGGAAAAAGAGGCCAGGGCCTCCAGGAAACTGGAAGCATGGCTGAAGGCTTCCAGAATGCGGTCCTTCTAGGAAAGGCCTGCTGACGGAAAAGGCGGATTCGGGCGCTGGCCGCCCGGTTCGCGGGGAGGGACGGGGAGAAAAAAATTGAGTCTCCTTTTTTTCATCGTACCATAAAACGATGAAGCGCGTGAATGGGACGATGGGGACGGCTGGGTCCTTTGGGACGGAGAGGGAAGGGAGGACAGATGGATGACGGGCGTTTACTGCCTAAGTGAGGCGGCTACAGACGGCTTCTTTCATTCCGCAAGGCCCAAATCATTTACGATTTGACGGTAGCTTTCTGCAGACGCTACTTGAGTCGTGATGCGCGTACTACTGACCAGATGGTGCAGGCGGCGCGTTCCGGCAAGCAGAATATTGCGGAGGGGAGCATGGCTTCCGTTACTTCCCGTGAAACGGAAATCAAGCTGACCAATGTAGCCCGGGCCAGCTTGGAAGAGCTTCTGCTGGACTATGAAGATTATTTGCGTACGCGCGGGTTGAGGCTATGGGATAAGGATTCTCCCGAATCTCTGTTTATGCGGAAGGCCTCCCTGCGGCATGACCATTCGGAATGGTTTTTAAATCTGGCTCATTCCAGAAACGATGAAGTGTTCGCGAATATGGCGGTTTGTCTGATTCATCAGGCCGCTTTTCTCTTGAAAAAACAAATGAATGTACTGGAAGAACGGTTTTTGCAGAAGGGAGGCTTAAGGGAGAGAATGACCCGGCTGCGGAAGCAGAGGAGAAAGTCGGGAAGCTCGTAAAAGCAATTGTCTCACCGGTCTCATTCGTCCCAATGGTCCTCCCGGGCAATTTCCGGGCTGGGTTGCGGGTCAAAAGATATGTCTTCATGACAGTTGCGCCTTGACTACGGCGTTGGAATGTCCGTTCATCTGGGCAGACATGACCATACCCGGAATTCTTGAAGAAAAGTTGTCCGCCGCATTGAAAGCGGTGTTGGGGGAGGAGCTTCCCGCTGATTTTTGCGCCAGTGTGACGCCGTCCGCGGATTTGCGGTTCGGGGACTATCAGAGCAACGCCGCCATGGTGCTTGCCAAGCGGTGCCGCACGAATCCCCGCGCTCTGGCCCAGCAGGTGGTGGACCGGATGGGGCAGGACGGCGTCTGCTCCCTGGAAATCGCCGGGCCCGGCTTCATCAACTTCCGCATCAAGCCGGAATTTTACGCCGCGCGCCTGCTGGCCATGCTGGCGGACGACCGTCTGGGGGTGGAGAAGGTGCAGGACCCCAAAACCATCGTCATTGACTTCTCCGCGCCCAACGTCGCCAAGCCCATGCATGTGGGCCATATCCGCTCCACCATCATCGGTGACGCCCTCTCCCGCGTGGCCCGCTTTGTGGGGCACAACGTGATTACGGACAACCACATCGGGGACTGGGGCACCCAGTTCGGCATGATCCTGTGGGGCTGGAAGAACATTCTGGACGAGCAGGCCCTGGCCGCCAACCCCATTGACGAACTGCTGCGGGTGTACAAGGACGTGAACCTGATGTGCAAGGAAAAGCCGGAACTGCTGGACACCTGCAAGGCGGAGCTGGTGAAGCTCCAGGCCGGGGACGGGGAAAACCTGGCGATCTGGAAGCGCTGCGTGGAAGTCTCCAAATCCGGCCTTTCCAAAATCTACGGCCAGCTTGACATCCACTTTGACTACTGGCTGGGGGAAAGCTTTTACAACGACGCCCTGGCCCCGCTGGTGGACGGCATGATCGCCGCCGGAATGGCCCGTGAGAGCGACGGCGCCATCTGCGTGTTTTCCGACGGCTCCGTGCCGCCCAATGAAGACCCCTTCCTGGTGCAGGACAAGGGGGAATGGCGCGCCAACCCCTGCATCATCCGCAAGGCGGACGGCGGCTTCCTGTACGCCACCACGGACCTCGCGACGCTGGACCACCGCATCAGGACGTGGGGGG
The DNA here is from genome assembly GCF_017566105.1 of Akkermansia sp. GGCC_0220. NCBI lineage: Bacteria > Pseudomonadati > Verrucomicrobiota > Verrucomicrobiia > Verrucomicrobiales > Akkermansiaceae > Akkermansia > Akkermansia sp. GGCC_0220. Next base: position 30,875 of record NZ_JABFCI010000016.1, read on the forward strand.
CGGATTCCATCTGGTACGTGGTGGGCGCCCCCCAGGCCCTGCATTTCCGGCAGATTTTCTCCACGCAGCGCCGCCGCGGCATGGACGGGGACTACCGCCACATCGCCTTCGGCTCCATCCTGGGGGACGACCGCAAGCCTTTTAAAACCCGCTCCGGGGATACCGTCTCCCTCCAGGACGTGCTGGATGAAGCCATTGAACGCGCCGCCCGCGTGGTGGAGGAAAAGAGCCCGGACATGCCGGAGGAGGAAAAAAAGCGCGTGGCGGAAGTCGTGGGCATAGGAGCCGTAAAATTTGCGGAGCTCTCCCAGAACCGAATGACGGATTACGTCTTCAACTGGGACAAAATGCTGGCCCTCCAGGGGGACACGGCCCCGTACCTCCAGAACTCCTATGTGCGCGTCCGTTCCATCTTCCGCAAGCTGGACGGCAGCCCGCTGGACTGGTCCGCCCCCATTCAGCTTTCAGAAGATGCGGAAATGCATCTGGCGCGGCTCCTGGCCCGGTACGGGGAAGTGGTGCCGCAGGTTCTGGACGACTGCCGCCCGAACGTGCTGGCCGCCTACCTCTTTGACCTGGCCCGGGCCTTCCACTCCTTCTATGAGGCGTGCCCGGTCCTGAAATCGGAAGGGGCTGTGCGGCACTCCCGCCTGGCCCTGTGCGAGCTGACGGCCCGCACCCTCAAGCACGGGCTGGGCCTGCTGGGCATCCAGCTTCCGGACAGAATGTAACCGTTTCTTCCTTATGAACGCCTCTTTCCGCCATGTCCTGCTGGCCGCCGCCATGGCGGGATTCTGTTCCGCTGCTGGGGGCGGGGAACACGGGTACTGGATGAGCAGCCCGTCCCTGAACGGCTGGCGGGAGGCCGTCTTCCGCGCCGGCGTTCCGGCACAGCCTGCCGTGCTGCCGCCCGGCGTGGAGCCGATGATGGTGGGCTCCTCCTCTCCTGCCGCGCAAATGCTGGTGCTGGAAGGAATGACGCATCTGCTCACCTTCGGGGACATGCGTGCTTTCCGGAAATTTGACGCCGCGCTCCGGCTGGACCCGGACTGCCTCATGGCCCACTGGGGCAGGTGCATGAGCCTGATGGGCGCCGGACCCGCTTTTCAGGACCAGCGCGTCCATTCCATGAAGCGCATGAAGGAGCTGGCGCTGCGTCCGGACTGTCCGGAACAGGAACGCGCTTATGCGGACGCCCTGGCCGTGCTGCTGATGAACGGCCCCGTAAAGGCGCAGGAAGCGTGGAAAACCATCTGCTCCACCTGGAAGCGCGACCCTTACGCACCCCTCTTTTACGCCATGCTCCTGCGGGACGGCTTTGACGGGCACGGCAACCCCGGAGAGGGGCAGAAAGAGGCCGTCCGCGTGGTGGACGCCGTCCTGAAAGAACGCCCCGGCTCCCAGGCCGCCCTGTTCATGCGCGCTCTGCTGGAGGAAGTGGCTCCCGTCATTTCCCCGGAAACGGTGGAAACCGCCCGCAAGGCCGTGGCCGCCAACCCCTTCTCCGCGTCCGCCCATCATCTGCTGGGCCATTGCCTGTTCCGCACGGGGGACTATGAAGGGGCATGCGCCGCCTTCAAGGACTCTGAAAACCTGTGCCTGGCCTGGGAAAAGGCGGAAAACGTTCCCCCCGCGCTGGATGACGCCTGGTTCCGCTCCATCCTTTACCGGGCCGTTTCCGAATTCTGCGCCGGACATTACAGGCAGGCGAATGCCGTCGCCGCCCGCGCCGCTTCCGTTCCCCTGGACAAAAAGCATCCGCTGGCCCCCGGCACCCTCCTGCAAATATGGGAGGCCAGGACACTGCCCGCGCGCCTGATGCTGGCCCGGCCTGACCTGCCCGCGCAGGCTCTTGTGCTCAAGGCTTCTCCGGGACCGCTGCCCAAGGGATTTCCGGACTTGAGCAACGGCATGGCGGCAGTGGTCACCCAATACATGGGCGCCTGTTACTCTGCCAGGCAGGGCAGGCCGGGCGCCGTGGCGTCCGCCTTTGACAAACTGTCCGGCGTTCTGCGCCTGCTCATGGACGGCGCGGACGCCGCCCGGCGGCAGATGAGCGTCTCCTACTGGGCTCGCTGCCTCCAGATGGGAAGCCTGTATTCCTCTGAAATCCGCTCCCTCATGTTCCCGGACTCCGCCAGCGTCTGGATGTCCGAGGCCATCGGGAGCCAGCGCTTCTCCTCCCTGCTGCTGCCCCCCGTGGTGCCGTACCCCGCGGAATGGAAGCTGGCCCGCGCCTATCTGAAGGCCGGGAAATACCGGGAATGCGCGGACATGTGCGAACAGGCGCTCAAACGCTTCCCGAACCATGCCGGAGTGCTGGACACGCTGAAACAAGCCCGCGCCGCCGGAAAATAATCCATCCTGCCATCCTGCCGTTTCTCATGGAACGGACTGGAGACTCCGTCCCCGGCAGACGGGAAAGGGACTGGGATGAATAAAAACTTTGGAAAGGCGAACAACATGGATATTTACGAAAGACTGAAAAACGGAGAACCGATCAACACCCGGGAATCCAGGGAATTCAAGGAAATACTGTGGCCGGAAACGGTGAGAAGCCGCACGCTTTGCCAGAAAATCAATTCGCTCCCACCGTTTGACGGGGAAGTGCGGGCGCTCGTGAATGAACTCTTTGAGGGCAGGTTCCCGGAATCCTCCAACATCTCTCCCCCCTTCCAGATTGACCGCGGACACTGCGTCTCGGTGGGCGAGCGCGTATTCATCAATGAAGGCCTGGACGTGATGGCCGCGGGAAGCGTCACGATAGAAGATGACGTGCTGATCGGGCCGCAGGTCTCCATACTGACGTCCAATCATGATGCCGGCAACTTGTTCATCTTGAAAAATAAGCCTGTAGTGATAAAAAAAGGGGCGTGGATCTGTTCCAGGGCGGTTCTCTGTCCCGGCGTCACGGTGGGTGAAGGGGCTGTCGTAGGCGCCGGCTCCGTCGTAACGAAGGATGTCGGTCCGCATACCCTGGTAGGCGGGAACCCCGCAGCATTCATTAAAAATATTTAACAGGCAAACGCCGCTCCTCCGGATTCTCCTAAAACATGGTAAACTTCATCTTTTCATGGCCGCCGCAGGGAAGGCCGGAGCTCCCATGAACTCCTGTATTCCCGGAATAAGGCCATCTTCATTTTCAATAACAAATACATCAAGCAACATGAACCATCCCTATCTGGACCCCTCCTTCCTCGTTTCCTGGTCACGGCTCACGCCGGACGCCATCAAGCCGGACGTTACGGAAGCCATCGCCCGCGCCAGGGCGAACATCCAGGCCATCTGCGACCAGCCGCTGGACTCCCTGACCTATGAAAGCACCTTCGGCGCTCTGGAAAAAGCCTCTGAGGAACTGCACCTCGGCTGGGGCCGCATCATGCATCTGGACTCCGTCAATGACGAACCCGCCCAGCGGGAAGCCATCGGGGAAATGCTGCCGGAAGTGGTCGCCTTCTCCTCCTCCGTTCCGCTGAACCCGTGCCTGTGGACGGTCCTGAAAGCAGCCGCGGCCTGTGACTGGGTGAAAAACCTCTCCCCCGTCAGGCAGCGCTTCATTCAGGAAACGCTGGCGGACTTCCGTGAAAGCGGGGCGGACCTGCCGGACGAGGTAAAGCCGGAATATGCGGAAATAGAAGCCCGGCTCTCCCTGAAGACCAAGAAATTCGCGGAAAACGTGCTGGACTCCACCAACGCCTGGGAACTCATCGTGGAAAATGAAGCGGAACTCTCCGGCCTGCCGGACTCCGCGAAGGAAGCCGCCCGGCTGGACGCCCTGGCCAACGGCCACGGCACGGAAGAAGCCCCCCGCTGGCGTTTCACGCAGAAATTCACCTCCCTCCAGCCCGTCATGCAATTTGCGGACTCGGACGGACTGCGCCGTAAAATGTGGGAAGGCTCCTGCTCCATAGGGAAGGACGGGGAATATGACAACGAGGCCCTCATTGCGGAAATCCTGGAACTGCGGGATAAAAAGGCCCATCTGCTGGGGTATGGCTGCTTTGCGGACTACGCCACCTCCCGCCGCATGGCCGGGAGCGGAGCCAACGCCTTGAATTTTATTAATGACCTCCATGACAAGGTGAAGCCCTCCTTCCTGAAAGACATGGAAGCCGTACGGCGGTACAAGGAGGAAAAAACCGGAAAACCCGTGGAAAAGCTCTCCCCGTGGGAAACCGCCTACTGGTCTGAAAAACGCCGCCGCGAGCTCTACTCCTTTGACGAGGAAGATTTGCGCCCGTACTACTCTGTGGAAAAGGTGATGGACGGCCTCTTCTCCATCTACTCCGGCCTGTACGGCATCACGGTAACGCCGCGCCCCACGGTGGCGTTCAAGCCCGGTGAATCCGGGGAAGTGCCGGAAGGCGCGGTGGAAGTATGGCACCCGGACGTCCTGTTCTATGAACTGCATGATGCGGAAAGCGGGGAACATCTCGGTTCCTTTTATGCGGACTGGCATCCGCGGGACTCCAAGCGCGCCGGAGCGTGGATGAACTACCTCAGCGTGGGGGAACCCCCGCGCGGCGGCAAGCCCCGCGTGCCCCATCTGGGCCTCATGGTCGGCAACATGACCAAGCCCGTTGGGGACAAGCCCGCGCTGCTGTCCCACCGGGAGGTGGAAACCATCTTCCATGAATTCGGCCACCTGCTGCACCAGCTCCTCTCTGATGTGGAGGTGAAATCCCTGGCTGGCACCAACGTGGCCTGGGACTTTGTGGAACTGCCCTCCCAGATCAATGAAAACTGGTGCTGGGAGCGGGAATCCGTGGACCTCTTCGCCGCGCACTATGAAACGGGTGCAACAATCCCGGACGAACTGTTCTCCAAAATGCGCGCCGCCCGCAACTACATGAGCGGCACGGACTTCATGCGCCAGCTCTGCTTCGGCAAGCTGGACCTGGAGCTTCACGTGAACTGGCCGCAGTACAAGGGCGCTCCGCTGGAGGAAACGGATGAACGCATCCTGGCGGACTACCGGGTGCCCATGACCCACCGCGGTCCCTCCGTGGCGCGCCGCCTGACCCACATCTTCGCGGACCCCACGGGTTATGCCTCCGGCTACTACTCCTACAAATGGGCGGAAGTGCTGGAAGCGGACGCCTTCAGCCGCTTCCTGAAGGAAGGGGTGCTGAACCCGCAGACCGGGCGCGACTTCCGCCGCTGCATCCTCAGCAAGGGCAACAGCAAGCCTGCCGCGGAACTCTACCGCGACTTCATGGGCCGTGATCCGGACGCGGAAGCTCTGCTTGTCAAATCCGGCGTCCTTTAAATCAATCTCTAATATAACCCTCATGCCTGAACAAAAAAGACTCTCTCTCGCCGGCATCGGGTGCGGCTCCCGCACGCGCACCTACATGAAGCTGGCCATGGAACAAAAAGACCGCTACCGCATCGCCGCCGCGGCGGACCCCGTGAAGCAGCGCACGGAAGCCGTGCGTGACTTTGCCCCGGAGGAAGAGCGGGACTCCATCCGCCTGTTCAAGGACGCCGCCTCCCTGCTGGAGGAACCGCGCCTGGCGGACGTAGCCATCATCGGCACGCAGGACGACTACCACTACGCCCCGTGCAAAAAGGCCATGGAGCTGGGCTACCACGTCCTGCTGGAAAAACCCATCGCCAAGACGCTGAAGGAAGCGCTGGAACTGCGCGACCTGGCGCGCCAGCTGAAACGCCGCGTGGCCGTGTGCCACGTGCTGCGCTACACCCAGTTCTACCGCACCCTGAAAAAAATCATCGCCAGCGGGGAAATAGGGGACGTCATCACCTTCAACGCCAATGAAGGCGTGGGGGCGTGGCACTTCGCCCATTCCTTCGTGCGCGGCCACTGGGGCAACAGCAAAACCTCCACCCCCATGATCGTGGCCAAATGCTGCCATGACATGGACATCCTCTACTGGCTCATGGGGCGGCGCAAGTGCCTCTCCGTAGCCAGCTTCGGGGAGCTCACCTTCTTCACGAAAAAAACGCTCTCCTCCCCCCGGCCGGAACGCTGCACGGACTGGACCACCCCGGTGGGGGAAGACCCCTGGGACGCCCGCAAATACGCCACGGACGACGAATGCAAGCGCTGGCTGGGCATGGTTTACGACCGCGCGCAGGAAGCCACCGCAGAGGAAATCTGCGAATGGCTTGAAACCTCCCCGTGGGGCAGGGACTACCTCCAGTGCGACAACGACCAGCCGGACCACCAGGTTTCCATCATGCGCTTTGAAGGCGGCCTGACCGGCACCTTCACGATGACGGCCTTTGAACAGGGCCGCCATATTGAAGTATACGGCACCAAAGGCAAAATCCGCGCCGGAGCCTTCTACAAGGAAAACGGCCCCGGTGAAATCACCGTCACGCCCCACTTTGGCGGAAAAACCCGCGTGGTGGAGCTGGAGGAACTGGCTGGCGGCTACCAGGGCCACGGCGGCGGTGACTGGGGGCTGGTGGAAGCCCTTTACGATGACATGCTGACGGTTCCCTCTCCGGCGGACATGACCACCTCCATTGAAGAATCCGCCCACTCCCATGTCATGGCCTTTGCCACGGAACACGCCCGGCTGACCGGCCAGGTGGTGGACGTGGCCGAATTCGAGCGCCGGGTCATGAGAGGTGAACTGGACTACTGATCCGGTAGTTCAACACTTCAATTTCCAGAAAACGGACGGGAAACCGTCCGTTTTTTATTGCTGGTTCCGGATGTGGAACCGTAGATGGCTGCAACCATCTTCCTCCATGAAAAACGGAATAATTAATGGAATTCGTGGAAATGCAGAAAAAGAATATTTGGTCAAGTCTGGAAATCATAAATATTCCGGTTTTAAATGATAAAAAATAACTTATTGGTCAGGACAGGGTTATAAAACGGACGGATTTGGAATCCGGAGTCAAGCCTACAAAATTGAAAGAAAAACGTTTTAAGGAAATTTGGCTTGGCAATATCCTGGAAATTGCCGTAGGGATTTCCTGATATAACAGGCTTTCTTTTTGTTCCGCAATCATTACTGACCGTCTTTGCATGTTGGCGGCGGTAGTCGTCAGGGCCGGCGGTATAAAGCTGTGAAAAGGGGGAATGGGGAAATGTTGCAGAGCATCAGGAAGAACAATTTTTCACGGCTGTAACATCCATACCGGATTCCAAATCCGGCATATATCTTGTGAATTGGCTAAAACCATGAAGAAATCATTCATTCTGCTATTATTGGCAGGCGCCGTCTCCGCGGCTTCTGCGGCTTCCCTGAAAATTAATCTGGGTTCTTCCTCTGCGGGGGATCCGGATTGGATCAGTGTGGCTACCCAGGCTTCCTCCATCACGGGAGGAAAAGCCGCCTCCTACGCCTCCATTGCTTCCTTGAGCAAAAACGGGGGAAACGTTTCCCCGTCCGTGGTTCTCGGCAATCTGGGCGGTCAGGACGTCACGCTCACCATGGCGTACAAAAGCACCGCCGCCATGAATGCGGGTTACCTGGACGCGACAGGCACGTCCCCCTCCATCAACTCCCTCTTCCCGGACAGCATGGCGCAATCTTCCATTTCCGGCAAGTGCAACGGGGTGAAGGGACAGACCGTCGGCCTGCAATTCACGTTGAGCGGCCTGGCGGCCAATACCACCTATTATCTGTACGTTCTGGGCAACAACGGTTTCTCAACCAATAAAACCAGCATGGCCCTCTCGGGCGGTGTCAGCAATGTCACAGGCAGCCTGATGGACGGCTATGAAGGAGCGGGAACGGTGACCGGTTCAACCTTCCAGGGGACGACGGATTCTTCCGGCGTGGGGATGGAATGGGCATTCACCACAAACAATTCGGGCCAGGTGACGCTCACTTATGAACGCTCCGCCGGAGCGGCCGCGGATGTGGTAAATGCAGATGTCAGCTTGAACGGATTAATGCTGGCAACCGAACCCATTCCCGAACCGGCCACGGCATCCCTGGGGTTGCTCGGACTGGCGGCGCTGCTGTTGCGGCGGCGCAAAAACTAAGGAGCATTCAGCATTATCTTTGACGAGATGTCCGGAAAGAAGGGATGGACCGCCCATGTTGTTCATCCCTCCTTTCCGGCATTTTTTATTTGCAGAAGTCTATCTGTTAGATTATTTAATAACCTTATATCTATGAAAAAGAAATCTCTCTTCGGCGTCCTTGTGGCGGTGGCTCTCTCCGCTCTGGGGAATCCGGGGCAGGGTGCGGGAACGGTGGAATCCTTTGGCGTGGACTTCGGCAATGCGGCTTCTGCGGCACAGCCGGGCTGGACGAATATGGGGGTGGTGACCACCACGCCATCCTCCACGCTGAAAAGCGTGCCCCTGCGGAGGAATAACCTGGAAGCCTCTTCCTCCCCCGTGCTGGCTGGAACGCTATTTGGCCGCTCCGTTTATCTGGCGGTAACGGCCAAATCGGAAGCGAGCGTGGGAAACATGTGCTATAACAACGCCAATTCAACGTGGCGGGAAAAGGGGGAAACCCGCGGAGGGCAGCCGGGCGGCGTGCTGCAGGCGGAAAGCGCCTTCTCCTTTCCGAATCATGGGGAAGCCCTGAATACGAGTTTGCAATTGTTTACCAACGGCATGGCGGTCCGGGCCGGCACGGTGCGCGTTTCCCTCTCCGGACTGGCGCCCGGCAAGGAATATGCCGTTTCTTTTTTCCTGGGCAGCGGCAAGCCCGCGTACCAGTCCGTTTCCCTGGTATCCGGCGCTCATGTGGACGTAAAGGCGCTTCAGACCTCCACCGGTTCCCGCACGGAAGACACGTGGAAAGGGGGCGTCAACACGGCGGACGCGGATACCTATATGGCGGTGGAATGGACCGCGGCAGCGGATGAGGCCGGGACGCTCGTTTTTGACGTGGTGAAGGAAGGCAGCTCCGCCGGAACCGGAACCCTGAATCTGAATGCGCTGACTGTCCGCACGGATGATACCCCGGCCCCTCCCGCTCCGGAGCCGAAGCCCGTCAGCGTGCTCCACAACAGGGCGCTGACCGTTCTTTCCTCCCCGGTGGCGCTTCCCGTGCCTGCGGATGCCTGGACCGGAACGGGGGAAATGACTTGCGAACTTTGGGTCAGGCCGGATGGGGACGCCGCCTCCGGCGCTATTCTTTCCCTGGGGGCTTCCACGCTCTCCCTGAACGGAGGCCGTCTGCATCTGGAATCCGGGAATGCGGAAACTCCCGCCTCCGTGGAGGCTTCCGGCCAGCCCTTCGCCGCCGGAACCTGGCACCATGTGGCCGTGGCCCTGGGAACGGAAAACGTCAGCCTGTATGTGGACGGAACATTGGCGGGAACCGCTCCTGCCGCGCCTTACCTGGCCTCCATGAAAAACGGCTGGACAGGCCTGGTGCTGGCTGCGCAGTTCAAGGGAGCCCGGGACGAACTGCGGTTCTGGAATGCGGAGCTGGGGACCGGAGCGGACGACTTTTTCCTGACGGGGCCGCTGCCCATGGCCCACCCCAGGTATGGCCGCCTGGTGGGGCTGTGGCGGCTGGACGGAGACTTCCGGGACGCCAAGTGGACGGAATTCGCGGACAAAACGGGCAGCTCCTTCACCCGCCCGTACCAGGCGGTGACGCCGTCCGGCACGGAATTCTCCATCGTCATGGACAACAACACCTTCCGCTACATGCTGGTGACCGGGTACGTCCGCGAAAGCCATATCATGTGGAACTGGCCGTCCCGTCCCCACATGATCAATAACTCGGATATCATTTACATCGGCGCCGCTTCCGCCGCCGCCAATGGGGACATCAGCTTTTCCTACCCGGACAACGACGTGACGGAAAGCCGGGGCGTGCAGCTTCTCCCCGCTGACGGCGCGCGGACGAACGTTCTGGAATTCACCGGAGAAGACGCTTATATGAACGTGGGCAACGGACTGCTGGCGGGCAGCAATGCCAACGCGTTCACGATTGAAGTGAACCTGGCTCTATCCGCCGGGGAGCAGAACGTCACCCTGTTTGAAAACGACAGCGTGTCCATGACGCTGGCGTGGGCGGACGGCCATTACAAGGCGCGCCTGCAGGCGGGCTCCACGGCTGCCTGGGAGGCGGACCTGCCCGCCGTAGCCCTTCATGAATACTTCTGGCTGGCCTTCATCCGCAATTCCACGGCGGGAACGGCCGTCTTTTACCTGAACGGCGCCCCCCTGCAGACGGCGGCGGTCGCCGCCGGGGAAATGAACGGCACGCCGAATGCCGTCGTGGGCCGGAACCTGAAGGGGAAAATAGACGACATGCGCGTGTGGCATCTGGCCCGGCCCGTCAACCGTTTGGGCACGGAAGTACAGCCCAACTGGAATGACCGTCTCATCGTGGCTCACTGGGGGAACAGCGACGTCTTCGGCCGTGATACCGCCTCCTGGGCGGAACATGTCCGCACGCTGCGCAGCATGACGGAAGGGGTGGGAGGCATGCGCATCCGCCTGGGCATTGCCGGAGGCGCGTGGAGCGCCATGCTGCCGGCTGCCGCCGCCCGCCAGAGGTTTGCGGACGGCATCAGGGACCTGTTGAAAAAATATCCGCTGGACGGCGTGGACCTGGACTTTGAATGGCTGTACCAGGGGGACGGAAAATGGACCAGTTACGGCCAGCTGGCCCAGGCCATCCGGAAGACCAATCCGGACATGTTCTTTTCCATCTCCCTGCATACCGTCGCCTACTGGTTTCCCGCGGCGTACATGCAGTATGTGGACTACTTCACCTTCCAGAACTACGGGCCGGCCATTGACGTGAATACTTATAACAGCATGGTTTCCGCCTGCGGAAAATTCCGGAATCAGGGCTTTCCGGACAACAAAATCATCCTGAGCGCCCCATTCCAGGGAACGCCCGGAACCGCCGGGCTGCCTGACGGCAAAAAGCCGGGGGACTACATCAAGGGCTACAGGGACATAGCCGCCAACTGTCCGGAAGCGGACAACCCCGATCATGACACGGCCGTTTATTCCTATTCCGGCCTCAATCTGACGCTCCATTACAACGGCGTCACCACCGTCAAAAAGAAAGCCAAATACATCAGCGACCAGAAGCTGGCCGGCTTCATGTACTGGGACATGGGGCTGGACGTGGCGGACGCTTCCGGAAGCAATAACTACTTTGACCGCCGCTCCCTGCTGCGGGCCGCCAACCGCTACGTCTCCTCCACGTCCTTTCCTATGACGGCTTCACCGTTCGGCCTGTCCCGGGTGGGGGCGTCCGTTCCCGCCGCCGGAGGGGCGGTGGATGTGGAAGTGCAGATGAAAGAGGAAGCCCTGGGCTGGGTGGTGGCGGACTCCCCGGAATGGGTTTCCGTTTCCGCCGCTTCCGGCATCGGCCGGACCACGGTCATCCTGACGGCGTCGGAAAACAAATCCGCCGCCGGACGGTCCGGAACGGTGGTGTTCCGCGCTTCCGACAAGCAGGAATGCGCCGTCACCGTCACGCAGGCCGGGGCTGACCTGGCGGGCTATGACAAGTGGGTGCAGGACTCCTTCCCGCCGGACGCCACGGCGGACCGGACGGCTGCGGATGCCGCTCCCGCCGGGGACGGCGTCACCAACCTGATGAAATACGCCACGGGCCTGGACCCGCTGAAACCCTGCGGAAGCGTGACGAAGGTATCCGTGGAAGAAGGCGTTGAAGGAAGCAGGCATCTGGTGTTGCGGTGGCCGGTAAATCCTCAGGCGGCGGAGGTAAAGCATGAAGTGGAAGTCTCCCCGGACCTGGTTAACTGGACTTCCCTGGGGGAAGTGGAAACCGCCGGAAAAACGTCTGCCGAATTCCGGGATGCGGAGCCCGTGCAGGACAGCGCCATGAAGCGGCGCTTCCTGCGCCTGAAAGTGACACGGGAATAACTTCAGCAGCCCTCCTTGTGGAGGTGCCTTTCCGCCCCTGCTTACGCCTTGGAAAGCAAAATCCGTCCCGGCACGGCATGGCCGGAACAGGGAGCGCCATATACCCATGCGGGCGGCCCGAACAGCCACGCATGGCAGAATGCACGAACCTTGAATGGGCCTCCTCATCTTAAAAACAGGGAATGTCCCGTTGAAGAATCGCGCTCGCTTTCCTCACCTCATTCCCAGCCGGCCGCAGAGGCCTGCGGCGCTCCCTGCTCCCGCAAACCCATTCCGGGGCATTCACCGGGCAAAGGCGCAGCCTATTTCCCCGCCTTCTTCTTAATCTTTTCCTTCACCCGCTCCACATTGGCGCGGGCGTCTTCATTCCCCAGCTCCGCCGCCTGTTCATACCACTTCCTGGCTTCCGCCAGGTCCTTGGCCACGCCCGTTCCGCGTTCGTACATGGAGCCCAGGTTGTTCATGGACTTGGCATCGTCCTGTTCCGCTCCCTTAATGTAAAACTGGTAGGCCAGAGCCATATCCTGCGGAGTGCCGAGCCCTTCCTCATGCAGGTAGCCGAGCAGGAAATACATGCCGGGCACGGCATGCGTCTGGTTCTGTTCCAGCTTGGTCAGGATGTCCATCGCCGTTTTCGGGTCCGGCTCCATATCCTCTCCCTTGATGAGCAGGCGCGCCTTTTCCACCAGGGCTTCCGGGTCTTTGGTTGCGGCGGCTTTCAGCACATAATCCTTGTGAAGCTCCTTGTTCGGCTGCACGCCGATCCCCTGCTCGTAATACCGGGCCAGCCTCTTGAGGCCGCGCACGTCCTCCTTCTTCACCAGCGCGGTGGCCGCCGTCATGGCGGAGGCCAGCAGCTGCTGCCGTTCCGCAGGGTCCTGCACGTTCCCGGCCACGGTTTCATAATAATTGGCCAATTCGTCCAGGGCGGTCAGGCTGCCGAGTTCCACGGCCTGTTCCCAGAACTTCACGGCTTCCGGATTGATGGTTTTCGGGGCAGGGGCCTGGCGTTCCCTGCCGGACGGCGTCATCCAGGGGGGGACGGCTCCGGCGTCCGTCAGCGTATCTTCCGCGTTATCCTTCTGCCCCGGCTTGCGGAGCCACGGCGGGGTGTTTCCTTCCTCGCTATTCAAGCTCAGCTTGACCTGCTGGTAGGCGGAATGGGAGGTATTCCGGCTGGCGTTCTGCGCCGCCGTTTCCGCCGTATCCTGGGGATAGGCCGCCTGGTTGGCGAGGAAGAGCAGGGAGGGAATGTGGCCCCGTGCCGCCAAGCCGTGCATCATGGCGCTGTAAGGCTGAAGGTTTTCATTATTGGAGCTCCACATGTCCGCCGCGTCCACATGGCCCTTCAGGGCCCCCCGGAACATCCAGGAATCCCCTTCCGCCATGCGTTTTTCCAGGCCGAATTCGTAAATAAGGGCGCGGCCCAGCACGTACATGCCGCAGGGATCCCCCTGTCCGGCGGAAAGCCGGGCCCAGGCCAGGGCTTCCGGATAGCCGGATTCCTCGCTCCTGTAGCTGAACAGCATCAGGTAGGCCAGGTCCGCCTGGCTGCGGGCGTCCCCTTCCTGAGCTTTTTTGCGGAGGCTGGCGGTCAGCTCCTCCCACTGTTCCGGCGTGACGTATTCGGAAATGCCTCTCAGCGTAATGAAGTCCCCGGAGGCGGCTTTCGCCAGGCAGTCGGTCAGCAGCGTTCTGGCGGGTTCCGCGGCCGGCTTGTCCATCAAATCCGGGTTTTCCATCTGGGCCAGGCGCAGCTTGGCCAGGGGATGGCCTTCTTCCGCCGCCTGCTTGTACCACGTGCGCATGTTCTCCTGCGCTTCATGGGCTTTGCCTATGGAATCCATGGTATTGGCCAGTTCCTCCTTCCACAGCTCGCCCAGCTGGACGCTGGAATCCGCGTCTCCAAGCTGGGAGGCCAGCTCCAGCTCCTTGTGCGTTTTGGCATAGGGGGGAAGCTGGTTGAGCTTTTTCTGGGGAAGGGAAAGCGGTTCCTTCAGGAAGGGCATGCCCCGTTCGTCATGAAGGGCCAGCAGGTCCAGGGCGGCCTTGCGCAGCTCCTGCTCCTGCGGTGGCTTCGCTTCGGAAACCAACTGGGCGTACCAGGCATAGGCATTATTGCTGCCCAGCTTGCGGGCCTGGTCAAACAGGGTCTGGAGCAGGTAGCCGTCCACGGTTCCCCTTTTCTCCTTCATGCAGCCGGAGAGGTCGCCCAGCAGGGTTTCCAAATCTCCCCTGGAGCGCAATTCCGCCAGAAGCTTTCCGGACTGCTCCGCGGCAGTACCCTTCGTCATCTCCGCCAGCAGGCGCATGGCTGCCGCGTGTCCCTTCTCCGCGGCCTGGGAAAGGGGCTGGACGGCCATGTCCCGCCACTTCCTGCCGTCCGGATCGTTGCCGGAGGGCCCCCCGCCCAGGGAAAGGGCCAGTTCCCCCATCCGGGCCAGAAGAACCGGTTTGGCGTTTTTCCGGTGCTTCTCCAGGGACTCAAGCACCTTGCCGGGGTCTTCCTTCAGCCAGTCCACCCTGATAAAGGCGAGCTGGGCAAGCGCGTCCTGGTCGCCGGAGGCGGCTTTCTTTTCCAGAGGGGCGAGGTAGTGCTTCAACTCGGCTTCCGGCAGGTCCGTAACGGTGTACAGCGCCGTGACGGCGTCCATGTCTCCCTTCTCGGCCAGCTTGCGGCAGGCGTCCAGCCATTCCGCATGCTCCGGCTGCATGGACTGCGCCTTGAAAATCCCGAAAATCCCGTAGGGGTCCGTCATCATGAGCTTGGGAGCCGGATGACCGGATTTGGCGGCCGCTTCACGGAAGAAATGCTGCATGTGCTCCAGGCAGGCCAGCGGCAGGTCCCCCCGGTTCAGGTAATAAAGCCCCATCCAGTACTCCCCGGCCAGCATGTTGGCCCGGAAGTCTCCCGCGGCAGCCTTGCCGAGCAATTCCCCGTACGTCCAGCCGCCGTCCATGGGCAGCTGGGAAAGGTCCCGGACCGGGACTTGCTCCACCTGCACGGGTGGATTTGCCCCTGCCTGGGACGGAACGTCCTGGGCATGAACCGGAACGGAAAAAATAAAGGGAATAAGCAGAAGACGGGCACGCATGGATCAACTCTTTTCTAACAGGAAAAACCTCTGCCCTACAAGCGTTTTTCACGTGCCTGAATGTTTAATTATTGATGATGTCACGTTCTTTTTTTAAAGAAGACAAATGAAGCTGTGACGGGAGGCTCCGGGCACGTGTGCGGCAGCTCCCAAGGCAAAGGATAATGATAGCCGGGAAAGGCGGAATGGACAAAGTAAACAAGGGATATTAAGCCTCCCCTGTGCCCCTTCCGTCCATCCAGTCCATCCGGTCCATCCGGTCCGGATTATTTAAAAAAGAGCCCCTGGAGGATGCGCCTCACTAAACCTCCCGCAGTTTTTCCGGGCATTCCTCCAGCAGCGCGCGCAGCCGGCGGCGGTCCAGTTTTCCCATCACCGTCAGGGGAATGGGCGTTTCCATGACGGCCCGGATGCGCTGGGGGCCGGGAGCAGCTGCATTCCATTCGCGGCACGCGCGTTCCAGCGGCACAGCGGCGGGACCGCAGGCGACCAGCTCCATTCCGGCCCGCGGGTGCGGAACGGCCTCCACTACCGCGTCCGGAACACGGCGGCGCAGCGCATCCTGGACGGCGTCCGGGTCCACCAGTTCCCCCAGGACTTTGACGAGCCTGTCCGCCCGGCGCAGGAAGGTCAGCAGACGCCCCTCCAGGCGCACCAGGTCGCGGGTGCTCCACCACTCCTGCGGCTCCACCCGTTCCAGCAGAAAACCTCCATGAGGCTGCGTCAGCAGGCGGCCGCACAGCTTGCCTTCCCCCTGGAAGCGCAGGAGGCCGTCCTCGTCCGTCTTTGTTTCCCAGTGGGGTAGCAGGGAAAGGCGGTCCGTGTGGTACGGATCGCCGGGGAAAGCCGTGGCGAGCTGGGAGCCGGACTCCGTCATGCCGTAGCTCTGCACCACGGGCCAGCCGAGGGCGCGGGCTTTCCTGCCCGTCTCCATGTCCAGCGCCCCCCCTCCTACGATGATGCATCCGGCGGTGGAAGGCGCGCGGAGGCGCAGATTGACCAGGTCCACCACCTGCGTGGGAACCAGGGAGGACCAGCAGGCCCCGGAGCTTTTCATCAGGTCCGCATAGGCCTGGGGATTCCACCTGCCGTGAAGCGCATGGACGGCGGTCCCGGCCAGGGCCGCGCGCAGGTAAATCATGGCGCCCCCCACGTGCCAGACGGGCAGGGGGCAGCACCAGTCCCCGCATTCCGCGTGCAGGTGTTCCAGGGCTCCGCGCGCGCAGACGTCCAGGGCGCGCCGGGTGAATAAAATGGCTTTGGGCGGCGAACCGGAAGAACCGGACGTGGCAAAGGCCGTGACCCCATCCATGCCCCGGCGGGAAAGGAAGGCGGCGGCCTCTTCCGCCCAATCCCTCAAATGGGGGGGCGCCATCACGCAGGGGCCGTTGTCCCGGTCCCAGGGCAGCGGTGTTCCGGAGGCGGACATGGCGGCTGCAGGCTACCGGAGGGCTTTTCTGCGCAGGGTGTGCCAGCGTTCCTCCATGCGGGGCTTCAAATGATGCTCAATCCAGGCATAGGCCGCTTCTAGGCCTCCTGCCTTGAAGGTGCGGCCTATTTCCGCTTCCACGCCTGTGGCGTTGCCGGTGCGGCGCAGGAAATCATTGCTGGTGAATTCGATGAAAAGCTTTCCGTTGATCGCTCCTTCCTCCGCCAGAATCCATTCCCTGACGTACAGCGCCAGAATGGCGTCCCCTACCCATGCCTCCACGCGGAGGCGTTCTTCTGTGGCCTTGTCCATATGATGGTTCATGAAAATCTGGCAATGGCGGTTTTCCCTCCCAGCGGATCCTTGATGGGCGGCGGGGGCACACCGGGAGCCTCGTTCCCGGCGGGGGAGGCCGGCTGGCGGTTTTCCCGCGGAAGCTCCGGCAGGTTGTCCGTGGGGGTGGATGCGGGCGCGCCGGGCGCCGGGGGATTCTCCTTGCGGTCCTGCGGCGCGGGGGCGGCTCCCGGCGTAAGGGGCACGTCCAGCACCCTGTCCTGGGCCGCGCGGCGGTTGACCGCATCCTTGGCCTCCAGGGATTTGCGGAGCGCCGTCTCCGATTCCGAATTCCAGTACCCGGAATCCAGTTCAATGTAAATGTTGGAATAGGGGAGGGACGTCTTGGTCTTGATGACCAGCACGTTGAACTGCTTGGCGGCGTCTTCGATCAGGGAATTGATCGTGCGGCTCATCAATTCAAAATGCTGGCGTCCCGGAAGCATTTTATTGATATTATTGCGGTAGCGCTTGATGCCGGGGGCGTAATCCTCCGTAACGCTGCGCAATTCCGAGCTGATCATGATGCGGGGCACCACGTGGGCTTCCTCCTCCAGCATGTTCAGCACGTCCAGAAGCACTTCATCGGACGTCTTGTCGGAGACCATGGTCTTGATGCCGGCTCCCGTATAGGCCGGGAAGGAGGACTCCGCAATGACAATCCAGTTTCTGGCTCCCACGATCGCCAGGTTTTTATATAACTGGTCCTTCCATTCCCGCTCTGCCGGGTTGGCGTCCTGGCAGCCGCTGAGCAGGCTGATGATACATACGGGCAGGATGAGGGGGAGTCGGGTCATGGGAGGGACCCCGCCTTGCGGGGCTGGAAAATGGGCTAGAATTTATGGGACCGGGGTTCGCGGCAGGCGCTGGGGCAACGGCCCTGTTCCGTGGCGAACGGCGCTCCCTGGGTGGGGGCCGCCTCCGTAAAGGCGACGCCCGGCAGTTCAGTAGGTACGCCCTGAACGGGGAAATCCTTTCGCAGGGGGAAATAAGGATAGCCTTCCCACATCAAAATGCGGCGCAAATCCGGGTGGCCGGAGAACTTGATGCCCATCAGGTCCCATACTTCACGCTCGTGCCAGTTGGCGGACTGGAAGATTTCCGTGACGCTGGGCACTTCCTCTCCGTCGTCCACCTTCGTCTTGAGGCTCAGGTTCACGCCCGTTTCCGCCTGCGTCAGCGTATAATTGACTTCAAAGCGGGGGCTTTCCCCCATGTTGTCCACGGAGCAGAGGTTCACCATCATGTCAAACCCGGCGGAATCCCGCAGCCAGCGGACTACGTCCGCCACGGCATGGCGCGCGACGGTCAGCGTGATGTCGCCCCGGAACTCGTAGCGGTCCGTGATGACGTCTTTCCCAAAGCGGTTCTGAGCGTTGTCTGCGGCGGTCTTGATCTGTGATTCTAGAGAAGGCATGGAGAAGAAATGGTAAAAGATGGAACGGAGTAAAACGGTCGGAAAAGGTTTATTCGAGAGGCATTTCCGTCTCGACCGGCACGGGGGCGTTGGCTTCGCGCGGTTCCTCCTTCTTGAAGAACGTGCGTGCGGGCTGCTGGGTATCCAGCTTCTTGCGGAGGGTAAGCAGGGCTTCCAGGATGGCCTCCGGGCGGGGAGGGCAGCCGGAAATGTAAACGTCCACGGGAATAATCTTGTCCACGCCTTGGAGCACGGAATAGGAGCGGAACATGCCGCCGGTGGAGGCGCACGCGCCCATGGCGATGCACCACTTGGGCTCCGGCATCTGGTCCCAGATGCGGCGGACGGCCAGGGCCATCTTGTAGGTGACGGTGCCGGCCACGATCATCACGTCCGCCTGGCGGGGGGAAAAGCGCGTTACTTCCGAACCGAAGCGGGAAAGGTCATACCGGGAGCAGGCCACGGCCATGAACTCGATGGCGCAGCAGGAAAGTCCCATCGGCATGGGCCAGAGGGAATTTTTACGAATCCAGTTGATGGCGGCGTCCAGGGTGGTGTAGACAAAATTGCCTTCCGCGTTGGAGTCCAGTACTCCTGTTTCGTAAACATTCGGTTCGTTCGTGGTGACCATGATAACAGATGATTCTTGCTGAAGCCAGATTAGCGAGATGCCTTCAACTCTCAAGCCTTAATTTGGTTCAGCCATGATTTTCTGCGGCCTGTTCCGGCCCTGTTTTCCGGGTGCCCCGGAGCGGGGATGAATAAACCCGCACAGGGTTTCCCCCGTGCGGGTTTTTATCCAACTATATTACCTATGAAACTCAGAACTCCCCATAATGGGTGGCGGTCTCTCTACCTCCCGCCGCCCGGTTTGTTACTGATGCAGGTTAGAGTCCCGGGTGGGGGCTTGCGTTCAAAAAGGAGAAAATTTTTATGACAGGCCCATGGAAGGAAATACAGGATGCTTTGAGAATGAATGCATCATGTTTTTACTGCCCTGAAAGTGGAAATAGAGGGTAGACCCGGTTTCCCTGCAATGTTGGCGTGAAGGGTGCTTTTGGGAAGGAGGGAGGATGCTTTATCCTCGGTTATCCCTGTGCCGGGAGGAGCGGATGACAAGGTGCGCGACTAGCCAGAGGCTGAGGGCAATAGTGGCTAAAAGAGCCGGCATGCTTTCCGTGATGTCTCCTAACAACAGCACGGCCAGGTCCGCTCCCAGAAGAAGGATGCCCATGAAACGCCAGTACGGGGATTCCCCGTCATGTCTGGCGCGCGGGGAAAACTCTGCTCGAAGGGACGGGATATCCAGCAGAAAGGAAAGAAGGTCAAACATGGTTTTGTGAAAGGAGTTGGAAGGAGGAAGTTGGTGGATGAGCTTTGTTATCGGAAGGCCGGGATGTTATGGACTAACTTATTTACAAGGGCCGGGAGGCCCTTGTTCCCAAAAGCGCGGTCATGATAGGAAATCCGGGATGGGACAATTCCAATGACATGCATGAGAAGCGGTCGCCTGGGAACGAAGGCCTCCCGGCCTTCGTATCTAAACTTCCCCTAGGCATAACCACGGCAATTTTATTTATAGTCATGATTCCGGAGGGATTGGACAATAATATAAGCGATCAGCCAAAAGGCAAAGACCATGCCGAGAACAAGAGCCGCCATGCTGTTCATATGTATCCATAAGAGCAGAGATTCCATGACGATTGCCAGGAGAATAATACCCGTCCATTGACGCCTCCGGGATTGTTCGTCATCCCTGCCACTCCCGGGAGGTCCAATCAATGAGGATAAAATATCTTTCAAAAAATCGGAAAGATCGAACATAGGGGCACACAGGAAGTTTAACGATGCAAATTCGGGAAAGGAATGACGAACATTACAGCCGTTCCTGGATCAGCACGTGGAAATGGCCTCCTGCGCCGTGTTCGTCCGTCAGGAAGGCGTCCTGCGGCGTGTTCTCCGCGTAGGGGAGCAGGTAATCCCGCTGAGTCATCAGGGTGACTGTATCCCCCAGGCAGTTGCGGGAAAGCTCCAGAAGGTCCGTAAAATTCACGTCGCAGGTCAGGTCCGTGAGGCCGGGGTGCCGGTACAGTTCCTCCCCGGTCAGCACCTGGTGGCTTTTATACCCGCGCAGGGAACCCTGGGGGCGGCGGTAGTAAAGCCGCTCCATTTCGTCCCCGTAGTCGATGACCGTCATGACGCCCATGTTCCAGAGGGGCAGCCACCCGGTGAACCAGCGCGCGTAGGAATCGTGAATCTCCAGACGCTGCCCCGGCTGGGAATCATATTCCAGCATGTGGGAAAAAAGCGGCTGTTGACGGACGGGGCGCAGTTCCTCCCGCACGGCTCCGTCCTTTACGGTAAGCCCCACTTCCCGCCAGCCCTCTTCCGTGTACTCAAACACGCGGGCCGGGAAGGCGTCCACCAGCTCGTTGGAGAAAATGAAGGCTTTTCCGCCGCAGTGCTTCAGCGCCTTTTCCATGGTGGAGTAAATCTTGGCCTGGCTCCCCAGCAGAAGGTGCTGGAATTCGCGCAGCCGGGGGGAGGACTCCACAATCACGTAATCCGTATTCAGGCGGTTCCAGAAGCCCAGCTGTTCCAGGACCTTGACGGCCAGGGCTCCGGAACCGGCGCCTATCTCCAGCAGGGGCAGCCGCCTGCCGCAGCGGGCGCAGGCCTCCTTCCAGCGTGCGGCGACGGCCTTTGCCAGAATGGGGGACAGCGTGGGAGTGGTGGAAAAATCCCCGCGGCTCCCGATGTTTTCAATGGAGGAGGAATAATACCCCTCCTGCGGGTGGTGCAGGGCCAGCTGCATGAAGGCTTCCAGGGAAAGCCAGCCGCCGGCGGCCGCGATGTGGTCGGAAAGGCGTATCATGCGGGGGAAAAATGGGTCAGGATTTGGACTGCTCCAGCATGCGCAGCAGCGGGGCTTCCGCCCTCTTGCGCAGGTCTTCCGGCAGCTCCACGGCGGGGGAAAGGTCCCGGAGAGCCAGGTACAGTTTTTCCAGCGTATTCATCTTCATGTACGGGCAGGTGCTGCAGGAGCACTGCTCCGTGGGGGCGGGAATGAACTCCTTGCCCGGCACCAGCTTGCGCAGGCGGTGCAGGATGCCGGATTCCGTGACGATGATGAAGGATGAAGCCGGGCTTTCCGTGCAGTAGGGAATCATCTTCTCCGTGGAGCAGATGTGGTCAGCCAGCAGGCGCACGGCCTCCGTGCATTCCGGGTGGGCCACCACCAGCGCGCCGGGGTGCTTCTCCTTCAGGGCCAGAATCTGGTCCCGCGTAAACTCCATGTGCACGTGGCAGGCCCCGTTCCACAACTCCATGGGGCGTCCCAGTTGGCGGCCTACCCAGGCGCCCAGGTTCTGGTCCGGCACGAACAGGATGGGACGGTCCTCCGGAGCCTGGGAGACAATCTTCACGGCATTCCCGGAGGTGACGATCACGTCCGCCAGAGCCTTCACGCCGATGGAGCAGTTCACATACGCCACCACGTAATAATTCCTGTCGGCGTTCTCTTTCAGGAAGGCTTCCAGTTCCCCGGCGTCGCAGGAGGCTTCCAGGGAGCAGCCGGCGTCCGCGTCCGGCAGGATGACGGTTTTGTCCGGATTGAGGATTTTGGCGGTCTCCGCCATGAAATGGACGCCGCAGAAGGCGATCACGTCGCAATCCGTATGCTGCGCCTTGTAGGCCAGCCCCAGGGAATCGCCCACGTAGTCGGCCATGTCCTGGATGTCCCCGGTCTGGTAGCTGTGCGCCAGAATGATGGCGTTGCGTTCTTTTTTCAGGCGTAAAATTTCCTCTTTCAGGTCAAAAGGTGCCATGCGGGAAAAGATGGGGGGAAGCCTCCGGCAAGTCAAGCATCATGTCCCATGCAGGGCGCACTTGTTGACGGGGGGCGGGAAATGTGGCACAGTCTGGCGCATCATACGATTATGTTTTCACTTTTAGCTGATAAACTGGATAACACGTTCCGGAAGCTGCGGGGCCTGGGCAAGATTTCTGAAAAGAACATTGCGGACGCCCTGCGGGACATCCGGCTGGCCTTGCTGGAAGCGGACGTGGAATTTGGCGTGGCCCGGGAATTCATCGGCCGCGTGAAGGAGCGGGCCATGGGGCAGGAAGTGCTCAAATCCATCAAGCCCGGGGAACAGATCGTCAAAATCTTCCGTGATGAAATCGCCGCCCTGCTGGGCGGAGACGCCGTGGGACTGGACCTGACGGACCCCGCCAGAATCATGGTAGTGGGCCTGAACGGCGCGGGCAAAACCACCACCAGCGCGAAGCTGGCCCTGCGCCTGAAAAACGAGGGGCGCCGCCCCCTGCTGGTGGCCTGCGACCTGGTGCGCCCCGCCGCCGTGGACCAGCTGGCCACGCTGGCGGCACAGATAGAAGTGCCCGTGTACAAGCCCGCTCCCGGCAGCCGGGACGTGGTGGCCGTGGCGCGTGAGGCCCTGGAATGGGCCCGGACCCAGAACGGGACCGTCATGATCTTTGACACGGCGGGCCGCCAGGAAGTGGATGAAGCCCTGATTGACGAGCTGCGCCACCTGCACGCCTTCCTCTCCCCGCGGGAAACCCTTCTGGTGGTGGACGCCGCCACGGGCCAGCAGGCCGTGAACGTGGCCCAGACCTTTGACCGGGCCGTGAACGTCACGGGCATCGTCCTGACCAAGCTGGACGGGGACGCCCGCGGGGGCGCGGCCCTCTCCATGCGCTCCGTGACGGGCAAGCCCATCAAATTCTCCGGCGAGGGGGAAAAGCTGGACCAGTTCGGCCCCTTTGTCCCCGGCCGCATGGCGGACCGCATCCTGGGCATGGGCGACATCGTGGGGCTGGTGGAGCATGCCGCCGCCCGCATTGACGAGGAACAGGCGGCCAAATCCATGGACCGCATGATGTCCGGCAAATTTGACTTTAACGACTTTCTGGACCAGATGAAGATGATGCAGAACCTGGGGCCGCTGGAAGGCCTGCTGGGCCTGCTCCCCGGCTTCGGCAAAATCAAAAAGCAGCTTCCGGACGGCGCGCTGGACCCCAAGAGGATGAAGCACATGGAAGCCATCGTGCTCTCCATGACGGCCAAGGAAAGGAGCAATCCCAACCTGCTGAACCCCTCCCGCCGCCGCCGCATTGCCGCCGGCTGCGGCCGCTCCCTGATGGAGGTGAACAAGCTCATCAAGAACTTCTCTGAAATGCGCAAGATGATGTCCGGCAAGGGCAAGATGGGCGCCATGATGAAACAGATGGGCGCCATGAAGGGGAAAGGGGGCAAGATGCCCGGCCTTCCCGGCATGGGCGGCGGTCTTGGCGGCCTGAAAGGCCTTGGTGGGCTTGGAGGAGGCCTGGGCGGTCTCTTTGGCGGCCGCAAATAGGCGGAAAAACGGATTTAACCCGGGGCGCGGCGAACATGGCCGCGCCTTTTTTAAAGAAAGGGCGGGGAGCGCCGCAAACCCTTGCGCCGGCTGAAATGAATACATCCGTCAGGACGTCCTGTTCTTGGGAAAAAGAATTCACCGCCGCCCGCCTTTATCTTCCGTTCCCGCAGGGGCCTGCGGCGCTCCTCTTTTATTGAAAGAACGGAATGCTGCTCCCCGTACTCCCGGAATGATGAATAAGGGGCGTTTTTACCGGATGGCGGCGTGGCTGGCTCTGGCCGGGTTCCTGAACGCCGGCATGGCGGAAATGCTCCCGGCGGAGGATATGCTGCTCCCCGCGCCTTCCGCATGCAGGTCTGACCGATCCGCTGTGGCGCGTCTCCCGCTGCGGCTGGCGGTCTATGCGCCGGAAAAGGATGTTCCGGCGGTGGAGGCTCTCCTTAATGTGCTCAACGCCCAGGGCGTCCTGTCCGGTCTCTCCATGACCGGGGACAGGGACTCCGCAGACGTGGTGTGTTCCGTGGAAGGAACTCCTGCGGGAACGGGGGAAGGGTATGAGGCGCGCCTGGACGCCGGGCAGGGGGGCCGGGGCGTGCTGCGCCTGAAAGCGGGGGCGTCCGCAGGCCTCTTCTACGCGTGGCAGAGCATGGTGCAGGTACTGAATGCCAACCGGACGGAGGACGGTTTCTCCGTGCCCGTCTTCTCCATCAGGGACGTCCCCCGTTTTGAATGGCGGGGCATCATGCTGGACGTATCCCGCCACTTTTTCACCATGGCGGAGGTCAAGCGCATGATTGACACCATGTCCCTCTTCAAGCTCAACCGGCTTCACCTGCACCTGACGGACGGCCCCGGCTGGCGCATGGAAATCAAAAAATACCCCCTCCTCACTTCCATGAGCGCGTGGCGCGTGCCGCTGGCCAACGGGGAATGGAACTGGCAGGAAGTGAAGCTGGCCATCCAGGAGCATGACCCGGAGGCCACCTACGGCGGCTTTTACACCCAGGATCAAATGCGGGAAATCATCGCTTACGCCCGCAGCCGCCAGGTCACCATTGTGCCGGAAATAGACCTTCCCGGCCATTCCTATGCGGCCATGCATGCCTACGGGGACTTGATCTGCGACGGGGTGGACTTTCCCGTGGAAGGGAAAAAAGGCCGGGACGCCGTCTGCATGGGGCGTCCGGAAACGCTCCGCTTCGTAAAAGACGTGGTGGATGAACTCAAGGCCGTCTTCCCGCCCGGCTCCCCCATTCATCTGGGCCATGACGAGGTATCCGCGGAAGCATGGAAAAAATGCAGGTACTGCCAGAACCGTTTGAAAGACCTGAACGAGACGGATCTCAAGGCCCTGAGCCGGGACTTCCTGCAGCAAATTGCGGACTACGTGCGGAAAGACGGTTATGACGCCATCGTCTGGGATGAGGCAGGGGAACTGGAGGCGGACAAACACATCTTCGTCATGGCATGGCGCGGCAATGACTTTGCCGCGGCGGCGGCCAGAAAGGGGCATCCCGTCATCCTGGCCCCGTGCTCCCACTTCTACTTTGACTACTACCAGTCTTCTGCTCCCACGGAACCGAAGGCCATCGGGGGCCTCATACCGCTCAGGCAGGTGTACGGCTATGAACTGCCGGAGCTGTCCCCGGAGGAAGCCTCCAAGGTGCGCGGCCTCCAGGCCAATATCTGGACGGAATACCTGTACGACATGGGGCTGGTGGAATACATGGCGTGGCCCCGCGCCCTGGCGCTGGCCGAACGGGCCTGGAGCGACTGCGACCCGCGGGACTATAAATCCTTCCGCAGCCGTGCCGCCCTGGCCCTGAAGCTTCTGGAAAAACTGGCCGTGAAATACCGTCCCATGGATGAAGAGGATTAAGGCCCCTCCCGGGTGGCCGTTCCTTTAAAAGGGTTTTCATGGACCTGCCGCGCCTTTTCCTTTTAGCATTCCCGGACGGCTCCGTTCTCGCGAACGGTAACAGGGAAAACAGGCCGGAGGCTCCTGTCTCCTCCCGTGCGCTTCTGATAAAAAGTTTCCACCCTTGTCAACATCCCTGCCGGGATATTTCCGGATGCAGGGAGGGGGGAATTTCCTTCCGTTTCCCTTCTTCCTGACCGGGGGGATGCCGGAAATCTGCGTTCCCTCTCCTGCCGCCTCAACGAGGAAGGCACCGGTTTCCGGTCTTGAGTGGTTTGTTTCCTGGGTTTTATTGACAGCGGATGCCGGGTCATGTATGAAATGACTCTAGCTGATTGCCTGTTTATGAAGAAACACCGGTTCCTGTTCCTCGCTTCCCTGATGGCGCTCGTGCTGCTTGGCGGCATGGCGGTAGTGGCTTGCTCCAATAACTTCAAGCATGTGCCCCGGACGGGCTTCGTGACTCATCAGGTAAAAAATTGCGACTCCCATATCCCGTTTGATGCCTACTGGAATGCTGATGATAAAAAAATCTGGAATGACAAGGTAAACGGCGTGGACGGCAAAAAAGTCCTGATGGCCGTCGTTCCGGTGGATACGGTGCACATGGATGTGAGGCCGGATACCGCGGAAGGATTTGATGCCCTGCACCGTCTGGCGGAATACTTCCGGAAGAGCGTCACGGCCAGCATGGAAAAGGAAGTTGCGGAAAATCCGCACTTTGAGATGGTGCCTCCGGGAACCAGGGGGGCCTATACGCTGGAGCTCGCCATCATTTCCATCACGCCCACGAACGCCAAAGCCGGCATTTTTGTCACGGCGTTGAGCGGCATCAAGGGGGGCGGCCTGGTCAAGCGGTTCATCAAAAAGGGCCACATCGCCATGGCGGGACGCCTGCGGGATGAGGACGGACGCATCGTTTCCGAATTTGCGGACTACGAGGAAGACCACAGCGCCCTGCTGGGCGTGGATACCAAGGATTTTAAAAAATACGCCCACCACCAGCGCACCATTGACGAATGGGCCCGTGAAATTACGGATGTGTATTCCTCTACGTACGGGCACTGGACGCAGAAGCGCATGATCTCATTCAACCCCTTTTAAGGGATAAGCCTCTGCAGACCGTATGCGGGGGAATTGCCCGGCAACCGGGTAACCGTCCTGAAAGGAGAACCGTGAAATGCGGTTGAAACGGCATTCCCGGCGGAACGCGTGGCGGAAGGAATAGCCCGCGCTTCTATTCTCCGTATTCCGCCCAGGAACTGCTGGTCTCCCACACGCGCACGCGTTCCAGGGTGACGCAATCCCGCACGGGGTATTCGCCGGAACCTTCCCTGGCCTTTTCCAGAGCATGCCGGGCGAAGTTGAAAATGGTGCGGGCCATTACCTCGCTGGTGGGGTCCTCCCGGTCAAACGGAATGATGCGCTCCCCGTACGCGGCCACGAAGGCGGCGTAATTGGGGTCATCCGTATTCACGCACAGGGAATGGTCAAACTGCTGTAGAAAATCCCCCATCATCTGCTTGACGGCCTTGAAATCCACCACCATGTCGTTGGCGTCCAGCGTATCCGCCCGGAACACCATCTCCACGGAACGCGTATGGCCATGGGGGAATTTGCAGTTGCCGGGGTGCTTGGACAGAAGGTGCCCGCTTTCCAGTTCAATGGATTTGCAGATTCGGTAGGCCATGAAGGCAGGATAGCGTGGGAAGGGGCGGGGGGCAATCCCAATCAGAGTCTGCCTGCGGTCCGGTTCTCTGTGTGCGGAACGGGGTTCGTAACGGATTCTGCCGGCCGTGGGCGGCTTTTCCTTGCGGGCGGCTGTGATTTCTGGCAACCTTCGGAAAACCAGACTCTTGCCCTATGGCCTACCTCTCATGGTCCTTCCTGAAAATGGGAGAAAAATCGGATCGCAGGACAAGCCTCCTTTTCCTGCTCATGGCGGGCATTCCCATCATTTTTACCGCCTTCTTCGTCTTCATGCTGGGGGCGGCCACGGTCTGGTACGCCTGGCCTGTTCTGCTGCCGATGCTTCTCCTCCTCTATCTCCCCTTCGCCCTGCGGAAGGAAAAGGTGCAGAGCGTCCATTCCAGGAATATCCTCTTTGGCCGGGACCCGCTGACAGTCGTCTTCAGGCCGGTGGTGAGGAACTGGGTATATGCCGTTTATGCCGTGCTTCCGGCGTTGCCCCTCCTGTTTTCCGGTTGGAAAATGCCCTTGGACAGTCTCGGGAACGGAAGGAATCTGGCGGAATTCTTCCTGATGTGGATATCCCTGTATGCCGTCTTTACGGTGCTGACGGTTTTCCTGGGAAAGGCACGGTATTTGAAGCCGGGCAGTCTGTTGCTGGCCGCTGGCGCCAATCTGGCGCTGATGCTGCTTTATTCCCTGCTTGCGTGAAGCGGGCGCACTGTGTATCCGGCGTGTTCCCCTGCCTTCCCGTGGACGGGGGCTTTTCCGTGGCGCCTGCTGCAATGGGGGAACCGCATTGCTCTGCCAGCCTGGCGTCCATCTCCGGAGTTGTTGGAGTGGACGGGCTCTATTGCCGTTCTTTCCCTGAAACGCCTGCCCCGGGCATGGGAAAAGAGCGCGGAAAGACAGGAATACTCTCCGGGACGAGGAAATTTGCTGAAATTGAAAATCTTGAAATAATATTGTTTTTCTGTAAAATCTCCGCGCCGGGTTGATCCCGGATTAAGAAAAGGAGGTATACCATGTGAATGACTGTATCATACTAACCAGGCTGATTGAGTTACTCATTGTAATGTTCAGCTAACGAAAAGCCCCGTCCTGTAGCAGCAGGACGGGGCGATTTATTGAGGTAAATGTGATTTGTATGATACTAACCGGAACCACTATGAAAAATTTCCATAAATAGTCAAGCGGGAAAAACTTCCAGCAATGTCTTACAAACGGTTTTTTAAAGGCTGGAGATTCTCCCTGTAACGGGTGGCGGATTCCACCTGTTTATATCTGCGCTTCTTCCTCCTTCCGGATTTAATGAATGCTTGAAACAGCGTGCCGGGGATATTCGGAAGAATCTACCCAAAAGCTCAAGGGAAAAAGGAGGGGAGATGAAACGAGTTTTCCCGTAAAGGGGCCATAAAAAATCCCTGTTCCGCGCGGCATGGCGGAACAGGGAGAAAAAATCCGGCGCTCTGTCCGGGCGGCTTAATGGGCGCAGCCGGCGCAGGCCCAGCCTTCGCGGATCTTCGCGAAGAAATCGTTGCCCTTGTCGTCCACCAGAATGAAGGCGGGGAAGTCCTCCACCTCAATCTTCCAGATGGCTTCCATGCCCAGTTCCGGGTATTCCAGCAGTTCCACCTTCCTGATGTTATTCTTGGCCAGGATGGCGGCGGGACCGCCGATGGAACCCAGGTAAAAGCCGCCGTGCTTCTGGCAGGCGTCCGTCACCTGCTGGCTGCGGTTGCCCTTGGCGATCATGATCATGGAGCCGCCGTTTTCCTGGAACAAGTCCACGTAGGAGTCCATGCGCCCCGCGGTGGTGGGGCCGAAGGAGCCGGAGGGATACCCTTCCGGGGTCTTGGCCGGACCGGCGTAGTACACGGGGTGGTCCTTCATGTACTGGGGCATGCCTTCTCCCTTCTCCAGGCGTTCCTTCAGCTTGGCGTGGGCGATGTCGCGCGCCACGATGATGGTGCCGTTCAGGCTCAGGCGCGTGGTGACGGGGTACTTGCTCAGTTCCGCCAGCACTTCCTTCATCGGACGGTTCAGGTCAATGGAGACGGCCTCGCTGGAGGTCATGCGCAGGGCTTCCGGAATGTACTGGCCGGGGTTGGTTTCCAGTTGTTCAATGAAGATGCCTTCCGGCGTGATCTTGGCCTTCGCGTTGCGGTCCGCGGAGCAGGAGACGCCCAGTCCCACCGGGCAGGAGGCTCCGTGGCGGGGCAGGCGGATGACGCGCACGTCCAGCGCGTACCACTTGCCGCCGAACTGGGCGCCCAGGCCCAGCTTGCAGGCTTCCTCATGCAGTTCCTTTTCCAGCTCCAGGTCGCGGAAGGCGCGTCCGTACTCGTTGCCCGTGGTGGGCAGGTTGTCGTAATACTTGGTGGAAGCCATCTTCACGGTTTTCAGGCACTTTTCCGCGGAGGTCCCGCCGATGACGAAGGCGATGTGGTAGGGCGGGCAGGCCGCCGTGCCCAGCGTGCTCATCTTCTCCACCAGGAACTTCTTCAGCGTGGCCGGATTCAGCAGGGCCTTCGTTTCCTGGTAAAGGTAGGTCTTGTTGGCGGAGCCGCCGCCCTTGGCGACGAAGAGGAAGGAGTACTTCATGCCTTCCACGGCTTCAATGTCAATCTGGGCGGGCAGGTTGGTGCCGGTGTTCTTTTCCGTATACATGTCCAGCGCCACGGTCTGGGAATAGCGCAGGTTGTTCTGGGTGTAGGCGTCGTAAACGCCGTGGGAAAGCTGTTCGCAGTCATCGCAGCCGGTCCAGACCTGCTGGCCCTTCTTGCCCACGATGGTGGCGGTGCCCGTGTCCTGGCAGAAGGGCAGGATTCCGGCGGAAGCCACTTCCGCGTTGCGGAGCATCGTCAGGGCCACGCTCTTGTCATTGGCGCTGGCTTCCGGGTCGTCCAGAATGGCGGCCACCTGCTTCAGGTGGGCGGGGCGCAGGAAAAAGGCCACGTCATGGAAGGCTTCCGCGGCCAGCAGGCGCAGGCCCTCCGGTTCCACCTTCAGCATGGGGTGTCCTTCAAAGTCACCCACGCTCACGTAGTCGGACGTGATGAGGCGGTACTGGGTGTCGTCCTTTTCAATGGGAAAAGGATCCTGGTAATGAAAATCCGGTGTTGCCATAACGGGAGGCAATATAGCGGAGCGCCGCCCCCGGTTCGAGCAAAAAAATCAGGGGCGGTTCAGGCCCGAATCAATCATTAAAAAAGGCTTCTGTTCACCCAGAGTGCGGAAGGAGGGGGCGCTTTTAAAGAGCCACGGACAGACGGGTTCCAGGAGGTAGGGGATCAGGAGATACACGGACTCCCGGTACATGCGCTGATCTTCCTGCGGAGTAGGGATGTAAATGGTGGAAATTGGCTTTACGGTAGAAAGCACGGGCACGCCCCACAGTTGAAGAAAGACCCTCCTGAGTGCGAACTGGTGGCGCATGCGCCCCTGGAAGACAACCGCCCCTTTACCTGGTCCCGCAGGGATTGCGTCCAGAAAGGCGCGTGCCTTTTCCCATTCCTGAGGCAGCAGTTGGCAGGTAATCGCGCCGTCCTGACGGCGTTCCACATTTTGAATATCCTCCGGCCCTATGAGGGATTCCGGACGAATAAAGGCGTAGGACTGGACGGGTTCCGGAAAACCGGGGCAGGTGTAAGGGATGGAGCGGAACCCGCTTTTCAAATGAATGGTTTTCCCCTGCCGGAGTTCCGGGAGGAACCGCTGTTCCAGCTCCGTGCTGCGGGGATACACGGGATAAACGGCCAGCTTCTTTTTCACCTTCC
This sequence comes from Akkermansia sp. GGCC_0220, assembly GCF_017566105.1. Lineage (NCBI taxonomy): Bacteria > Pseudomonadati > Verrucomicrobiota > Verrucomicrobiia > Verrucomicrobiales > Akkermansiaceae > Akkermansia > Akkermansia sp. GGCC_0220. The sequence continues at coordinate 61,725 of NZ_JABFCI010000016.1, forward strand.
TCTGCTGTTGTTCCGTGAGCGGCGGAAACTGGGTATTGATGGCCGCGCAGAGGGCATCCAGCTGGCGGTCATCTCCCGGCACGGGAATGAGGGTGGCGTGGGAAGGCATTTTATGGAATACGGGCGTAGACAGGATGGCGCCGCGCAGGACCACGGCCATTCTGTCCTTGCCGGGCCGGAGGGCGGCGCAGGCCTGTTCCAGGTTCCTGTACGCTTCTTCATTCCAAACGATGTCCAGATGCCCCGGATAATCCAGATTGGGGCGTGCGGACTGGGCGTAATCCCCGGTGACGATGGGGGCGTTCCCCAGAAACAGGTATTCCTTCTCCGCGTCTTTTTCTTCCTCCGCGCCCGGGCGGCTCCAGAGCCGGTAGCCCGGTACGGAAAGCGTCCCTTCTTCCACCAGCCGGGCGTTCTCCGGATGGATGGCGTACAGGGCCAGATCACGCGGAATGAAAGGGGTGGTTTTCCCCGTGGCGGCCCGGTGGTTGAGCAGTTCCGCCAAGTTGGCGGCTTCATTCTCCCCGTCCAGTCCGGAAATTTCAAAAGCACGGGAAATAATGGCCTGAACCACCGGGGCCGAATTGACTTTTCCCTGAACGACGACAGCCAGCCTGTCATGTCCCAGCCTCATGGCGGATGTAGCCGTTTTCATGGCCCTCCCTCCCGGCGTGTTCAGGGTGATGTTGAGATGCTCCGGTCTGCTCGGATCGACGCCTGCCCGTTCCACCTCCGCCTCCGTAATGACCGGTTCATCTTTCAGGAACAGACGTTCCCGCTGCATCTTTCCGTGGCGGTCGCGGAATTCATACACATAAGGCGTGTATCCTTCCGGAACCGGTTTTCCTTCCCGGTCCAGCTCCAGGCTGTCCGGATGCACCATCCTGACGGCAATGGAGGGAACGGCCGGCGGAGCCGCCTCCGCACGGGCGGAAAGAGGGAGCCAGAAGGCGGAAATGAACAGCAGGCAGAGTAGTTGTCTCATGGTCAATATGATAGAACCCCTCTAACACGTCAGGCAAGAAAAAAGAGCGGACGGGAGCGGCGCAAGCCCCTGCGGTAATTAATATCCCCATCGTGCCCTGCGGATACGCGTATTTTAAATCGTTTGCGGAAACCCATCCCGGTTTCAGTTGCCGCAAGTGTTTGAGCCGTTCCCGGGGCCTTGACAGGAAAATCCCCCGGAACCGCAGGGAGCCGGGGGATTTCAGCCGAAGGGGGGCTCAGCGGGAGGGCGGTGTCCCTGCACGGGGCGCGCCTGCCATATCCGCCATGGGTTATTGCCGCGGCTTGCGGCGGGGAGAAGAAGGTTCGGAGAATGAGGAACTGGAAGAGGAGGAAGGCCTGGGAGCGCCGTACTCCTCCGGAATTTCCGCTGCCAGAGGGATGTCGTTCGGGAGGCTGCTTTCGTCGTCGTAATAATTCTTCATCCTCTTCTGGGCGTCCTTGATCAGGGTGGCTTCCGCCCATTCCTCCACCGTCATGTTGTCTCTTCTGGCGGCTTCTTCGATGAGTTTGTAATCCTCGGCGCTCAGCATGACGGCGAAGGGTTTCCAATGGGCTCTTGCCGCCTCCTTCAGTTTTTTCTCCCTTTCCGTCTTTTCCATCATGAGCCGGATGAGAGCTTCCTTGTCTTTGGGAATGGCTACCTTGGCAAGCCAGTTGCGGACCGTGTTGGGAGACACGAAGCATTCCTCCGCAAAATCATTGCGGGAGATGTTCTGCTGTTTCAGCCAAGCCTTGATCTGCACTTTGAGTTCATCCTGATTCTCACTCATGCATATCTTTGTAACGAAAATGGTGCGATTTTTCAACCTTTTTTGCATAATATCATTTTAACGGTATATTTTCGTTGACTGAAATACCGTTTCAGGTGCATTATTGCATCGTAAGCGGGTTATTGAAGCCCTTATTGCACCAAAAGAAGGATTTTTATGAAGACGGGAAATAAGAAAAAGAGTCAGAAAAAAATTCAAATCAAGGGAAAAATGCCGTTATCCGTCCATTTTTTCCGGGATGCGGAAGCGGACGCCCTGAACGTGGAGCGCTGCCAGCTTGATAAGGCTACCCTGATTGCCTGTGCCGTCAAACGTCTCCGGGAAGATCTGGGCAATGTCCCGGATTCCGGTAAAAAACCTTCCGCATGACTCAGGAGATTTACTGGGAACTTCTGGCGTGGCTGTTCCGCTCTTTTCTGGCGGTGACTACCTTCGCCTTTGTCGTGGCCGGGTACCAGGCCCTGCGCTGCCGTCCGCGGGACGGCAGCAAGCGGAGAAAGTAGGGAATGGCAAAAAGGTCCGCGGTTCCCCGGCGTCAGGCCGGGGAGGACGCCGGGGAGGTTGACTCACGGCTTCGTCTCCCTTATCTTCCGGGAATGTCCCGCCGTGTTTCGGATGAAGCCGCCCTGTCCGCCATGAGCCTTGAAGAACTCTGGCGCTTGTTTCCCGTCATCTTGAGCGAATCCAGGCCGGAGTGGGCGGAAATCTACCGGAGGGAGAAAGAGATGCTGGAATCGGTGGTGCCCCTCTCGCGCATCAGCCGCCTTTCCCACTTCGGGAGCACGTCCGTTCCGGGCCTGGCGGCCAAACCCACCATTGACATTCTGCTGGAAGTGCGGCCCGATTCATTTGTTTTTGAAACGCTTCCCCTGCTGGAAAAGTGCGGCTACCGGGAAATGCACCGGGACGAAGCGCAGATGCGCCTGGTTCTGGTGAAGGGCTATGCCGCGGACGGCTTCCGGGGGCAGGCGTTCCATCTGCATGTGCGGCCCTGCCGGGATTGGGATGAATTGTACTTCCGGGACTACCTGGCCGCGCATCCGGATGAGGCGGAAAGGTACGCCGCCCTCAAGCGTTCCCTGAAAGAGAAGTTCGAATTCAACCGGGATGCCTATACGGAGGGAAAAACGGAGCTGATCGCCGCCATGACCCGCCGGGCGAGGGAAGAAATGCCCGGCAGGCACGTCCCGGCATAAGGCCGTTAAACCGGGTTGCTTTTTATAGGGCAGGGGATGCGCGGAAAGACGGAAGGAAAGGGCAGGCGGACATTCCAAACTTGCTTGATGGTGAAACTTCCATTGTCGTCCACAAGGGCATGGATTTGGCACGACCTTTCCGGAGGGACATCTGCTTTGAACCACCCTTTCCATGTTTGGGAAACTGCCCAAAGAGCGGAAGTCTAATTTTTATCCTTCCGGGCAATACTCGCCCGCCGCGGCATTAAAAAGCCTGCTTCCGGCTGTTCGAGCCATGGATACGTTTATTTTGGCGGCGGGAAGAGGATTAAGCCGGTTGGAAAGGAAGGCCTTTCCGGGGGTGAAAGAAATTCCGCCGCTTCCCGCAGCGTGGATGAGGCTGAATGACAGGCATGTTTTTAAGGTCCGCTCCGGATGGAAATCCGTATTGCCAGAAGTGGGGAATGGCGGTAACATTCCGCCGCTATGAGTATTGAGAGTTTCGCAAACCAGCATGTGCTGGAATTGGTGGCTTACCAGCCGGGCAAGCCCATTGAGGAGACGGCCCGGGAACTGGGCCTGGATCCCCATGATATTGTGAAACTGGCGTCCAATGAGAACCCGCTGGGGCCGTCCCCCAAGGCGGTGGAGGCCATTGCCCGCGCGGCGGCAGGCGTGAACATTTATCCGGACGGCGCGGCCTTCCGCCTGCGCTCCGCCATTGCGGAGTTCTGCGGCGTGGAGTTTGGCCAGACGGTGGTGGGCACGGGCAGCAGCGAGGTGATTGAGCTGATGTGCCATGCCCTGCTGAATCCCCGGGCGGAGGTAGTGGCCGCCAGGCACGCCTTTTCCATGTACCCCATCATGTCCAAGCTGTTCGGCGCCACGTACGTGGAAGTGCCCAACAAGCCGGACTGGACGCACGATCTGAACGGCTTCCTGGATGCCGTTACGGACAACACGCGCATCGTGTTCATTACGAATCCCACCAATCCCGTGGGCACCGTCGTGACCCAGCAGGAGATTGACGATTTCATGGCGAAGGTGCCGGAACACGTGCTGGTATGCTTTGACGAGGCGTACCGGGAGTTTTCCGACAATCCGCCGGATACCCTCAAGTTCGTGCGGGAAGGCCGCAACGTGATTGTTCTCCGCACCTTCTCCAAGGCTTACGGTCTGGCGGGCCTGCGCGTGGGCTACGGCATTGCCCCGGAACACGTGTGCAGCATGCTGCACAAGGCGCGCGCGCCGTTCAACCTGCACGTGCTGGCGCAGGAGGCGGCCCTGGCCGCCCTGGAAGACCGGGAGCACGTGCGCCGCACCGTGGAGAACAATGCCGAGGGCATGCGTTTTTACGAACAGGCTTTCCGGGACATGGGGCTGGAATGGATTCCCAGCCAGGGCAATTTCATCCTGGTGAAGGTGGGGCAGGGCAGGAAGGTGTTCCAGGACATGCTGGCCAGGGGCGTGATCGTCCGCGCACAGGACGGCTACGGGCTGCCGGAGTGGATCCGCATCAGCATAGGCACCCCCGCGGAAAATGCCCGCTGCATTGAAGTTTTGAAGGAAGTACTTTAAACAGTTTCGCCGTTTTTCCTGTCTCACCTTTTATGATCTCTCCGGAACAGTACATTGACGGTCTTGAATGGCGTTACGCCTGCAAGAAGTTTGACCCCGAAGCCCGCATTGAGAAACCCACCTGGCATGCGCTGGCGGAAAGCCTGCGCCTCAGCCCGTCTTCCCTGGGCCTTCAGCTCTGGAAGTTTGTGGTGGTGACGAACAAGGAATTAAAGGCGCGCCTGCGGGAAGTCTCCTGGAACCAGTCCCAGGTGGAGGACTGCTCCCATTACGTGGTGCTTTGCGCCCGCAGGACGGCCACCCAGCGGGACGTGGACCGCTACCTGGCCCAGATTGAGTTCACGCGCCACCCGTCCGCGGAAAAGCTGGCTTCCTCCGCTGATTTCTATACTGGCTATGTAAAATCCCTGACTCCGGAAAAAATGCACACCTGGCTGGATTGCCAGGTGTACATTGCCGCAGGCTTCCTGCTCAGCGCGGCCGCCGCCCTGCGGGTGGATTCCTGCACCATCGGCGGCATGGACCGCGATAAGTATGATGAGATTCTGGGCCTGGACGGCACGCCGTACCGCTCCGTGGTGAGCGTGGCGCTGGGCTACCGCGCGAAGGACGACGATTACGCCCACGAGGCCAAGGTGCGCTTCCCCGCCGGGGAGGTGATCGACATCCGCGCCTGATTTGTCCTTCCCTTTTCCCCCTGTCCGGGGCCGGATTTCCTGATTGGAGGTCCGGCCCCTTTTTTTGTCCGGCAGGGCGTTTACCTTCCGGGCGCATTCCCGCGTCCGGAGCGTGTCTGTTTTTTAATCTCGCCAATAACGGGATGTTTGAGATAATAACTTGCCTGAACAAGATTGGCCGGTCCTCCCGGGCCCGGCGGTTTTCCTTCATGAAACCTGACGCGCGGCAATCCGCCCGGCGGAATGCATGCCCGGACGGCGGAACGAAGGAGAATTCACCCGCTTTTTCCCCTTTCCCTGCAAGAAAAGGACGGCGGGCGCGTAGTTCTTGGCACGAACCAGATCCTCCTTTTCCCTGAAACGACACGATAACATGAAGAAGAACCTATTCCTGATGATCGCCGCTTTTGCCGCATCTCCCTTGATGGGGCAGGACGCCAAGCAGATTGCGGATTCCCTCACCATCCCTCCGGTGAAAGCGGGCGCGAAACAACTGCCGATGCCAAGCGCCTCCGGAGCCCAGATCAAATTCCTGGGGGCCGACTATGAGCAGCTTGTTAACAGCAAGGGAAAGATAGCCCCCGTTATTTCAGACACCCCCGTCAACGTCAGCTTCAAGGTGACCAAGGACGGCAAGGAAGCCATCAGCAAGGATTATGAAATCATGCTGCAGGCCCCGGACGCCGCCCAGGGCAATCCCAAGCCGCGTATCATTCCGGAGATCCTGCAATGGAAGGGCGGCCAGGGCGCGTACAAGCTGGGGAACACGGTTTCCGTAGCCTGCCCGGAAAAAGAGCTGGCGCAGATATTCACGGCTGATCTGGAAGACGTGGCGGGGAAGAAGGTCAAGCTTGTCCCGCCCGGCGCGAAGGCGGATATTTCCTTTTCCCTGCTGAAAGGCGGCAACCTGGGCAAGGAGGGGTACAGGCTCCAGGTGACCAGGGACGGCGTCCGCATTGGCGCGGCTACGCCCACCGGGCTGTTCTGGGGCACGCGCACGCTGCTGCAGATGCTGCGCCAGACCCCCGGCAGCGTTCCCTGCGGCACGGCAGTGGATTTCCCGCGCTATGAGCTGCGCGGCTTCATGCTTGATATTGCGCGTACGCCCTATCCCCTCAGCTACCTCAGGGACGTGATCCGCACCATGGCCTGGTACAAGATGAATGACCTGCACCTGGTCATCAACAATAACTTCATTTTCCATGAAATGTATGTGGACAAGGGCCGCGATCCGTTCAAGGAGCTCTATGCCGCCTTCCGCCTGGAATCCAACATGAAGGGCAAGGACGGCGTTCCTCTTACGGCGAAGGACCTTTTCTACACCAAGAAGGAGTTTGCGGATCTGGTGGATTACGCCGAACGCCGCGGCATCAGCATCGTTCCGGAGATTGACACTCCCGGTCACGCGCTTTCCTTCACCCGCCTGCGCCCGGACCTCATTTACAAGGGACCCATGAACCATGAAAAGCGCCGCAGCGAGATGCTGGACGCCGCCAACCCGGAGACGATCAGCCTGGTGGGCAAGGTATTTGACGAGTATTTGCTGAAAGACCCCAAACTGGGCCGCCCGGTGTTCGGCAGCAAGGTGGTGCATGTGGGCGCGGACGAGTTTTACGGCAACAAGGAGGATTACCGCCATTTTGCGGACGCCGTGCTGAAGCATGCCCTGAAGCGCGGTTATACGCCCCGCATCTGGGGCAGCCTGAGCACCAAGCCCGGCAAAACCCCCGTGGTGAGCAAGGGCGTTCAAATGAACCTCTGGAGTACCGGATGGATGAGGGCCTGGGAGGCTGTGAACCAGGGCTATGACGTCATCAATACCAATGACGGCGCCCTGTACGTGGTGCCCTACGCCAACTATTACCGCATGGACAGGAACCACAAGGGGCTTTATAATAACTGGATTCCCAACCGCATCGGGAATGAAACCCTGCCTTCCGGCCATCCCCAGCTCATCGGCGCGGCTTTTGCCGTCTGGAATGATGAGACGGACCTCAAGCACTCCGGCTATGCCCCCTATGACATTTGGGGCGTTATTTCCGGCTCCATGGACGTGCTGGCCCAGAAGATGTGGGGGAAGGCCAAGGCTCCGGATTCTTTTGAAGAGCACCGGGAGCTGGTCAAGGCCATCGGGGAAGCCCCCCGTACCAACCCCCTCCACAAGTGGAAGGATTCCAAGCCCTTCTCCGTGGTTCCGGGCAAGCTGCCCCAGCAGTTGAACCAGCCCGCCCTGGGGCCCGGCTACCGCCTCACCATGGAGCTTGAGCTTTCCGCCGCTCCGGAAGGGAAGGAGCAGGTTCTGCTTTCCGGCCCGGAAGGGGAGCTGTTCGCCGTCATGAAGGACGGCACCATGGGCTTCCGGCGGGATGACTCTCTGGAATTCTCCTTCGGCGCCAAGCTGCCCGTCGGCAAGAAGGTGAAGGTGGAAATTGTGGGAGAGCCGGAAAAAACCACCCTCCTCATTGACGGCAAGCCTGCGGGCACCATGGTGCTCAAGAGCTTCCGCAATCCGGACGAAAACTTTGAACCCCGCACGAAGGGCGTGCGCTCCACCTTCGTTCTCCCGCTGAAGGTGCTCGGCTCCTCCTTCCAGGGGAAGGTGTTTGATCTGAACGTCCAGCCGTTGTAACGGCCCGTGCCGGAAGCGGCGCGGCCCGGATAATCCCGGGCGGCTTCTTCCGGAGCCGGGCGGCCTCATGCGCCGCACTCTTTCCAGCGCCCCGCAGTCTCCGGACTTGCGGGGCGTTCCTGTTCCCGGCGCCGTTCTGGAGCGCCGGAGATGGGGAAGTTCCGCGCAGCGGTTCAGTCCCGCATGCCCCTGTACCTCATGGGGCGGTAGCCGCTGTTCTCCAGCATGGGGCGGCTGAAAACGCGCTCCGCGCACTTCCAGACCGGCAGGGGGGCGGCTTCACTGCCCAGGAACCGGTCTTTTTCCGCTCCCTCCCAGCGGATGAACAGGAGCACATGGCGTCCCGGAGCAATCAGGATGTCCCCCGTTTTCAGCTCATCCCAGGAGGGGAGGGAAATGGAAAGAGCGGGGAGCTCCCGTGTGGAAAATGGCCTGGACAGGCGCCAGCAGCGGGAGACGAAGCCGGAGCAGTCCACCCCGGCGGCAAAGCGGCTGGCGGCGGCATCCCCCGCGGCCTGCTTTTCCGGGGTGCCCATGTCCCCGGCCGCGGCGGGGGCTCCCCGTTGGCGGCATCCGCCTTCAGGCGTTCGGCGAACTGCCGCGGGGTGTCGAACCCGCCCCATTTGTACGGCATGCCGGTGGAACGCGCGCCGGGCCGCCACCACGCGCCGGCATGGCCTCCGGCTGCGGAGGCGTCCGGCGTGTCTATCCGGATGCCGTCCTCGTCCGTCCCGTGGCGGACGTTCCGGGGAGAGCCCCGCCAGGCCATGGAAGTATAAGCCCGGCTGGTTTCCAGGGCTTCACGGCGGGTGACGGAAGAAGCGGGAGGCAGGATTTCCGGCGCGCCGGGAACACAGGCCCCCAGGCAGGCGGAGAGGGTGAGCAGCGTCAGGGTGTTGGTCATGGACTGCATGTGTAGCCACTTCCCGCCGCGGAGGCAAGGATGATTGCAGGAGAACGCTTTTTATTCGGAAAACGAACGGTCTGGAAGCTTGACTACCGGGTGGAATATGTGAAAAAGGGGTTAACTGAGGCGGAAAGGAATGGAAGAGGTTTCCGTTCGCCCTCCCGCTTCCCATCGCCTTGCATTTTTTATGGACGAAGAACAACAAATCATCCAGGAGCCGGTTCAGGAACCCGCCCCTGAAAAACAGCCCGACAAGACCCAGGCCACTCTTACGGCGGTTTCTCCGCTGGTGTCCGTCTTTTTCGGTTTCTCCACCGGCGTGAACATCATTCCGCCCCTGATCTGCTGGCTGGTCTGGAAGGATGCCAACCCCCTGGTGGACAAGGTAGGAAAGAACGTTCTGAATGCCCAGATTTCCTGGGCGATTTATTCGATTGCGGCCTTCCTGTTATGTTTTGTCCTGATCGGCTTCGTGCTGGCTCCCGCGGTCGTCATCGCGTGGATTGTTTTCGCCATTATCACTGCCGTCAAGGTGGCGAACGGGGATTACGATTACGTGGCGCCCCTCACGATTACGTTCCTGAAGTAACGTTTTTTCCACTTGCCCATTTATGAAAAAGCCGCCGGCATTCTGCGCCGGCGGCTTTTTTGCGGAATGGGATCCGTTTTCCGGAGAGGTTCAGATGGGCATGTCCTTTTCACTGCCGCCGTACATGAACGTATGGAGCAGGCGCGTGACTTGGTTCTGTTCCGCGCGCAGCTGGGCGGAGGGGCGCAGCGCGGCGTACGTCAGGCTGTCATGCCCGGTGAATTCCCTCATGTGGAAGCCCTGGAAGCTGGTCATGGGTTTGCTGTCATGGAAGAGCTTGCCCCTCCGGAGCAGTTCGTCAAAGACGTGTTCCGCCTCCCGCGTGCGCGTCAGCGCGTTTTCCGGATGGGGCACGCGGATGACCAGCGCGCCGCCGTCCCCGCGGAAGTTGATGCCCGCTCCGGCCATGACGTCCGCGGAAGGCTGGCTGGTAACGCTGCCCAGAAGCAGCACGCCGTCATCTATCAAATGGATGCGGCTGGCGTGGGCTTCCTCCTTCACGTGCAGCACGCCGCCGTAAATGTGGGTGGATACGCTGCCGGAAAGTTTTTTGATGCGCATCAGGCCGTGCTTGATAACGAGTTCCGAGCCCTCGGCGGGCAGGTCCACTTCCGAGGCGAAGAGCCAGCCGTCCGTCATGGCGATTCTGCCTTCATGCTCTCTGGAGCCCTGAATGCGGCCCTGGCCCATCAGAAGGCGGCCGCCGTTGATCTCCAGGCTGCCGTTGGCCTTGTTTCCCAGGAAAACGGTCATGTGGTCCGGCAGGTTGCCCAGGAGCGTCATGGTGCCTCCGTTACGGATGACCAGGTGGGCGGTGCGGTGCCCGTGGTCCGGCTGGTTGGGGCCTCCCACGTAAACGGGGGCGTTGATGATGTAAAGATTGCCGCCGGAATCAACGGTGAGGGAATCCTGAATGTCCGTCTGGCCCTGCACCACGTCATTGCTGATGGTGACCGGGCACATGTAGGAGACGCGGTTCATGGATGAGGCTGAAAGCGGCATCATCCCTGTTAGAATGAATGGGTTGATATTGCTCATGACGCTGGTTACATAGTTGGTTTGACGTTTGAGGCGCGGTGGATGCGCGCCAATGGTATTAGACCGTCCGGGCGGGTAAAATGTTCGGGTAAATTCACCTTATTTTCTTCCGGACGGGAAAAGCGCGGTTCACTCCCATTCCACCCGGGTCAGTTCCAGTTCTCGTCCTCGGAGGATGGCCAGGGCGGGGTCTCCGCAGCCGGGGCAGATATAGCCGTGCTCCGTGAAGGAAAAATCCGCGCTGCAAGCGTCGCAGCGGCACAGGGCCTCCACCCACGTGACGTCCAGGGCGGCGTCCTGCGCGGCATACGCGTCCTTCAGGGCCAGGAAGGCGGATTGCAGGGCTTCCGGCACCACGCCGCTCAGGCTGCCGATGGTCATGTGCACGCGCATCAGCCGGGTTCCCCCGTTCTTTTCCATGAGCCGCCGGGCCATGTCCAGCGCCCCCTCCATGATGCCTACTTCATGCATGCGCGTCTTTCCGGGCCTGGTATTCCTCCAGGGCGCGGGCGATGAGGGTTTCCACCAGGTCCAGCGCCTGCGGCACGGCCTCCCGCACTTCCGCGGACATGGGCTGGCAGAAGTCCGTATGCCCGGCCTCCACCCCCACCAGCGTGATGATGCGCGGCAGGGTTCCGCACAGCTGGGCCGCGCCCAGCACTTCCTTCATGCCGATCTGGTGCGGTGAGATGACGCGGGAGAAATGGCGGGGGAGTTCGTCCCGGCTGCGCGTGACGACGGTTCCGGGCCGGGCCCCCGTCTTGACGGCGTCCAGCAGGATGACCGTATCCGCGTCTTCCAGCAGGGGCAGCAGGGTCATTCCCAGCGTGCCTCCCTCCTCCACATGGACCAGCGGGCCGTAGTCCCGTTCCTGAAGACGGTGGGCAAGCTCCACGCCTATGCCGTCATCTCCCATGAGCGGGTTGCCCACGCCCAGCACGAGCACGGGATAGGCGTTCCCCTTCACGGGGCAGCCCCGGAGTTCTTCCGTATATTCCTCGGATTCCATGGAAAGTGCGGGGGAAAGGCAGTTATTCATCCCGGAATTTGACGCCCTTGCGCAGCCAGCGCCCTCCGCTGAACATGGAGGAGATGGTGCCGTCCCGGTCCACGTTTCCGGAGAGGATGGAAAGGTACACGTGAACCATGGCGAAGATGATGAAGCACCACATGCCGATCAGGTGCACCAGGCGCACGTACGGAACCCCTATCAGGTCGTTCAGGGGCATGAACCAGTGGTAGAACCAGTGGCGCGGCTCATACAGGGCGTACAGGGCCAGCCCGGTCACCACCATGGTGGTGAACAGGACGTAGACGCCCGTGTACGTCCACTGCTGTAAAGGATTGTGGCCGATGTAGCGGGGGCCGTCATAACTGCGGGCGAACACGTAGTCCACCGCCGTGGTGAAGAGGTCCTTCCACTGCTGCCTGGAGATGGGGAAGAGGGCCCGGAAGCTCTGGTACTTGTTGGAGGCCATGAAGAAGCAGGAGAAGCGCAGCATCATCACCACCACCAGGGTCCACCCCAGCGCGTAGTGCACGAAGCGGAGCGTGCCGAACTGGAAGGCCCCGTGCAGGTCCCCCATTTTCAGGAACCACCCTTCCGCAATGCAGATGCCGGTGGAAGCCAGCCCGATGATGCAGAACACCCAGGTCCAGTGCAGCACGCGCAGCGGCCAGTCCCAGACGTGGAAGTAGCGGAAGTTGGCCTTGGCCATGGAGAGGCGGCGCACGTCCCTCATGGCGTGCATGGGCACCACGCCCAGCAGGCGCCACGGCGCGCCGGGCCGGTGGACGGCCACGGCCACGGGTTCAAAGCCGGAGGGGGAGTATTCCTCAAAAGCCTTGTTCATGCGCTCTTTTTCCAGATGGCTGACTTCACACAGTTTTTCCAGGGCCTTCAGGCTGCCGCGGGCCACCATGAAGGGGGCGGCGTCCTCCTTGTCCGCGGCTTTCAGCATGGCCGTGCTGTACGGCCTTTCCCGGGAGGGAGCCTCCCAGGAATTCTCCTGCTGGGCGTAGGGCAGGGCCACGCCCCGTTCCCGCGCGGCGTGGAGCAGGGCCAGGTCCCCCGGGTCCGTGCTGCCGTTGGGGGAGGCGCACACGGCCAGGGCCAGGATTTCCTCCGGCGTGTAAACCGGGCTGGCCGGAATGGCGTCCTCCACCGCCAGGGTGAGGTCTTTGTCGATAAGAGTCGTTTTCACGGGTCCTGTCTGGTCAGAATGGCCTCCCCTTCTTCGTCAAACAAGTGGACGGCGCAGGATTGGCACGGGTCATAGCTGTGAACGGTGCGCAGGGGTTCCACCGGGCGGGTGGGGTCCACCAGCGGGTGTTTTCCGGTATGGGCCAGGGAATATTCGTACGGCCCCATCTGCCCCTCCGCGTCGCGGCCGGAGCTGTTCCAGGTGCTGGGCACCACGGCCTGGTAATTCACCGTCTGGCCGTTTTCAATCCGTACCCAGTGGCTCAGGCTGCCGCGGGGCGCTTCCACCCAGCCCACGCCCTTGCAGGAGGAGGGCCAGGTTTCCGGCTCCCATTTTTCCGGGTTGAAGGTGGCGGTTTCCCCGTTCTTGATGCGGTCCGTCATCTCCTGGAGCTGGTTCACCATCATGTCCACGTTGATCAGGGCGTCCAGGGAGCGGCCGTACACGCGGCCCAGCGTGGAGTTCATGAAGGCGTTGTCGCGCGGCAGCCCCAGCTTGTCGCAGGCGGCGTCCACCCGCTCCACGATGGCGGGCACCCCCTGGGCGTAGCCGATCATCATGCGGGCGTTCGGGCCCACGGCCATCGCGTGGCCGTCGTAGCGCGGGGCTTTCACCCAGGTGTACTGCGGATGGTCGGAGAGCCACTTGTAGGGCGGCCTGGGGCCGTTGTAATCCGCGTTCGTCTCCCCGTCGTATGGGGCCAGGCCCGCGTCCCGGCCTTCCGTGTACTTGTACCAGGCGCTGGTGACGAATTCCTTGATCTTGTCCTGGTCAAAGGGAAGCACGTTTTTATAGTCCCCGTTCAGCAGGACGCCGGGCTTGATCATCCCCTTGCCGGCGGGAGCTCCGGTGTTGATCTCGGACGGGTCCCCGGTGCAGAAAAAGTTGGGGTTGGACGCGCCGATGTGGGCGTAATCCTTGTAAAATCCGGCGATGGCCACGATGTCCGGGTAGTACACCTTGTGGATGAAGTCGTGGCAGGTCTGCACCAGCTGTTTCAGGTAGCTCAGGGCAAACTGGTTGATGGCCTGGTCATTGTTCATGTTGATGGCGCAGGCCATGCCGCCCACCAGGAAGTTCGGGTGCGGGTTCTTGCCGCCCAGGATGGTGTGGATCTTGATCATGTCCCGCTGCCAGACCAGGGCCTGGAGATAGTGCGCCACGCCCAGCAGGTTCACCTCCGGCGGCAGCTTGTAGGCCGGGTGGCCCCAGTAGCCGTTCGTGAAAATGGAGTACTGGCCGTGGGCGATGGAGTCCTTCAGCTTTTTCTGCACCCCGGCAAAGTACGTGGCGGAGGACAGGGGCCAGTCTGAAAGGGATTTGGCGATGGCGGCGGTTTCCTTGGGGTCCGCCTTCAGGGCGGACATCACGTCCACCCAGTCCATGGCCTGGAGCTGGTAGAAGTGGATGACGTGGTCCTGGATGCCCAGGGCGCCGCTGACCAGGTCGCGCATGAGGCGGGCCTGGACGGGTACCGGGTATTGCAGGGCGTCCTCCACCGCGGCCAGGGCCGCAATGGCGTGCGTGCCCGTGCAGACGCCGCAGATGCGTTCCACGAAGGCCCATACGTCCCGCGGGTCCCGCTTGCAGGCGATCACCTCAATGCCGCGGTACTGCGTGGTGGAGGTCCAGGCGTTCTTGATGACGCCGTCTCCGGCCTCCATCTCCACGCGCAGGTGGCCTTCAATGCGCGTCACCGGGTCAATGACCACCCGGCTGGATTCCGGAACGTCCGCTGATGTGTAATTGCTCATGGTAATCTGGTGGTGAAAGCTTCTGGTTATTCTTCAGTTTCCTTGTCAGGCGAGCCGGGAGCGTCCCCGAAGGCGGGCAGGGAGACGTTCGCCTCCTCCTTCATGTGCTGCTTCTTGTAATGGATGGCGGAACCTACGGCATGGGCGGCGATCGCCGCGCCCGCGCCGGCCACGCCCACGGCCCCGATCACGTTGGCGGAGGCCTCCACGCCGAAGCCGTTCACGTTCGGCAGCGTCTTGTAGAAGGGGGTCATGCGGTCAAAGAAGTACAGCTCCGTGCAGCCGATGCACGGGTGGCCGGACTGGATGGGGAAGCTGACGCCTCCGTTCCACTTCACGATGGGGCAGGGGGAAAACGTATCCGGCCCCTTGCAGCCCACCTTGTACAGGCAGAAGCATTCCCGCGCGTTCTCATCGTCAAACACGTTGACGAACTGGCCGGCGTCAAAGTGGGCGCGGCGCGGGCAGTTGTTATGGATGCGGGTGCCGTACGCCATCAGCGGGCGCGTCTCCAGGTCGCATTCCGGGGCGCGGTCAAAGGTCAGGATGTACATGATGACGGCGGTGATCACGTCCCCGATGGGCGGGCAGCCCGGCACATTGATGACCGTGCGGTCTGTCAGGATGTCCCGGATGCCCACGGCCCCGGTGGGGTTGGGGCGGGCGGCCTGGATGGAGCCGAAGTACGCGCAGGAGCCCACCGCCAGGATGTAGGAGGCGTTTTCCGCGCAGTGGCGCAGCATGTGCTCCACCGTATCCCCGGCCACGGTGCAGTACACCCCGCCGTCGTTGACCGGGACGGAACCGTTGATGACGAGGATATGGGGTTCCTTGATGGCTTCTTCCAGGGCGGCGTTGGCTGCGTCCCCGGAGGGGGCCATCAGCAGCTCCACGTAAGGCATGGAGACGGCGGAAAGCACCATGTCCCCGATCTCCTCGTTATAGCTGCGGATGGTGCTTTCCAGGCACCCGGTGCATTCCTGGAGCTGGAGCCAGATGACCACCGGGCGTTTCAGGGCGGCCATCTTGTCCGCAATCTCCTGGGCGTTGGAAACGCCTCCCGTCACGGTGGCGACGCCCATCAGGGCGATCATTTTCAGGCACCATTTATTGAATTCGCGCCGGCTGACGCCGCGGCGCTCCATGTGTTCCCCCAGGGTTTCCCCGGGACGCCATGTGGTTAAAATCTCATGATTCAGGGAGGCCTGCTCCGCCTCCTGCATGGAAGGTTGCTGCGTGCGCTTCATGTGCGTGGTCCAAATAAATCGTTTCCATTTAGACACGATTTCCGGGAAATGCGATCAATATTTTCCAATTTTTCAGGGGCTGCCCCTACCAGGACCAGACGTTCTGGATTTGGAAAACCACGGCCGTCTGGCCCCTGCGGCCGTTGACGGGATTCTTGACGAGCTGAATGTCAGGCTGGAGCGTCATGGTGGGCGTCACCTGGGCCACATAGGTTAGTTCAATGCCGTATTCATTCTTGTTCACGTACGGGCCGTTCTTTTTGGCGCCCTGCTGCCAGAGGAAGCCCAGGCCCAGGTAGCCGTCATTGGAGGCGCCTTTTCCGCGGAAGGGGGAGAGGAGCACCAGCCCCGTGGTGGCCGCGCAGCGCACGCCGGTCAGCGTGGCGGCGTCATCGCTGGCCCAGCCGCCGCGGAAGAACCAGCCCAGGTGGCTGCTGCGGCCAAGCTGCTGCTGGAAGTTCACGGCCACGCCGCCGCCGTTTTCACTGTTGCTGGTGGTGAAGAAGGGCTGGAGGCGGTACACGCCGGAACCCATGCCGCAGAAGTCCTCCGCCACGTAGCCGAATTCAAGCACGTTCGTCCAGTTGTCCGAGTTCAGGTTCCTGAACGGGTTGTGGTTCTGGGTCATGTTGTTGGCGGCGGTGGCTCCCATCACGTAAAAGGAGGTGGTGGGCTGCCATGCGAAATGGAAGCCCAGGGAGTTGTCCGTCAGGGGCAGCATGGGGTTGTTGCCGAAGACGCTGTTGGTCAGGTTATTGTTGTGTGAGTTGGCGTAGGCGTTGTGGTCCATGTAATTGGTGGTGTCCAGCTGGCCCGCCATCAGCAGGAGCTTGCCGCCCGCTCCCACCCATGCCAGGCTCAGGTTGCTGAGGTGGGGGTCCGGCCCCTGGAAGGAACTGGTGGGATTCTGGAGGGAGCCCAGCGTGGTGGCGGGGCCCTTGCTCCCTTCATTGAAGTCAAAGCCGTTGCCGAAGTCGAACTCGGAGGCCAGGTACAGGCCGCTCCCCGTGGAGTTGTTGCGGAAAATGGTGATATTGGTCAGCAGGGAGCCGTTATAGGAGGGGAAATCCGTCTTTCCGTTCAGGCCGCCGCCCGTCAGGCCCGTGTAGTTGAAGCCGAACTGGGCGGAATAGGTGATGCCGTATCTGGACAGGGCGGTCTTGATCTTCTGCGCCCCGGTGGAAATCATGTCTTCACGGATCCAGGCGTTCGGTTCCGCGCAGGTGTTGCCGAAGACGTAGGAACTGTCCAGATACGGCATCATCTTGAGAGGCTTGGCCGCAAACCATTCAATGCCGGGGGCGGAGGGCCTGGCCTCATGCTGGAGAAGAACGCTGGGCCTGGTGGGAACGCCGGGCGTCCTCTTGGTGATTTGTTCTTCCGGACGCATGCCCTTCAGCAGGCTGGGGCTTATTTCCCTGCCTTCCAGGGTTTTCACGCGCAGGCCGCGTTCCGTGTTCAGGTAGGGAGGCGTGGTCGTCACTACGGGTGCGGGCTGCTGGGCCAGGACGGGATCGCAGGAGGCCACGACGGCGACGGCGCACAAGGAGGGAAGCATGACATGTTTCATATAGACAATCAGACAAGACAGCAGACGGAAGTGTCATAACTCAACTGAAATGCTGACACGAATACCTGTTTTTTCCCGCCTTTCCGCAAAAAGGGAAGACTGCCCCTCCCGCCGCCTCATTCAACCGGGCATGAGCAAGCAGGTGCGGTTCTCCGTTTCCTGGCGTCCGTGCCGCCGTATTCCAAACAGCGTGGAGGGGGAGGAAGGAGGAAAGGCATGCCCCCTGTTCCGTCCCGGATTCCTTTGGTTGGCAGTTGGCCGTGGAAACGCTTCCATAGAAGAACGGGAATGGGAATATGAGAGAAGGAAGGGCGGGCTTTGAAGGCAAAAAGGCTGGTTATAACTGGGGCTCCTGTACGGATTTCAATAGAGAGTGGAGAGTGGAGAGTGGAGAGTGGAGAGTGGAGAGTGGAGAGTGGAGAGT